>JAZBNW010000283.1:0-15252 GCA_036350855.1 Halieaceae bacterium
CGCCGAGGGGATAGGCCTGTCCGCACTGTTACCCTTGCTCAATATCGCGGCGGGTGCAGGCTCCGGCACCGGGCTGCCTGGTGCGGGAGTCGCGATACAGAATGACTTCGAGCGCGTGGTGCTGGACACACTCGGCGCTCTCGGTATCAGCGTTACGCTCGGCAACCTGCTGCTCATCATCGTGGGGGTTGTACTGCTGAAGAGCCTGTTCCTGTTGCTGGCCCAACGCGAAGTGGGCTATACCGCCGCACAGGTATCAACCGACTTGCGTCTGGAGATGCTGCGGGCTGTGCTGCGCAGCAAGTGGGAGTACTTTCTGCATCAACCGGTGGGCAAGCTGACCAACGCGCTGGCAACAGAGGCCAGCCGGTCTTCGCAATCTTTTGTCAACGGCGCCACCGCCATCACCTACCTGATCCAGGCTGTTATCTATGGCTTCGTGGCAACGGCGCTGTCATGGCGCGCCACCCTGATAGCCCTGCTTGCCGGGGTGGTCGTGATCGGCCTGTCCCATTTCCTGGTGCGCATCACGCGCAAGGCCGGCAAGCGGCAAACCAGGCTGATGACATCCCTGATGACCACTCTCACGGACACCCTGCAGTCCGTCAAACCGCTCAAGGCCATGGCGCGGGTACACCTTGCCGACAGGGTACTCTCGAAAGAGACCACGCGTATCAACAAGGCGCTACGCCGCCAGGTGCTGAGTATGGCACTACTTGACTCTACCCAGGAGCTGATGTTTGCCATATTCATCGCACTGGGTATGTACCTTGCGCTCGCGGTTTACAACATGGAACTGCCCATGGTCATGGTGCTGGTCACCGCGCTGGGCAGGACCTTTTCCTTTCTCGGGAAGGTGCAGAAGCAGTACCAGAAACTGGTGCAGGGGGAAAGCGCATTCTGGGCACTGAAACATACCATTGCCGAAGCGCAGCAGGAGCAAGAGAAACTCGACGGAGGTATTCCACCCAGTTTCAATGAGCGGCTGGAATTTCGCGACGTTGACTTCGGCTACGGTCGGCACCCGGTCCTGACGAACCTGTCGCTGACCATCGAGGCGGGTGCGTTCACCACCCTGATCGGGTCGTCAGGTTCCGGCAAGACCACTATCGTGGACCTGGCGATCGGCCTGATACGCCCAAACGCGGGAACCATCACGCTTGATGGCAAACCGCTGCAGGAGGTGGATATCCAGGCCTGGCGCAGAATGATCGGCTATGTACCGCAGGAAACAATCCTGTTGCACGATACCATCATGCGCAACATAACCCTGGGCGATCCGACACTGCAACAGGCGGATGTAGAGTGGGCCCTGCGCGCCGCCGGTGCATACGATTTCGTTGCCGCGCTACCCGACGGTCTCGAAACAATGGTCGGTGAACGTGGCGGCAAACTGTCGGGCGGCCAGCGCCAGCGCGTGGTAATAGCCAGGGCGCTGGTTAACAAACCGCGATTGCTGATTCTGGATGAGGCCACCAGCGCCCTGGACCACGAGAGCGAGGACGCCATCCGGCGAACCCTGGAAAACCTGACGGGCCAGCTTTCCATACTGGCTATCTCGCACAACCGCGCCATGGTGCATGCGGCCAGCCGGGTCTACTACTTGCGAGCCGGCACGGCCCAGCTAGTCGACGCAGCTGGCGTCGCCAAACTCTACAAATAGACCCTTTACCGCCCTGACCGCCCGCGCCATGTCGGTTGAGTCCTGTTCCTGTAAGGGCCGTCGCTCGCCCCCTAACCAGGCCGCGCGGCCGGAGGCCACCAGCGCTTTGTGTACCAGGCTTATATCGCGCGACAGGGGCGGCCATCCCCACTTCATCAGGGCCCGGTACAACAGACCGCCAAGCCGGAAGTCGCGCGGCTGATCCACGCCCTCGCGCATGCCGCCAAGGTCGAACATGTCGACCGGCTTGCCGGTGGCGCAGGCCTCGGAAAGCATCGCGATACTGTCAGCAGTAACAATGAAACGGTCGGCCAGCCCCAGCATCCCCCAGTAGGGGTTGGGTCCCTCTGCCCGGCGCCAGACATGCCAATAGTGCGGTGCGTCCAGCGCCTGCTGCAAGGCATCGGTCGCCCTGGTGGAAGTGCGTGAACTGGTACTTACCAACAGGGAGCCGCCGGAATCCCGTGCGAGTTTCGAGGCCTCCAGTCCCAGTCGGGCGGCCGCCCTGGGGCCCAGCGTGAATGGCCCGCTGTTGCCACCCACCATGACAGCGATCAAGGGTCGCGGTAAATCCCGCCAGGTATCCTTCCATTCGACAGCCCCCTGCGCCATCCGTGACTGGCTTACCTGGTGCAGGGTCAGCTCGTTGCGGACCACGTTTTCGCGGTTGGGCACGCGGTACTGCGGTGTGGTGATAACCAGATCGAACAGTGCGGGATCGGCCCAGGGCCGGCCGATGTGCACATAGCGGCACGCACCCCCCGATTGTTCTCTTATCCAGCGGCAGACGGGCTCGTTGCGGACGCCGCAGGAAACAACCACGTCAGGCCATGGCGGCTGCAGAGACTGACGGCTCGCGCGGTGAATACCGCGTAGCGACCCGCCAGGCAGCAGGTGCGTGATCAGGTCATATTTGCGATAACTCAGCCGCTTGGTTTCACACGGCCAGCCCAATGCCTGCACCAGGGCGCGAACCTGTGCTCGTTCGCCCTCGCGGTATGCATCTATCAGCCAAACTACTGGCATTGCCCGGTTTCCGTCGTTATAGTTTCGTCTTTCGCAATCTAGCGGCTCATCGGCGCTACCACAAGGACTTAGCAGTCATGACCGAATATCAGGACTACCTGGACTTCATGTACTCGTTGCTGGAGGGGCATAGCAAGGGTGACCTGGTCCTGTCCGAGACCACCGAACTGGTCGCGGATATCGGTCTCAGTTCGCTGGAAGTCATGGAGTTCGTTGAAAAAATCGAGGATCAGTTCGACATCTCCATTGCCCTCAACTTACTTCCGGATATCTCTACCCTGGGAGACTTCGCCCGAAAATTGCGTGAACTGGACGCCTGACCACCATGCTGTTTGAAAAATTCGAACACATGGCCCGATTTCAGGCTGAACTGAAGGCGCAGAATGTCGTCCCCTTTGGCGCGGTCACCGAGAAAATCCTGTCTGCCACCGAGGCCATGGTTAATGGCCGCAAGGTGATTCTGGCGGGCACAAACAATTACCTGGGACTGTCTTTTGACCCACGCTGCATCAGCGCCGCCCAGGAAGCAGCGGGAAACTGGGGAACCGGCACCACTGGATCGCGCCTGGCGAATGGCACCTTCAGCGAGCACCAGATGCTGGAGAGTGAGCTGGCCGCCTTCCATGGAGTGAATCACGCGATTATCTTTACCACCGGCTATGCGGCCACCATGGGTATGTGCGCCACCCTGGCGGGGCCTGGCGAGGTCCTTTTGCTGGACGCTGACAGCCATGCCAGCATCTACGCCGGCGCACAGCTCAGTGGCGCCGAAATCATCCGCTTCAAGCACAATGACCCTGATGACCTGGCCAGGCGGCTGCGACGTCTGGGCGAGCGCGCCAGCCAGACCCTGATCGTGGTCGAAGGCATATACAGTATGCTTGGAGACACGGCCCCGCTGCAGGAAATTGCTGCTGTAAAGCGGGAATACGGCGGCTGGCTGTTCGTCGATGAGGCGCACTCGATGGGGGTGCTGGGCACCCATGGTCGCGGCGCGGCCGAGGCTGCCGGGATAGAGAATGAGACCGATTTCATTGCCGGAACCTTCAGCAAGAGCCTGGGTGGAACCGGCGGGTACTGCGTGAGCAGGCATCCCGAGCTGGAAACCATCCGCTACTGCATCCGCTCCTATATTTTCACAGCATCGTCCTCCCCGATGATCGTGGCCTCCACGCGCAAGGCATTGCAAATCCTGCAGCACGAGCCCGGACTGCGCAGCCAGTTATGGGACAATGCCAGGCGCCTGTACCGTGGGCTGCAGGCACTTGGCCTCCAGGTTGGGCCCTCCCCCAGCCCCGTTGTGGCGGTCTCACTGGAAGACCGCACCCAGGCGATCAACTGCTGGAACGCGCTGATGGAAGCCGGGATCTATGTCAACCTGGTGGTGCCGCCGGCTTCGCCATCGACCAGGTCCCTGCTGCGCAACAGCATCAGTGCAGCCCACAGCAGCGCGCAAGTCGACGCCATAATTTCGAGCTATGCCGGGCTGGTGGACACCGGGCTGATCGGCACCAGGCAGCACGGTTGATGGAGAAACTTTTGATCACAGGCAACGGTCCGCTGCACGGTGAGGTAGTCATTGCGGGCGCCATCATTCACCGGGTTTGAACTCAACGGCATGCAGGCGCATTTCGCGCATATTTCCGACCCCCACCTGACGACCCTGGAAGGAGTCAAGGGCAGGCAGCTGCTGAACAAACGGCTGTTGGGGTACCTCTCCTGGCGGCGCAAGCGCCGCTACGAACATCGACGGGAAGTATTGACTGCGCTGCAACATGACCTGCAGGCCTGTCCGGTGGAACAGTTGTTGATCACGGGTGATCTCACCTACGTCGGCTTGCCCCAGGAGTTCGCCGAGGCGCGGGCGTGGCTGCAGCAACTTGGCGATCCACGCCAGGTAGCGGTAGTGCCCGGTAATCACGATGCCCTGGTGAAGGCCGCCTGGCAAGATACGTTTGCGCTCTGGGACGACTACCTGGCGTCGGACGAGCCGGTCACACCACGATTTCCGAGCCTGCGTGTCCGCGGCGCTGTCGCATACCTCGGCCTCTCCAGCGCCTGTCCGACCCAGCCATTCATGGCAACCGGAACCGTAGGAAAGGAACAGCTGGAGCGCCTGCCCCGACTGCTCGAAGCAACTCGCAAACGAGGTCTGTTCCGGGTGATATATCTACATCACTCGCCGCTGACGGGCACCGAAAAATGGCGCAAGCGACTCACAGATGCTGCTGCCCTGGAGGCGCTTATCAAGGCCCACGGGGCGGAACTGGTGTTGCACGGACACGGCCACCGGGCCCATTACCGCGAACTGGAAACCCGCCACGGAAAGGTACCGATGCTGGCTGTCCCCTCCGCATCGGCCGCGGGGTTGCATGGCGCCGAGGTGGCGCAATACAACCGCTGCGCGGTGGCGAGGACGGCGGACGGCTGGGCGGTGGACATCGAATCCCGGGGCTATGACAGCACGCTGGGCCAGTTCACCGCACAGGGCCAGCGGTCCCTGAAGTTGATTCGGAATTGAAGGGGAGCGTTGTTTCGCGACGGTCGGCCAGAAAGTCGCTCACCAGTTCCAGGTCGGCAATCGAATCCACATCTATGGCAGCATTGGCGTACGGCAGGATGACTGCGTGCATACGCAGGCCCAGGCGTTTACCGAGCCTGCACAGCGCTTCCTCCAGCGACAACAGCCCCAGGCGGTAGCGCAATACCATCCTCCAGCCCAACAGGCCAATCAGAACCAGCGGCTTTTTGCGTTGCTGTTCGATTTTGCGCCAGAAGCTGGCTGCCTGCCGCCCTTCCGGCGTCAGGAAGGCGAACAGGTTGCAACCACAGAAATCGCCATCACTGAACCGGAACACCGTTTTCTTTATGCCCGGATAAGCCTCAGTAATCAGGGCATAGGGCGCCAGGCCCACAGTCACATCGGCATCATCGGCCAGGCTCTGGCGACTGAATGCATCCACGATCTCCCGCGTAAGCAGCGGGTGATCGGTGGTTGTCAACAGGACCGGCGTATCAGGCTCCAGTGACTGCATGGTGTGATAGGCACTGGCACTGGGACTGGCCTCCGGGGCATACCAGCTTATTTCCTCGCTGGCGATCAGTTCACTGAGCGGTTTATCCATCGCAACTTCGTGGGCCTCCGGGCCTGCCAGCACGATTTTAGACACCGCCCTTGATTGCTGCAGTGCGTTCAGCACCCTGCGCACCATGGGAATACCGTCGATCTCGATCAGGGCCTTGCAGCCTGCCCTGGAGTGCTTGATCAGTGAATCTTTCTTGGTGCGGTCCCCCGCCAGAACCACGGCTATCATTGGACGGGAATCAGTATTAAGAGGCATAAGATTCTCACAGGATCTTTTCATATACGCGGTAGCGCTTATAGGCCTCACCGCCAATCGTCTCGATGATGTTGCGCATGCCGTCATTGTTCTCGAGCACCCAGCCCATTTCCACATCGGTGACATCCCGGGCATGCAGGGCCTTGCGCACCGCATCGATGACCATAAATGCCAGCGTCGGGCCCAGTCGCGAGTGCTGGAATTCCTGTCTCACGCCCATCAGCGGCACCCGCGCCGTGCGAGGGTGGCGTACCTTCAGGCGCCACAGCAATTTGGCCCAGCCGAAGGGCAGCAGTTTGCCTCCCAGATCCCGGATTGCCTCGTTGATATTCGGCAGGGCAACGATAAAGGCCACAGGCTCCCCTTCATACTCGGCAATCTGCACGTAGTCATCGGGCATCAATGTCGTCAGAGTCTTGACGGTATCCAGAAATTCGTCATGTGCCAGGGGGACAAATCCCCAGTTGTTGGCCCAGGCGTCGTTGAATATTTCCAGCATAATCGCCGCTTCCTGCGCCAGCTGTTTGCGCCGCAGAGTACGCACTACCACCTTTTGCGACACCCGCTCTGCAAGTCTGGTCATGACACGGGGTGCCTCGAAATCGGGCCGCACGTGGTAGGCGAGCAAATCTTTTACCGGGACGTAACCCTGCTCTTCGACGCGGCTCCCGTACCAGGGCCGGCCATGGCCCATCATGACGAACGGGGGGGTGGAGAATCCATCGACCAGGAGGCCGACTTCCTCGTTGATATGGAGGTTGAATGGGCCACGCACCTGGCGCATCCCCCGCTCTCGCAGCCAGTTCTCGGCCGCGTTGCATAACGCGCCGAATACCTCTGCATTATCCTCGGCCTCCAGCATGCCGAAATAGCCCATGGCATCACCATGTTGCTGCAGATGCAGATCGTCTATCTGTGCCGTTATACGGCCCGCCAGTTGTCCATTGCGGCGAGCCACCCAGCCCTGCCAGCGAGCGTGCTGGAAGAAATGATTCCTGGGTGAGAACCGCTGGCGCTGCTCGAAGTCCAGCGGGGGTACCCATTGCGGATCCGTTGCGTAAATCCGGTGCGGAACAGCCAGAAACGGGCCTAGCTGACCGACCTGCGTAATCGCCTCCAGGCTGACCGTTTCCCCGCTTCGCTTGTCCATTTGCCTTGCTGCCGGATTATCTATTCCAAGAGGCATGGCAGTATACCCTCGTATGCTTTCGACAACCAATGAAGGCGATGAGCGCAACGCTGCCGCACGGGATAAGGAACTGGCGGTCAGTAGCGGTTTGCTGACAGCAATATGCAAAGAAAGGCGGCGCAGTGCTTCAGCACACGGGTATCACCCGTCTGGATGTTTGGGGGCAGCGTGTGCAGGCGCATACCTTCGTGCATGCACTGGCGTAACGGTTGGATGGTTTCGGTACTCTCTGTCATCGTTCTGCTGCTGTCGCAGAACCGGTAGGCTGGCTCATTCCTCACAGCAGGAAACTGGCCAGAGATCCTGGTGACCCAATGCACCAAGCCAGGGAATCCGCTACCATGCGAGCGGAAAAACCACTATAATTCCGCGGGCATTAATCTGTACCGGCAATTCAAACCTGGAATCGTGTCAAGGCACAAGCAAATATTAGCAGGTTATGATATACTCCTTCCCGAGTACGGCCTGGTGCAACAGTGACAGCGCCCGACAAGGCAACTGGCCTGGAGCGTTCAAGGACGTCGTGGATAGTTTCTTAATCCCGCCTGACCGCACGGCGGTATTGGATTTGTTTACATATGCGGGGTCATATCGGGGCAGCATGTTCATTTGTAGAGTTCATCCGCAGCTGCCGCAGAACACCTGCGAAACGATTACCGGCAAATGACTTCAGACCTGTTGCGGCAATTCTGCACACCAGCGCAAGCGGCATACCGCACGAATGCAGTACCTGACCTGAATGCACAAATTAGCAGGCACAGCCAGGCTTGTGTGTTGATCAAAGGACCCGGGGGCGCTTTGTTGGTGCAGACCCTGATGCGCACCGGCTACGCCGGGCATTAATTTACGGAGGTTATTGATTTTGGAACGTACCGCCACACCTACATTCCATAAGCTCCCTTTCAGGGCCGCCAATTTCGCCACACTAACCGAGGCCCTGGATTACGCAGCGCTGGGCGAGACCGGTGTCAATTTCTCCACTGGTCTCGGAACGATGTACGCGAGTATCCCCTATCGTGAACTGCGCGAGCAGTGCCTCGAATTGGCGGGCAAGCTGCTTGGTCTGGGACTGGAAAAGGGCGACCAGGTCGCGATTGTCGCTGAAACTGACCCGGAATTTATCCGTTTTTTCTTCGCCTGCCAGTACGCGGGCCTGGTCCCGGTTGCCCTGCCCACCTCTATCAAACTGGGTGCGCACAGTGTTTACGTGGAACAACTGCGCCGTTTGCTGGAGGCCAGCAACGCCGCGCTGGCAGTTGCCTCGGAGGGTTACCTGAGGTTCATGCAGGAGGCCAGCAACGGGCTGAACTTGCGCATGGTGGCCGCGCCTGAAGCCTTTCATGCCCTGCCGCCCGGCAACGCAACCCTGCCAACCATCGACCCTGGCGATATCGCCTATATCCAGTACACCTCCGGTAGTACCCGTTCACCCCGCGGGGTCGTAATCAAACACCACACAGCGATGGCAAACATCGAGGGGATGGTCGTTGACGGCCTGCGGATCGATTCCAGCGACCGCTTCGCCTCCTGGCTACCGTTTTACCATGACATGGGTTTGGTGGGATTCGTGTTGGTGCCAATGGCTGCGCAAGTTTCGGTGGATTACCTGGATACCAAGGATTTCGCCATGCGCCCGCGGAAATGGCTCAACCTGATGACCCAGACACGGGCTACCATCTCCTTTGCGCCCTCATTTGGCTATGACCTGTGTGCCCGCCGGCTCAGGGATGCCGATATCGCCAATTACGACCTCAGTAACTGGCGGGTTGCCGGGATCGGGGCCGAGATGATTCGCCCACAGACCCTTGAGCAGTTTGCCGACAAACTCGCGGCTTGCGGATTTGATTCGCGAGCCTTCCTGGCTTGCTACGGAATGGCTGAATGCACGCTGGGAATCAGTTTTTCACCCCTGGCACAAGGTTTCACTACCCACTATGTGGATTCCGACCAATTGGCGGATGCCCATGAGGTGGTCCTGCTGGACGAAAACGAACAGAGCGGCCGTGGTCGCCATTTCGTCAACTGTGGGCGGCCACTGCCCAGCTATGAGGTGGAGGTACGGGACGAAGACGGGCACCGGCTTGAGGACTGGCGCAGCGGCGTCATCCATTTGCGCGGCCCCAGCGTCATGTCGGGATATTTCAACCTCCCCGGGGAAACCGGCTGCGCCTTGTCTGAAGATGGCTGGCTCAACACGGGTGACATCGGTTATATGGCCGATGGAAACATTACCATCACCGGCCGCAAAAAGGACCTGATCATCATACACGGTCGCAATATCTGGCCGCAGGACATTGAACACCTCGCCGAAACCCAACCCGAGGTGCGTGTCGGCGACGCACTGGCATTTTCGGCACCGGCACCGAACGGCGATGAGTTCTGCGTACTCCAGGTCCAGTGCCGGGAGAAGGACCCGGTCAAACGCCACAACCTCGAGCGCCGTCTGTCTGCCATGGTACGCCTGGAGCTCAGCCTGGACTGCTATGTGGAACTGGTGCCGAACCGGTCCCTGCCAAAGACCTCCTCCGGCAAGTTGTCCCGGGCCAAGGCGCGCCTCAACTTCATCAAGGCCCATGACAGCGATCGCCTGCACCAGGTCGCTGAGAAAGCCGGCTTCAGGGCTGCCTCAGCCTGAGTCATTGCAAACAGCAATGCGACGGGTTGCCGTAACCGGAGCAACGGGTTTCATTGGTCGGGTACTCTGCACGCGCCTGCGAGCAGACGGATACCCGGTAAGCGCCCTGGTACGCAACCCGGCCCTCGCTGCCGACCTGGCGGCACACGGTGTCACCCTGGTACCGGGTGACCTGGACGATGGCGACGCTCTGCGGGCCTTGCTGGACGACTGCGATATAGTCATTCATCTGGCGGGGGCGGTGCGCGGCAACTCGCAGCAGTCGTTCGACCACACCAACGTCCGCGGTACGCAGAATCTGCTTGATGCGCTGACCACCCGCAAGGAAATACCCGGCTTACTCCTGATATCCTCCCTCGCCGCCCGCGAACCAGGTTTGTCCTGGTATGCCCGAAGCAAGTATCAGGCGGAGCAATGCCTGCATGAGGGACCACCCGATCTGGATTGGGCCATCATTCGTCCACCGGCTGTCTATGGGCCCGGTGACAAGGAAATGCTACCGGTTTTTTTATGGATGTCACGAGGTATAGCGCCGGTTCCCGGGGATCCTGCTGCCCGCGTCTCTCTTATCCACGTGGAAGATCTGGCCAGTGCCATTATCGCCTGCCTGGAATTGCCCTGCCTGCAGCACCGCACGTTTACACTCGACGATGGTACACCCGGTGGCTACGACTGGGACGAGATGGCGGCCATAGCAGGGGGCGTCTGGCAGCGAAAGGTACGCCTGGTCCGGCTGCCCGGCCCATTGCTGGATGTGCTGGCCCGCGCCAATCTGGCGCTATCCCGTGCGCTGTCTTACGCGCCCATGCTAACACCACCAAAGCTGCGGGAACTGCGCCATCCGAACTGGGTCGTGGACAACGAGGAAATCACAGCCGCCACTGGCTGGCAACCGCAAGTGCGGCTGTCGAAGGGACTTGAGGAACTCAGGGATTCACTACTTTGACACGCAAACACAGGGCTACAGCTCATACTCAGACAATTCATTACAAGCCGAACACCTCGTTCTCCCGGGTTGGTCACCATCCGGAAATGGCGGTAAGCAACGCCGGCCAGGGATGCGATTCGATTTTCGATCACGGAAGCGGCCGGGAATGACGGAACTGGCAAGATCGGTTTTACCAGTCCCCTGGTGGAAACACCCGGAGGGACGGGCGTTGCAGACCAGAAACCAACCAAGGAGGCCAGATATTGGCTGAATTTATCGTTGGCAATCCAATACGCAAGATCGCCCGCAAACACGAGTTTCTGCGGCGCTTCCTGTGGCGCGTGGATTTCGCCCTGATATGGATTCTGCTTAAGCTCTTCCGCCTGCTGCCCATGGAGTGGGCCTCCACGCTCGGCGCAAAGGGAGGCGCCTTCTTCGGCCCGTTGATGCGGAAAAAGACGGCCATCATGGAGGAGAATTTCCGAATCGCCTTCCCGGAGAAGTCCTCTCTTGAGATCAAGCACCTGGTCAAGGCCTGCTGGTCCAATGCCTGGCAGATCCTGAGTGAATTTCCGCACCTGGCCCACATTCTAACCGATCAGGGAGGCCAGCGGATCGAGATCATCATATGTGATCCGGAAACGACCTTTCGCGACAGAAGCGCGCCAGCGGTTGTCGTAGGCGCTCACCTGAGTAACTGGGAGCTGATCGAATCCGCGCTCGGACGACTCGGCATTGAGAATTCCGCCCTCTACACCCCGCTCAGCAATCCCTGGCTTGACCGCCTGTTGCTCGAATCCCGGGCTGCACTCAATTGTGAGCTGCTACCCCGGGACAACTGTACACGTCTGCTGGTTGACAGACTGAGTGCGGGTCGCACCGTCGGCATGGTAGTGGACCGTCCGGTGGGCGGGGACAAAACGATACCTTTTTTCGGCAGGGATAAATTCACTACCACCCTGCCCGCAAAACTGGCGTTGAAATTTAATTGCGACCTGATTCCGGCCCGGGCGGAACGCATCAAAGGTGCGCATTTCAGGGTTACCTTCTACCCGCCGGTGCGCCCCGCCAATCCGGGCAACTGTAAAAACGATCAGGCTCTTGATATGATGCGCCAGCTACACCAGTTGTTCGAAAGCTGGATCCGCCAGTGCCCGGAGGACTGGTTCTGCTCAACACGAATATGGCCAAAGGCTCGACCCGACAAACCTGGAAAAGCCCGGCGTGAGTCGGAATAAACTATTATGCAGCATGGTAAAACACATCAATCCATACGTCTGTTCGAGAACGACTTCCTGGAGCGTCTCACACACGTACACCCCGTAGTTCCCCTGCTGTTCTGGGCGCCGGTGGTTGTATGGCTGCTGTGGCGCAGCTTCGCCATGCATCACCTGCCCCTGTTACCGGTGCTGGGGATCGGTGTCCTGGGTCTTGTTACCTGGACGCTGACGGAGTACAGCCTGCACCGATTCGTGTTTCACTACCCCGCACGCAGCAGGCTGGGCAAGTGGTTCGTATACCTGTTCCATGGTAACCACCACGATGATCCGCAGGACAAGACCCGTCTGGTCATGCCCCCGTCAGGCGCCATACCCATCATGGCGGCGCTGTTTTTCCTGTTTGGACTGGTGATTCCCGCGCCCTGGATCGAGCCTTTCGGTGCCTTCTTTATCATCGGCTATCTGATCTACGATTACATCCACTACGCCACCCATCACTTTCCCATGAAGAATCCAGTCGCTAAGTACCTGAGGCGCCACCATCTCAAGCACCATTACGCCGGTGAACCCGCGCGTTACGGTGTCAGCTCGCCGCTGTGGGATATCGTCTTCGGAACCACTGGCTCAAAGCGCTAAACGTCTACCTGTGCCAGAGTATTACCTGGTACCCAAGAAAATCGCCCGCAGTGTTCCGGCACTGGGCAGGGCCCTGGTCTGGCTGGAAGCACAGCTGTTTCGGTTCCTGTTCTGGTTTCTGCGGCGGTTGTCGGTGGAACGCGCATCATCAGTCGCCGCGGCCATCGTGGGCCTGATCGGCCCCCACACGTCTCTGGCGCGCAATGTATCCGGCAATCTCGCTGTCGCGTTCCCTGAATGGAGTGAGCAGAATCTCCGCCACACCACCAGGGGTGTTTTCCGGCAACTCGGAATGGCGATTGCCGAGCTGGCCAATATGGACAAAATCTGGTCAGAGCGGGAACAACGCCTGGAGTTCTGCATCGACCCGCTGGCGCAGGCCCACCTGGATACCGGTGGAGCGACAGTGTTCGTGACTGCCCACGTGGGCGCCTGGCAGGTCGTCAACCTGATTTCACGGCAGCAGAATCTGACGATTACCGTCGTCTTTGCGGAGGAATCCAACCCGCAGGTGCGGGACATAATGCACCGGCTGCGCGAGGCCTTCGGGGTAAAACTGCTCCCCACGCATGCCGGTATCCGGCCTCTGCTGCGCGAGCTCAAAGCCGGTAACAGCATCGGTCTGGCGATGGATACCCGACTCGACACCGGTGAACCATTACCATTTTTCGGCGTAGATGCACTGACCAACACCAGTTCGGCCCGCCTGGCACTGTACAGTGGAGCAGCCCTGATTCCCATCCGGGGGGAGCGCCTGCAGCCGGGCCATTTCCGTGTATCCGTCATGGCCCCCATCGCCAGCCCCGTTCCTGATGCGAAAGTGGCCGAGCAGGCCATTGCCATGACGCGACTGGTCAATGAACACTTTGAAGAATGGATAAGGGACGCCCCTGATCACTGGATGTGCCTGAAGCGGCGCTGGCCGAAAGCTCGCGCAGCATCTTCCGCACCCGGACGCTAGCGCCGGATTTATGCAACTATCGGGGCAAGCTAACGGGTACAGCGATCGAGATCTGCCCGGGGGTCACACACCGGCTACAGGGACCAAAGTATTCGCGTCTGACCGTCAGGGAAGCAGGGAACGCTATAACCGACCCACTGATCGCTTGTTTGCGTAAACCTGCTGGTAGATATCCATGCATTGCTGGCAGCCCCCCTTGTTCCATCGCTACACCTGAAGCTGCGACCCGGGGAATCGCCGCATTATCACGCAGAACCGGCATCCACCCCGGGCTTCTCGCCAGCGCGCAGCGCCAGCTTCAGCAGCGGCGGTGCAATCAGGGTCGTGACAATTACCATCAGCACGATTGCGGAAAACAGCTCGTCGGTAATCACGTCGAGGCTCTTGCCGATGGCGGCGAACACCAGTCCGACCTCGCCGCGCGGCATCATGCCCAGCCCGACAGCGAGCCGGTTGGTGCCCTGGCTGGCGCCGAAGCCGCTTATCAGCTTGCCGCTAATGGCCGCGACCAGCAGGCCGCCCGCCATGTACAGGACCTGGCAATCCATGAAGGCCTCCAGCTTGACCTGGATGCCCATGAGGATGAAGAAGATCGGCACCAGGATCACTTCCAGCGGCATGATCAGTTCCTTGATACTGACCTTGTACTCGTCCTTTGGAATGCGGCAGTGCTTGAAGAAGGTGTCGTTCAGGATCAGGCCCGCAGCAAAGGCCCCGATGATGGTTGCAAGTCCCACCAGGTTGGCAAGCCAGGCCAGCACCATCACGAACAGGTAGGAGGTGAACATCTTTGCCTCCACCAGGTCCAGCCGGCACAGCAGGCGGATGGTAAAGCGCAGCAGGTAGGGCCCGAGGAACATCACGCCGGCAATGAACAGCACTGCCAGCACCAGCACCCCGAGGATGTTGGCCACGTAGATGCCGCCGGAAACGATGATGCCCGACACGATGGCCAGCATCAGCAGGCCCAGCACATCGTCGATCACCGCCGCCCCGAGGATGACATGCGCCTCGCTGGTGTGTTGCCGGTTCAGGTCCTTCAATACCCGCGCCGTGATACCAACGCTGGTTGCGCCGAGGGTCGCGGCAATGAACAGGTCGGTGTTGAGCGACAACTCCGGCATGAAGATCCGCGTGGCAGCAAAACCGAGGATGAACGGCATCAGCACGCCGATTATCGCAACCCGGCTGGAGGCGCCGCCGACACGGCGCATCTCGACGATGCTGGTGTCCAGTCCGACCAGGAACAACATGAAGATCACGCCGTAGCGCGAGAACACATCCACGGTATGCGCCACCTGCAGGATCTGCCCGCCATCCGGCCCCTGCAGTATCCACAGCACCTGCGCAGCCGTCTCCGGGCTCAGGGTGGTAAAGGCCGCGAGATCGAGGGACTCACCGGCGATGGCCAGCTTTTCCAGTTCGAAGATCGAGGTGCCCTCGCGCAGCACCATGATCAGGTCGAAATGGAAAAAGTAGGCCAGGTTACCCAGCAGCACGCCCATGATGAGTTCGCCCAGCACCGAGGGCTGACCGAGCCTGCGGGCGGCAAAGCGTCCCAGGATGGCGAAGAACAGGATGCCGGTCACGCCGAGAATGACAGGCGCGATCGGGTCGTTGTGCAGGGCGGCGAACGGCGTGGCGGCAACCGGC
>JAZBNW010000284.1:0-19529 GCA_036350855.1 Halieaceae bacterium
GGACCCGCCTGCGCTACGACCTGAAACGCTGACGTGCCGGGAGCGCCGTGAGGGCTAACCCTGCGACAGCAGGTCCCGCAGGTCGATAATGGCCGCGTTGGCCCGGCTGATATAGGACGCCATCACCAGCGAGTGGTTGGCCAGCAGGCCAAAGCCGCTGCCGTTGAGGATCATCGGGCTCCACACCGTTTCCTGGGTGCCCTCCAGCTCCCGGATGATCTGCTGCAGGCTCACCTGGGCGTTTTTCTTGCGCAGCACATCCGCAAAATCGACCTCCGCCGCCTGAAGAAACTGGATGAGCGCCCAGGCGGTGCCGCGCGCCTCGAAGAAGACGTCGTCGATCTCCATCCAGGGCGTGGTCACGTCCACCTCGCTGGGGGCGACAGTGGACTGGCTGGCCGCATCGTCACCGGCCAGGTCGGTGTTGAGACGGCGCTTGCCCACACTGGCGCTCAGACGCTGGGACAGGCTGCCGAGGCGGGTGTTCACTGTGGTCAGCCAGTAACGCAGGTTGTCGGCCCTGGCGTAGAACTGGGCATCGGATGACTGTTCATCCGACAGGCGCTTGAAATACCGGCGCACATACCGGATGCCGTCGCGATACTCCGATTCCGAGGCGGGCAGGGCCCAGCTGTTTGAATCGAAATTAAAGCGGGGCTCCGCCATCACCAGGTCCACATCCTCGGTGGACTGGGACTGGGAGCGACTGAACACCTCGCGCAGGGCGCGCACCAGGTCGCGGGACTGGATCAGCACGCCGTATTCCCAGTTGGGCATGTTGTCCAGCCACACCCCGGGGGGGAAAATGTCGTTGTGGGTGTAGCCGCCCGGTTTGGTCAGGAGGGTGTCCATCACGCCTATCAGGGCGGCCGTGGTCACCGAGCCGGTGACCACCTCCCGACCGTCTTCCGCGGCGTAGGTTGCCGCCCGCTCCCTGACATCAAAGGGCTCGGGGGCGATGCTCCAGTATATCCCCAGCACCACACAGACCAGCAGGTAGATACCGATAACGGTGAATACCAGGCTGACCGTCCGGCCACCGGGCAGCCAGTCGTCCACTTTGTCCTGCCAGCTGCCGCCGGCCCCACGTGCTGAATTCATGTCACTCATAGTCCTGATCCGTCAATGCTGATGGTGTTGATGGGTTTGCTCGCCCCCGGTACCCTTGCGCACCCCGGCAAGGGTACACACTTCACCGCCCTTTGCCAGTTGCAGGCACAGTTGTACCACCTCTCCCGGGGCCGGCATCCGGCCAAGCCCGAGCAGCATGAGATGCTTGCCCCCGGGGGCGAATGCGACGCTCTGGCCCGGCGCGACCTGCACCTGCTCCAGTCGCTCCATGCGCTGGAGGCCGTCGACCTCCCGGCTGGTATGTATTTCCACTGTTTCGGCCAGCGGCGACGTGGCGCCAATAATCGTGACCTCGGTGTCAGCGGAGTTGGTGACGACCAGGTAGGCCGCCGTGTTTGGCTGCCCGGGGGGCAGCGCCCTCACCCAGGCGTCATCCAGACCAAGGGAGCCAGGGCCGGCCGCAACAACCGCCAGTGGTGCCAGGGATGCAATCAGCCCTGCGTAAAATAAATGTCGCAATATCACTCTCCAGTGAGGAACCTGGCGCCCCCTTCGGGCGTCCCATAACTATACCACCGTCGGGCGAAAGCATAGCTGCCGATTGGGGGTGATGCCGGAGGCTGGTACAATTCCGCGCCAATCATGCTGCAACGGGGAAATTTCATGCGGGCATTGCTTGCCGGCTTTTTACTGCTGGTCTCTTTATTACCAGCGTCCGTCCTGGTCCAGGCACAGCCTGGGGGCCTCGCCGGGTCACCCTTCGGGCAGGCAGGCTCCAGCCCGCAATTCCTGCCGGTTGAAGAAGCCTACCGGATAGAACTGGAAGTGCTGCCGGACAAGAGCCTGCGCGTGGTCTGGCTGATTGCCGACAGCTACTACCTGTACCAGCACCGTTTCAGCTTCAAACTGAGCGACGCCTCCGGGGATATCCCTGTTGCGGTGGAACTACCGCCGGCCCTGCAGCGCGAGGACGAGTACTTCGGCCAGGTGCAGGTCTATTACCAGCAGGCGGACATCCTGCTGGTGCCCGAACGCGCTCCGCAGGTGGCCACGCTGGCACTGGGCTCCCAGGGCTGTGCCGACGCCGGCCTGTGCTACCCGCCCCAGACCCACTATTTCACGGTCGACTTCACCACTGGCACCGCAACAGCGACCAGCGCCCCCCGGCAGGCGGAGCCCGCGACCCTCACCCTGGCGGGGGAAACGGCATCGGGCTCACTGGCGTACATGCTGCTGCTGGCCTTTGTCGGCGGCGCCATCCTCAACCTGATGCCCTGCGTGTTCCCGATCCTGTCACTGAAGGTCCTGAGCTTCGCCCGCAGTTCCGCCCACGACCGCCACGTCCACAGCTGGGTTTACGCTGTCGGGGTAGTGACCAGCTTTGTGCTGGTGGCCGGCCTCCTGATCGCCCTGCAACAGGCCGGCCAGGCCATCGGCTGGGGCTTCCAGTTGCAGTCTCCCGGCTTTGTGATCGCACTGGCCTACCTGTTTATCGCCATGGGCCTGTCCCTGTCCGGGCTGGTCGAGTTTGGCGGCAGCCTGATGAATACCGGTAGCGGGCTGGCTGACCGGGGGGGACTGACCGGCAGTTTCTTCACCGGTGTCCTGGCGGTAGTGGTCGCAAGCCCCTGCACCGCGCCGTTCATGGGGACTGCCCTGGGTTTCGCCATCAGCCAGCCCCCCTATGTGGCCCTGCTCGTGTTCGCCGCCCTGGGCGCGGGCATGGCGGCGCCACTGCTCCTGCTGGGGTACAGCGGGCTGGCCCGCAGGATCATGCCCAAACCGGGCGCGTGGATGGACACCCTGAAACAGCTGCTGGCATTTCCCCTGTACGGTACCGCCATCTGGCTGCTGTGGGTGGCCGGTCGACAGACCGGGGTCAACACCATGACGGCGGCCCTCGCCGGCGCGCTGATCCTCGCCCTGGGCCTGTGGCTGTGGCGCTTCGGCAAGTGGGGCAAGGCAATCGCCCTGGCCTGCCTGCTGGGCGCCCTGGGCCTGGGATCCTGGCGTGCGCTGGACGAGAACGGCGTCCGCGCCACCGAAGTGGCGGGACGGATTCCCTGGTCAGAGCAGACCCTGGCGGAATTGCGGGCCAGCGGCACCCCGGTGTTCGTGGACGTGACCGCCGACTGGTGCATTACCTGCCTGGCCAATGAATCGGCGGTCCTGCTGACCGATGAAATGACGGCGGCGTTCGCCGCCCACGGTGTGGCCTACATGGTGGCCGACTGGACCAATTACGATGCCGATATCGCCGCCTTTCTGCGCCGCCACAAGCGCAACGGTATCCCGCTGTACCTGATGTACCCCGCCGACCCGGCGCTGGAACCGCTGCTGCTGCCGCAGATCCTGACCCGCAACGTGGTGCTCGACGCGTTGCGTACCGTTTCTCCGCAAAAGCCGACCATTGCGGTCAATTAATTCGGAGATCGCAACATTTGTTCAAGCAGGCAATGCCCGATCCCAACCCGGGCCAATGTAACCACTGAATACTTTTCTGCTGCAAAAATCAGCCTAACTTCTTCAATACAGTCGCTAAATGCCGACAAAATTCAGCCAATCGCCAAATAACGTGGACACTACCGAAAATTTGATCCACACTTGCCCCAATTGCGCCCCACAGTGGACCTGACTGCGCCATGGCAACCATCCTGGTATTACACGGACCCAACCTGAACCTCCTCGGCACCCGCGAGCCGGGCATCTATGGCAGCACCACACTGGCAGACATCAACCTCGAGCTGGAGCGACTGGCCCGGGAGCGCGGCCATCACCTGCTGTACATGCAGAGCAACGCCGAATACGAGCTGGTGGAACGGGTACAGGACGCCGGCAGGGAAGGGGTGAATTTTATCCTGATCAATCCCGCGGCCTTCACTCACACCAGCGTGGCCCTGCGGGATGCCCTCAGCGCCGTCGACATCCCTTTTATCGAGGTTCACCTGTCCAATATCCACGCGCGGGAAGAGTTTCGGCGGGTGTCCTACTTCTCGGACCTGGCCCGCGGCGTGATTTGCGGCCTGGGGGCAAAGGGCTACGAACTGGCGCTGCTGGCAGCCCTGCAGCAATTGGAACAACCGTAAACATGACAGCGAGAGGCTGAACTATGGACATTCGCAAGGTAAAGAAACTGATCGAGTTGCTCGAAGAGTCCAACATCGATGAGATCGAGATAAAGGAAGGCGAGGAATCCGTGCGCATCAGCCGGAACGGGGCCCAGGCCGCAGCGGCCTCCGCGGGGCATTTTGCCATGCCGCAGTACGCCGCACCCCAGTACGCCCCGCCCCCGCCACCGGCCGCCCCGGCGCCAGCCGCCCCCGCAGCAGCTGCGGCAGAACCGGCAGCCCACGCCGGCCACCTGTTGCGCTCTCCCATGGTGGGCACGTTCTACCGCTCGCCCTCCCCCAGTTCCCCCGCCTTTGTCGAAGTGGGCCACGCGGTGAAAGTCGGCGATGTCATCTGCATCGTCGAGGCGATGAAAATGATGAACCAGATAGAAGCGGACAAGACCGGCACCATCGAGGCGATCCTGGTCGAAAACGGCGAGCCGGTCGAATTCGACCAACCGCTGTTCTCCATCGTCTAGCCGGCAGCCCGCCCAGCGTTCACCAGAGGATAACAACATGCCCATCCTGGAAAAGGTGCTCATTGCCAACCGCGGTGAAATCGCGTTGCGGATACTTCGCGCCTGCAAGGAGCTGGATATCAGGACTATCGCGGTGCACTCCAAGGCCGACACCGAGCTGATGCACGTCCGCCTGGCCGACGAGTCGGTCTGTATTGGCCCGGCTCCCTCCAAGGACAGCTACCTGAATGTACCGGCGATCATCAGCGCCGCCGAAGTCACCAACGCCTCCGCCATTCACCCGGGTTACGGGTTCCTGGCGGAAAACGCCGATTTCGCCGACCAGGTGGAAAAAAGCGGCTTCGTCTTTATTGGCCCCACCGCCGACACGATCCGCCTGATGGGGGACAAGGTATCTGCCATACAGGCGATGAAGGCAGCCGGCGTGCCCACGGTGCCGGGCTCCGATGGCCCCCTCACCGAGGACACAGACCGCACCCTGGAGATCGCGCGCAGCATCGGCTACCCCGTGATCGTGAAAGCGGCGGCCGGTGGCGGCGGCCGCGGCATGCGGGTCGTGCACAACGAGGCCGCCCTGCTCAACTCGATCCAGGTCACCCAGTCCGAGGCCGGGGCCGCCTTTGGCTCCGACGTGGTGTACCTGGAGAAATTCCTGCAGAAGCCGCGCCACGTGGAGATCCAGGTCCTGGCGGATGGCCAGGGCAACGCGGTCCACCTGGGTGACCGGGACTGCTCGCTGCAACGCCGCCACCAGAAGGTACTGGAAGAGGCGCCGGCACCGGGGATCCCCGAGGATGTGCGCCAGGAGGTGGCCACTGCCTGCGTCAACGCCTGCATCGAGATAGGCTACCGCGGGGCCGGCACATTCGAGTTCCTGTACGAAGACGGCGGTTTCTACTTCATCGAAATGAACACCCGGGTCCAGGTAGAGCATCCGGTCACTGAACAGATCACCGGCATCGACATCGTCAAGGAACAGCTGCGCATCGCCGCCGGCCTGCCTCTGTCCTTCAGGCAGAGCGACATCAGGTTCTTCGGCCACGCCTTTGAATGCCGGATCAACGCCGAGGACCCCAAGACCTTCCTGCCCTCCCCCGGCAAGGTGACCACTTTCCATGCGCCGGGCGGCCCGGGCATCCGGGTGGACTCCCATCTCTACGATGGCTATACGGTGCCCCCCTTCTACGATTCGCTGATAGGCAAGATCATCAGCTTCGGGGAGAACAGGCAGGTCGCCCTGGCCAGGATGCGGCAGGCGCTGGACGAACTGGTGGTGGAAGGCATTCGGACCAACACCGCCCTGCACCGGGACCTGGTTCGCGACCGGGCATTCATCAGTGGCGGCGTGAGCATCCACTACCTCGAAAGCAAGCTGCAGGAAGATTGAACCGGATCCCGCCCCACACCATGCCCACCGCACCTTCCGGGGTCGGCGCCAGCCGCGGCCGGGGGCGTCACCGGTGACCTGGCTGCAACTGCGCCTGGACACCCGCCCCGACCAGGTGGAGACACTCGAGCAGCTGATGCTGGCCACCGGGGCCGTCGCCGTCACCATGGAGGATAATGCAGACCAGCCGGTGCTGGAGCCCGGGGTCGGCGAGACGCCGCTGTGGGGCCAGACCCGGCTGACCGGGCTGTACCCGGCGGATACGGCGATGGCCGAGGTGCTGGCGGGGTTTCCCGCGCACCTGCTGCGGGAGGCCAACCAACGGGTTGAAATCCTCGAGGACAAGGACTGGGAGCGCGAGTGGATGCAGCACTACCGGCCCATGCCCTTCGGTCGGCGCCTGTGGGTATGCCCCAGCTGGCTTGAGCCGCCGGACCCCGACGCGGTCAACCTGCTGCTGGACCCGGGCCTCGCCTTCGGCACCGGGACTCATCCCACCACCGCGCTGTGCCTGGGCGAACTGGATGGCATGGCGCTGGATCGAGCCAGCGTGGTCGACTACGGCTGCGGCTCGGGTATCCTGGCGGTGGCAGCCCTGCGCCTGGGCGCGGTCCGCGCACTGGGAGTGGACAACGACCCCCAGGCACTGGTGGCTACCCGGGACAACGCAGGACGCAACGGGGTTGCCGTCGCGGCCCTCGAGGTCGCCCTGCCCGGCGCCTACGACCGGGAGAGCTGGTCACGGAGCGCCGACCTGGTGATTGCCAACATCCTGGCCGGCCCACTGGTCGAGCTGGCCGACACCCTGCTGGACTTTCTCAAGCCCGGCGGCACCCTGCTGTTGTCGGGCCTGCTGCAGACCCAGGCGGGCGCACTGTGCGAACACTACGCCGGGCGTGTGGACCTGGTGGTCGCTGGTGAACGCGAAGGCTGGGTATGCCTGCGAGGCACCCTCACGGATTGAGCCGCGAAGGGCATCCGCTGGCGAGCGCTGGTGGTTTTTTGTCCAGAAATTCTTCCCCGTGCCGGACCATCCGAGTATCATACCGCCTCTTTTCGACACCCTGGCTCCAAACTCTCTCCACATGCTGCAGATCGGTCCGTACAAACTGCCCAATCGCGTGGCACTGGCCCCTATGGCCGGTGTGACCGACCTGCCGTTTCGCCGCCTCTGCGCGCAAATGGGCGCCGGCCTGGTGGTGGCGGAGATGATCAGCAGCAACCCCCGGCTGCGCGACTCCGCCAAGACCCTGCAGCGCAGTCGCCACGACGCGGAGATCCAGCCCCGCTCGGTCCAGATCGCCGGGAGCGAGCCCGCGGCCATGGCGGATGCGGCCGCCTACAACGTGGCCCTGGGTGCGCAGATCATCGACATCAACATGGGCTGCCCGGCCAGGAAAGTCTGCCGCCGGGCGGCGGGCTCCGCACTGCTGGCCGACGAGCGGCTGGTGGATGACATCCTCAGCGCCGTGGTAAAGGCGGTGGATGTCCCGGTGACACTGAAAATCCGCACGGGGTCCTCCCCCGATGCCAGGAACGGGGTGAACATTGCGCGCATCGCCGAGGACGCCGGCATTGCCGCGCTGGCGGTCCACGGCCGCAGCCGGGCCTGCGCCTTCCGGGGGCCGGTGGAGTACGACACCATTGCAGCGATTGTCGCCGCCACCCGCTTCCCGGTGTTCGCCAACGGCGACATCGACTCCCCCGAGCGCGCCGCGGCGGTCATCGCACATACCGGTGCGGCTGGCGTCATGATCGGCCGGGCCGCCCAGGGCAGGCCCTGGTTGTGCGGCCAGATCGCCGCTCACCTGGAAACCGGCGTCACCCCGCCGGCGCCGTCAGCGTTCGAGCAACTGCGCATCATGCGCGCTCATGTCGAGGCCCTGCACGCTTTTTACGGCGAGTTCATCGGCCTGCGCATCGCCCGCAAACATGTCGGCTGGTACCTGCAGGACAGCCCCGGCTACCTGCAGCAGCGCACCCTTTTCAACCGGCTGGACTGCGCTGCCGACCAGCTGAACTACCTGCAACACATGACCGGAAGCCTCTCCCACCAACATCATCCAGATAAGGAAATAGCAGCATGACCAGGGCTGAATCCCTTCCACCGACCATCACTACGGAAGACGCCGCCAACGATGGCCAACTCGACACGGGGCCGGCCCGCAGCCTGCGGGAGTCCGTCACCATCGCGGTCAGGGAGTACCTGAACGACCTGGACGGGCAGTTGTCCGCCGACGTCTACCAGATGGTGCTGGCGGAAATCGAGGCGCCACTGCTGCAGGAAATCATGGCCTACACCGGCAACAACCAGACCAAGGCATCCATCATGCTGGGGCTCAACCGGGGCACCCTGCGCAAGAAACTCAAGCAGTACAACCTGATTTCCCCCCAGGACTAGAGGCGGCCAACCCCCATGAGCGACAAGCAACTTGTGAAAGTCAATCGCGCCCTGATCAGCGTGTCGGACAAGACCGGCATCGTCCAGTTCGCCGGGGCCCTGCTGGATATGGGCATCGAACTGTTGTCCACCGGCGGCACCTATCGCCTGCTGCAGGACAGCGGCCTGGCGGTGACCGAAGTGGCCGAGTACACCGGCTTCCCGGAGATGATGGATGGCCGGGTCAAGACGCTGCACCCGAAAGTCCACGGCGGCATTCTCGCCCGCCGCGGCCAGGACGACGCGGTGATGGCCGACCACGGCATCAAGGCCATCGACATGGTGGTGGTCAACCTGTATCCCTTTGAAGCGACGGTCGCCAGGCCGGATAGCACCCTGGAGGAGGCCATCGAGAATATCGATATCGGTGGCCCCACCATGGTCAGGGCAGCCGCGAAGAACCACCGTTTCGTCAATATCGTGGTGAACAGCTCGGACTACGAATCGATCATCGAGGAGCTTCAGGCAAACGCCGGTTGCACCGCACTCGCCACCCGCTTCAACCTGGCGATCAAGGCCTATGAGCACACGGCGGCCTACGACGGCGCCATCGCCAACCATTTCGGCGGCCTGGTTCCCGGCGGTTCCCCGACCTTCCCCCGCACCTTCAACACCCAGTTCCACAAGGTGCAGGAGATGCGTTACGGCGAAAACCCCCACCAGCGGGCGGCCTTCTACGTGGAAGCCAACCCGGCGGAAGCGGGTATCGCCACCGCCAGGCAGCTGCAGGGCAAGGAGCTGTCCTATAACAACGTGGCGGACACCGACGCCGCCCTGGAGTGCGTCAAGAACTTCTCCGAGCCGGCCTGTGTCATTGTCAAGCACGCCAATCCCTGCGGTGTTGCCGTTGCGGCCGATATCGGCGCAGCCTACCAGCTGGCCTTCGCCACCGACCCCGAATCCGCCTTCGGCGGCATTATCGCCTTCAATCGTGAGCTCGATGCCGCCACGGCGCGGGCGATCGTCGAGCGCCAGTTCGTCGAGGTGATCATCGCCCCCGAGGTCAGCGCCGAGGCCGCGGACGTGGTGGCCGCCAAGCAGAATGTACGCCTGCTGGTCTGCGGCGCCTGGTCGACCCCCGGCCCCGCCTTCGATTACAAGCGGGTCAACGGCGGCCTGCTGGTGCAGGACCGGGACCTGGGCATGGTGACCGCCGCCGACCTGAAGATCGTCAGCAAACGCCAGCCCAGCGACCAGCAACTGAAGGACCTGCTGTTCGCCTGGCAGGTTGCCAAATTCGTCAAGTCCAACGCCATTGTCTATGCCGCCAACGGCCAGACAGTCGGCGTCGGCGCCGGCCAGATGAGCCGGATCAACTCCGCCCGCATCGCCGCCATCAAGGCCGAGCACGCCGGCCTGGCGGTGAAGGGCTCGGTGATGGCTTCCGATGCATTCTTCCCCTTCCGCGACGGTATCGACAACGCGGGACAGGCGGGCATCGCCGCGGTGATCCAGCCCGGCGGCTCGATTCGCGACGATGAAGTCATCGCCGCGGCGGACGAGTACGACATGGCCATGGTGTTTACCGGCATGCGTCACTTCAGGCACTAGGAGCGAACCTCGATTACATGAACGTATTGATTATCGGCAACGGCGGGCGTGAACACGCCCTGGCGTGGAAGGTTGCCCAGTCGGGCCGGGTGAATACCGTGTACGTGGCGCCGGGCAATGCCGGCACCGCGGCCGAGGCCGGGGTGGAGAATGTCGCCATCGACGTGATGGATTTCGCCGCCCTGGCGGATTTTGCCGCGGGCAACGCGGTGGAACTGACCATCGTCGGCCCCGAGGCGCCGCTGGTTGAAGGGGTGGTGGACTACTTCGAGGGCCGCGGCCTGCGCTGCTTCGGACCCCGTCGCGGGGCGGCGCAACTCGAGGGCTCCAAGGCGTTCACCAAGGACTTCCTGGCCCGGCACCATATACCCACCGGCGCCTACGGCAATTTCACCGAGCTGGAGCCGGCCCTGGCCTACCTGCGGCAACAGGGCGCCCCCATCGTGGTGAAGGCCGACGGCCTGGCGGCAGGCAAGGGCGTGATCGTCGCCCAGACCCTGGCCGAGGCGGAGGCCGCGGTTACCGACATGCTGTCGGGCAATGCCTTCGGCGACGCCGGCTGCCGCGTGGTGATCGAGGAATTCCTGGAGGGCGAGGAAGCCAGCTTCATTGTCATGGTGGACGGCAGCAACGTATTGCCCATGGCAACCAGCCAGGATCACAAGCGCATCGGTGAGGGTGACACCGGCCCCAATACCGGCGGCATGGGCGCCTACTCCCCCGCCCCGGTGGTCGACGCGGCAGTGTTCGAGCGGGTCATGGCCCAGGTCATACTGCCCACCGTGCGCGGCATGGCTGCCGAGGGCAACGAGTACACCGGCTTTCTCTATGCCGGCCTGATGATCTCCCCGGCGGGAGAGCCCCGGGTCATCGAGTACAACTGTCGTTTCGGCGACCCGGAAACCCAGCCCATCATGGTGCGACTGCAAACCGACCTGGTCGACCTGTGCGATGCCGCCCTGGCGGGCGCCCTGGACACTGCACGTGCGGACTGGGACCCGCGCTGTGCCATCGGGGTGGTACTGGCCGCGGGGGGTTATCCCGGCAATTACAGCAAGGGCGCGACCATTCACGGGCTGGACGCAATCCAGGCAGACAATATCAAGGTATTCCACGCCGGCACGGCCAACGCCGACGGGCAGGTGGTCACCAGTGGCGGCAGGGTGCTGTGTGTGACGGCGCTGGGAGACAATATCGCTGCGGCCCAGCGCGACTGCTACCAGGCCGTGGACAAGATTCGCTGGGATGGCATGACCTTGCGTCGCGACATTGGCTGGCGCGCCGTCGCGCGCTATAGTCAGTCCGGTTAAAGCAACTGCGGGTCCGGTTTATGCGCCAACGACGTCTGTCACTGCTCGACCGGGTGATCACCGAGGCGGACTCGGTGATGCGCACCATCACCAACAGCGGCCACGCCGCGGCCAGGCCCTCACCCTCCCGGGGGCATGCGGATACGGAATTAACGGCAGCGGAACGACGACACGCCGCGGGCCTGATGCGGGTCAACCATACCGGCGAGGTCTGCGCCCAGGCGCTGTACCAGGGCCAGGCCCTCACCGCGAAATTGCCCACCGTGCGCGATGAGATGCAACAGGCGGCGGCAGAGGAAGTCGATCACCTGGTGTGGTGCGAGCAGCGCCTGCGCGAGCTGGACAGCCGCCCCAGCGTGCTCAACCCCGCCTGGTACGGCCTGTCCTTCGCCCTGGGGGCGGTGGCCGGCGCGATCGGCGACAAGGTCAGCCTGGGTTTTGTCGCGGCCACGGAGGAGCGGGTCTGCAACCACCTGCGGGACCACCTGAAATCCCTGCCCGAAGACGACCGCAAGTCACGCCTGATCGTGCAGAAAATGCTGGAAGACGAGCAACGCCACGGCGACAAGGCCCTGCAGGCCGGCGGCAGCGATTTTCCGCGCCAGGTGAAAGACGCGATGAGTGTGGTGTCTCAGGTAATGACCCGCAGCAGTTACCGGATCTAGCGCAAACCCGGCTCGAATTCCACGATCTCATAGCTGTGGCTCACTGCCACCCCGGCGGCGCCCAGCATGATCGACGCGGAGCAATATTTTTCCGCCGAGAGCTCCACCGCCCGCTTCACCTGGCTCTCCTTGAGCCCCACCCCCGTCACCACGAAGTGCAAGGCCATGCGGGTGAACACCGCAGGCACCGCATCGGCTCGCTCGGCCTCGATTTCCACCCGGCAGTCCACCACCTGCTGGCGGGATTTTTTCAGCACACTCAACACGTCGTAACTGGCGCAGCCGCCGGTGCCCAGCAGCAGCATTTCCATCGGCCGGGGACCGAGGTTGCGCCCGCCCAGGTCCGCCGGGCCGTCCATCACGACACTGTGACCACTGCCCGACTCGCCCACAAACATGGCGCCATCCACCCACTTGACTGTCGCTTTCATCTTTCACTGGCTCCTGCAAAAATCCGGCGCGCAGCTTAGCACATGCCCCCGTGTTTTACTTGGAGTCGGAGTGGGCTACACTCCGACTCACGCAAACCGCCGAACAGGGAGTATGAGTGTGGTAAAACCCCAGGTACTTCGAGCTTTACCCAACGTGGAAAATTTTCTGCGCCACTGCCAGCGCAAGGACTACAAGGCCAAGAGTCAGGTGTTGAAACAGGGCGAGGTGAGCAACTCCCTGTACCTCATTCTGGACGGCTCGGTTTCGGTGATGGTAGAGGATGAGACGGACCCGGGTCACATGATGGTAGTCGCCTATCTCAACCCCGGGGACTTTGTCGGTGAGATGGGCCTGTTCGAGAACGAGCCCCAGGTACGCAGCGCCATGGTGGTCGCCAAGACCCAGTGCGAGGTGGCGGAAATATCCTATGAGCGCTTCCACCAGATCCGCAACCAGTTCCCCGACATTCTCTACGCCATTTCGCGCCAGATCAGCACACGCCTGCGGGTTACCACCCGCAAGCTGACCGACCTCGCCTTCGTCGACGTGTCGGGGCGCATCGCCCACACACTGCTGGACCTGTGCAAGGAACCGGACGCCATGACCCACCCCGATGGCATGCAGATCAAGATCACGCGCCAGGAGCTGGGCAAGATTGTGGGTTGCTCCCGGGAAATGGCCGGGCGGGTACTCAAGACACTCGAGGAAAACGGGCTGGTGTCGGTCTCCGGCAAGACCATGGTGGTCTACGGCACGCGCTAGCCGAAGATCTGCTAGCCAAAAAACATCTCACGCAGTTTTTCACCGGGCTCCGGCGCGCGCATAAACACCTCGCCGACCAGGAAACCGTAGACTTTGTGATTGCGCATCAGCGCCACATCCTCTGTCGTGTGGATACCGCTCTCGGTCACCACGAGACGATCCCCGGGTATGTATGGCAGCAGCTCCAGGGTGGTCTCAAGCCGGGTTTCAAACGTGTGCAGGTCGCGGTTGTTGATGCCTATCAAGGGGCTCTCCAGCTCCAGCGCCCGTTCCAGCTCGGCCCGGTCGTGCACCTCTACCAGCACGTCCACCCCCACCTGGGCGGCGACCGCCGCCAACTCGCGCATCTGGTCATTCTCCAGCGCGGCGACGATGAGCAGGACGGCGTCCGCCCCGATGGCGCGGGCTTCTATCACCTGGTAGGGATCCACCGTGAAATCCTTGCGCAGCACCGGCAGCGCACAGGCTGCGCGGGCCTCCTGCAGGTAGCTGTCCGCTCCCTGGAAAAAGTCGATATCCGTGAGTACCGACAGACAGCTCGCGCCGCCGGCCTGGTAGCTGGCGGCAATCTGCGCCGGCTGGAAATCCGCGCGAATCACTCCCTTGCTGGGAGAGGCCTTTTTCACTTCCGCAATCACCGCCGGCTCTGCGGCGGCGGCGCGCTCCTGCAGGGCCCGGGTAAAGCCGCGGACGGGAGCCTGCTCCGCAATGCGCTGTTCGAGGCTGCCCAGTGAATCGCGTTTGCGACGGGCGCTGACTTCCTCGCGCTTGCGCGCCAGGATCTTGCGTAAAATCGTGGGGGCATCAACGGCCATAAGGTTAATCCGCCTTCCCGCGCATCAGGCGGGTGAAGTCGATAAACTGCCGCATTTTTTCCAGGGCCTGGCCACTGGCCAGCACATCGTCCGCCATCGCGATACCATCGGCCAGGGTTGCCGCAACACCGCTGACATAAATGGTGGCGCCGCCGTTGAGAGTGATCATTTCGGCAGCCTTGCGGGCGGCGGCGTCACTGTCGCCGGCAAGCGCGCGACGGATGAGATCCGCGGAGGCGGCGGCACTGCCCACTGCCAGGCCGTCCAGGTCCTGGCGCGGCAGCCTGAACTCCTCCGGGCTGATATGGTAACTGCTGACATCGCCGTCACGCAGCTCCGCCACCAGGGTGCCGGCGGCGATCGATATCTCGTCCAGGCCGTCGTCCGAGTGCACCACCATGGCGTGCACCGAGCCCAGCGCCTTCAACACCCGGGCTATCGGCAGGCACAGCTCGGGGGCAAACACCCCGATAACCTGGCGCTGCACCCGGGCGGGATTGGTGAGAGGCCCGAGGATATTGAACAGGGTGCGCATGCCCAGTTCCCGGCGCGGGCCGATGGCATAGCGCATGGCACTGTGATGGGCCGGGGCGAACATGAAACCCAGCCCGACCTCGCTGATTGCCCGGGCGACCTGCTCGGGGCTCAGGTCCAGCGGGACGCCCAGGTACTCCAGCAGATCGGAGCTGCCACTGGTGCTGGAAACAGAGCGATTGCCATGCTTGGCCACCTTTGCCCCCGCGGCCGCCACCACGAAGCTCGAGGCGGTGGATACGTTGAACAGGTTGGCGCCATCGCCACCGGTCCCCACCAGGTCGACAAGATGGGGGTCGCTTATTGCCACCGGGGTGGCCAGGTCGCGCATGACCTGGGCGGCGCCGGCAATCTCGTCGATGGTCTCGCCCTTCATTCGCAGCGCCACCAGCAGCCCGCCTATCTGGGCATCGGTCGCATCGCCGGACATCATCTGTTGCATCACCGCGGCCATCTCGGTTCGCTCGAGGTCATTGCCGGCAACTACCCTGGCGAGGGCTTCCTGTATGTTCATCGGGCTGTATCCCTATTGTTCGAGAAAGTTGCGCAACAGGTCATGGCCGTGCGCGGTGAGAATCGACTCGGGGTGGAACTGGACACCTTCGATGGCCAGTTCCCGATGGCGCAGCCCCATGATCTCGTCGACGTCGCCCGCCTCGGTAACGGTCCAGGCAGTGATCTCCAGACAGGCGGGCAGGCTTTCCTTCTCCACCACCAGCGAATGGTAACGGGTGGCTTCAAAGGGTTCACTCAGGCCGCGGAAAACACCCTCCCCCCGATGGTGTATTGGCGAGGTTTTACCGTGCATGACCTTGCGCGCCCGCACCACCTTGCCGCCGAACACCTGGCCGATGCTCTGGTGGCCCAGGCATATCCCGAGAATGGGCACCACGCCTGCATAGGCCTCGATAACCGCCATCGAAATACCGGCTTCATTGGGCGTGCAGGGACCGGGTGATATCACGATCTGCTGCGGTGCCAGCGCCTTGATGTCGGCCACCGCAATCTCGTCGTTGCGCACCACCATCACCTCGGCCCCCAGCTCACCGAGATACTGCACCACGTTGTAGGTAAAAGAGTCGTAGTTGTCGATCATCAGCAGCATGTTCAGTCCCCCGTTCCAAGTGCCATCGAGGCCGCCCGGAACACTGCCCGCGCCTTGTTCTGGGTTTCCTTCCATTCCAGCCGGGGCACCGAGTCCGCCACCACGCCGCCGCCGGCCTGGACATACAGGCGGCCGTCCTTGATCACCGCAGTGCGGATCGCAATGGCCGTGTCCATGTCCCCGGCCCAGGAGATGTAGCCCACGGCCCCGCCGTAGACGCCGCGCTTGACCGGCTCCAGCTCGTCGATGATTTCCATGGCGCGTATCTTCGGCGCGCCGCTCAGGGTACCCGCCGGCAGGGTGGCCCGCAGCACATCGATGGCCGTCTTCCCCGGCAGCAGGCGGCCGGTCACGTTGGACACGATGTGCATGACATGGGAGTAACGCTCCACCACCATTTTATCCGACAGCACCACCGAGCCGGTCTCGGCGATACGGCCGACATCATTGCGGCCCAGGTCGATCAGCATCAGGTGCTCGGCGATCTCTTTCGGGTCCGCCAGCAATTCCGCCTCAAGCGCCGCGTCCTCCTCCTCGGACCGCCCGCGCCGGCGGGTACCCGCGATGGGGCGCACGGTCACCAGGCCGTGCTCCAGCCGGGCGAGGATTTCGGGGGAGGAGCCGACGATATGGAAATCCTCGAGGTCGAGGAAATACATGTAGGGCGATGGATTGAGATTGCGCAGGGCGCGGTAGAGATTGAGCGGCGGCGCGTCGAAGGGAATACTCATGCGCCGGGAGGGCACGACCTGCATCACATCCCCCGCCAGCACATACTCCTTCACCCGCTCTACCGCCGCTTCGTACTGTGCCTGGCTGAAATCCGATTCGGCCTGCTCTTCCAGGGCGCCGCAGTCCGCCGCGGACAGCGACACTTCCGACAAAGGCACCATCGGCTCCCGCAGGCGGGTAACCAGCGCCCGCAGCCGCACATTGGCCAGCTCCAGCGCATTGTCCAGCCCCGGATCCACGTTGACCACGAGACGGATCGTGCCCGCCAGGTTGTCGAACACCAGCACTTCTTCCGACACCATCAGCAGTATATCCGGCGTACCCAGCCGGTCCGGGGGCGCGCTCCCGGCCAGGCGTGCCTCCACGAACCGCACCGTATCATAGCCGAAGTAGCCCACCAGACCGCCGTGGAAAACCGGCAGGTCTTGCCGTGGCGCGGTGCGATAACGGTGCTGAAATGCCTCGGCAAACGCCAGCGGGTCTTCCACTTCCTGCTCTTGTGCCAGCGCGCCGTCCACCCAGACCTGTGCCCGGTGCCCATACACTTTCAGCACGGTCCTGCAGGGCAAGCCGATAATGGAGTAGCGCCCCCACTTCTCCCCGCCCTGGACGGACTCGAAGAAATAGGAGCAGGCGCCCTCCGCCAGCTTACGGTAGGTACTGATCGGGGTTTCAAGGTCGGCCAGCACTTCGGTACTGACAGGTATACGGTTGTAGTCTTGTGCCGCCAACGCGGCAAAGTCTTGCGAATTCATGGGTTATCCTCGGAGCGTGTATGTGCGTATTCGGGTCGCGGCAAAGCCCTGGCTACCATCGCCAGCAGGTGACCTCGCGCATCGAAAGCTCGTCGATGCTGTTACGCACTGCTGTAGACACAGCATTCTCCAGGAATCGGGGACTGCCTATTGTACATACGCGGTTCTGCTTGGCAAACAAACAAGCCACTTATACCTGTTGGTCCCGTGCTCTAAAATGACTTTAAATCAGTCGCGGCCTTGCAGGTGGGCGTGTGCTTTTCCATTCGCGTCGGAGGGCGGGGGGTTGCCTCGCTCCACGGCTGCGCCCCTCCGGGGTACCCTCGGTCGGTTGGGAGCCCAAAGCGCTGCGCTGGTCTCCCGCCGCTCCCTCGGCGTGCGCCTTTAACGTTCCGCGAGGCAACCCCCGTCCTCCACCGCTTTAAGTGCTACGTAAAATGATGCAGGTACACCGCCAGAAATCTCCAGGCTCGTTTTAACGAGCGGTATAAGGCAGGGATCCGGGTGTGGCCTGGCGGAATGTTAAAGGCCAGCGCCGAGGGAGTGGAGCGAGACAGCGAAGCGCTTTAAGGCTCGCGACCGACTGAGGGCACCCCGGAGGGGCGCGGCCATGGAGCCAGGACAAGCCCGGATCCCGGCCGTGAATGGAACCGAACACTCGTCAAACAAAACACCAAACCATAAAAAAAACCGGGCAGAACCCGGCTTTTATCAAACCAAGCCAAAATCTAAAGGAACGCGAGCAACGCCCACAGCACCGCGGTCAGGGCGAGACTGCAGTGGATGACGCCCTTGACGCTGGTCATCGGGCCGGTTTTGCCGAACAGGGCATTGGCTTCCAGCAACAGGATAATGGCGATACAGGCGTAGAAGCCCGTGCCGCCGGCGCCCTCGATGTACAGGTGCTTGGATGCCAGCATGCCGAACAGCATGGGACCGGACAGCAGGGTATTTGTGCGTGATGCAAGGCCCGCCTTTGCGGCGGACGAGGGCCCGTCACCCTCTTTCATGCCCAGCACAACCTTCTGGTTGGGCCAGATGATCAGCCACACGTTGAGGAACATCAGGATACCGGCCAGTGCGCCGACCCAGATCACCGGCTGGCCCATGATGTCCCGGTCCGCGCCGATACGGTGCAGCAGGACGAGGCCGGTCAGGAAAGTAAACATCGCGCCCCAGCGGAACCACCACAGCGCACGGGGTGCCAGTTTCTTCATGGCGTCGGCCTTGGCGCTCGCCTCGGCCTCCTTGAAATACTCAGTCTGGACGAAATTGAAATAGTACAAAAGACCTATCCAGGTTATACCGAACAGCACATGCGCCCATCTGAAAAGAAAATCGATAACCATTACCATCACCTGTACTCCCTCATTTTTGTTGGAACCGCGGAGCTAGTATACACTGAGGTCTGTCGCTTGGTATGCTGCTTTTCTGCCTGCTGGTTGCGACACAGCGGGCTTCGTCGAAGCAGTTTCCGTTCACCCATCAATTCAATAGCGAGGATTCCTTCAATGGCCTTTGAATTACCCGCCCTGCCCTATGCGCAGGATGCGCTCGAACCCCATATTTCAGCCGAGACCCTGGAATTTCACTACGGCAAGCACCACAAGACCTATGTCGACAAGCTGAACGGGCTTGTCGAGGGCACCGACCTTGCCAACAAGACACTGGAAGAAGTGGTCACCTCCTCGGAGGGCGGCGTCTTCAACAATGCGGCCCAGATATGGAACCACACATTCTACTGGAACTGCCTGAGCCCTGAAGGCGGCGGCGAAGCCAGCGGTCCCGTGGCGGCGGCCATCGACAAGGCCTTCGGTTCTTTCGCCGCATTCAAGGAAGAGTTCACCAACAGCGCCATCAACAATTTCGGCTCCGGCTGGACCTGGCTGGTAAAGCGCGCGGATGGCAGTGTGGCGATCGTCAACACCAGCAACGCGGCCACGCCGCTGACCGACAAGGGGGTTGTGCCCCTGTTGACCGTGGACGTGTGGGAGCACGCCTACTACATCGACTACCGCAATGCGCGACCCAGGTATATGGAAGCCTTCTGGGCCCTGGTGAACTGGGAGTTCGTCAACGCCAATCTCGGCTGATCACAATCGCAGGACAAAAAAAACCCGGCGTTCAAGCCGGGTTTTTTTGATTGGCCGGGACAGCTTACATCATGCCGCCCATACCACCCATGCCGCCCATGCCGCCCATATCGGGCATGCCGCCGCCGGCACCCTTCTCTTCAGGCTTGTCGGCGATCATCACCTCGGTGGTGATCATCAGGCCAGCCACGGACCCGGCCGCCTGCAGGGCGACGCGAGTCACCTTGGCAGGATCCAGGATGCCCATCTCGATCATGTCGCCGTACTCACCGGTAGCGGCGTTGTAAC
>JAZBNW010000285.1:0-2743 GCA_036350855.1 Halieaceae bacterium
CGAGTTCCGGCCCCCGGACGCGACCGCCAACCCCTACCTCGCGATCGCCGCCCAGCTGCTCGCCGGGCTCGACGGCATCAACCGGCGGCTCGACCCCGAGGCGCTGGGCTTCGGGCCCGTGGACGAGAACATCTTCGACTGGCCGGAGGAGCGCCGGCGCTCCATCAAGGCCCTCCCCGCCACCCTCGGCGAGGCGCTCGACGCGCTCGAGGCCGACCACGGCTTCCTGCTCGAGGGCGAGGTGTTCTCGCCGCAGCTCATCGTGCGCTGGATCGAGCACAAGCGCGGCGAGGAGCGGCAGGTGTTCTCGCGCCCGCACCCCTTCGAGGTCGAGCTGTACTACGATTTGTAATTCCTGGCCTCGGAGGCCCGGAATGACAGGGCGCCTTCGGCGCCGGATGGTCGTGACACCCTGGCCCGGAATGTTCGCCAGTATTCGTCGCGAGGGCGACGACGAAACCTGGCGCGAAGTCCGGGCTACCCGACCGGAGGTGGCGGGGGTGGCGTCTGGTCGTAGCCGGCGACGGGCTGCACCTCGACCTTGAAGACCGAGCCGCCGATGAGCCCGCCGAGGGCGCCGAAAATGGCGCCGAAGAGGAGACTCGCGAAGATAAGGACGAGGACCAACAATAGGTCCCCGGAACCTTCCAAAAATTGGATTAGCTGTTCGGCGGTTACAGGGTCCGGCGCATAACCGGCGTCCCGCATGAGATCAATCGCCTCCCGCCAATCGCCTGTGCCAGCGATTGAAACAGCCAAACTTCCGAAGACTCCAGAGAACGCACCGTAAACAAGGCCGCCCATCAACCCTACTGTCGCTCCATTTCCCTCGGTGAAGGGGAAATCGGCTTTGCGGCAGTCTTTGGAGTGCAAGTAGGCAGCAAAAAAACCACAGCCTGCTATCAATAGGCAGCACATGCACTGCGCGCAAGCACCGAGAAAGAAAACAAATAGGGTTCCCGCCACTCCAGTTGTGACACCTGAAATTAGGGCGGGTTTGTACATAGCTGGAGGTCGGTCCTGCATCTGTCCTCCTTGGGCCTCTTCATGCATTTTTCAATTTATACAATGCGAATGCAAACAGCATGGTATGAATAATTTACTCAACACAACAAACCCTTCATGGATTTTTCATCGCTGCGTGATGGACCGGATCGGTTGTGCCGAGCGGAATATTCTTCCGGCACGACATGACGCGCCTGAACGTAAGGTAAAACCCGCGTGGAAATCCACGAGTCCTGACCGCCTCGATCGTGTACTCGGAACATGAAGGTTCGTACCGACAGAGAATTCTGTCAGCGAGAATCGGCCTGCCCACCTTTTGATAAAAGCCTACTAAATTGGTCCATGCTTTTCCACACAACTGACGTGTCGGATGTCGTTGGAAGTCGACAAGGCAGAGAATGCCGAAAACCAACAGCGCTGATAACGCCAGATTCGGTCTGCAAATTAGGCGTTTCCACAATGTGGACATTTGGCGCTGGCCATCAGCCGTTTGTTTTGGCAGTGTGAACACTGTACCAGGCTTCCTTGAGGGCGAGCAAGAATGTAAATAACCAGACCTAGTAAACTTGTGAACATCACCAGCAACATCCAGATGGCAGCGCTGTCCATACCTCGCGCTTTAGCATCGCGTGCCACCCAAACCAGAAGAGCAACGTTCAGGACGACAAATGCAACCGTTAGCAATAGACCGATCATCCAACAACCAGCGCATGCTGCCGCACCAGCTGCGTCCTCTTCACTCAATTGTCCGGTGAATGCCAGGAGAATCATGTTGGCGCCGTGAATTGCCGGGTCTGCTATCGCCGCCTTGGGGAAGAGATTCATCAATTCCTCCTGCCTCGTTTACAGGCCACATGGCATTATCGACGATTCTGCATAGAGGCGTCAAACCAACAGTGGTGCTGATGATCTTGCTCCCGACGTCGACGAGCGACTCATCACCTTGGTGGAAGACATTCTAGTTGGGAGAAATGGGTATATCGAGCCTCCCTGCTCAAAACTTGATGATATGCTTGAGGTGCTTTCGATCCGCACCTTTCGTTATTCAAGCGGGTCAGTCGGGGGTATTCATGTCGCAATGGTACTACCTCGTTGGTCAGCAACGTGTGGGGCCAGAATCTTTGGAACGGTTGATGACGATTTTGACGTCCAGTACGCAAGGGATTGACACTCCAGTCTGGACGGAAGGGATGGCGGATTGGGCGCCGGCCCGCACTAGGCCCGAGTTCGTGCAACTGAACGGACCTCCGCCACCGCCTCCGCCCCCTGCAGCACAGCGGTCTTCCGCGCCGACCGCCGTCCCTCCTCCGACGGCGTTTGCACCGAACACCTCCGATCTGATCTATCCGAGTGAGCCACCGAAATCCGAGGGTCTGTGTTTTCTCGGTATTCTCTGGACTGGGATCCCACAGATCATTTATGGTCAGACTGAAAAAGGACTCCTGTTGGTTGGGATCGGATTGATCCTGTCAATTGCGGCTATTTCTACGTGTGTTCTAATTGTCCTCTTTATCCCCTACATGGTTGCCACGATTGTTGACGCATACAAGGTGGGTCTTGCTCTCAAACGAGGACGCCCAGTGGGGAAGTGGGAGTGGTTCCCAACCACGACCTGACGCCGATCCATTTCAGGGTACGGCTATTAAGATCACGTTGGGGTATACGCCGAACGCGGTCTCGCATCTTCGGCCGGTCCCTTTCATTGCCGGTACCGCCAGGCTATCAGCCAGGCTGAACC
>JAZBNW010000286.1:0-3666 GCA_036350855.1 Halieaceae bacterium
AAACGCCTGCCGCAGATTCCGGCTGGTGCTGACCGCCATATGCCCCTCCTCGTGCAGCAGCGCGGCCAGATCCGCGGCGGCAGCCGCGCGCGCTATGCCGGCCTGGTCCGCCACGAACCAGGCATCAAAAAGGCCCGACGCTGCCTGAATCATGCCGCGAATATCCTTGTCTCCCATGACAGAAAAAATAGCAAATGTCTTTCCTTTACAGGGCGTTACACTTAAATATTCATGTAAATTAAATACCGCGGCCGGGTTGTGGGCGACATCAAACACATAGTCGCACCCGGCCACAGCGTGTGTTTCGCAGCGCCCCCGGGGGCAGGCCCCTGCAAGCGCCATTAGCAGCTGCGGGTCACTGAACTCGCAGCCCAGCAGCACCGCGGCCTGTAGCGCGCTGCAGATATTGGCCGGCAACAGAGGGCCTTGCGGCAGCGCCGGCAAGCGCCTGGCCCTGCCGTCCGGGCCCCACAGGACACCCTGCCAATGGCCGGCCTCGCGCTCAAAACCGAACTCGCTCCCCAGGCGCAGCACCGGTGCGGCGCCCACCCGGGCGGCGCAGTCGAGCAACTCGGGCGGCGGCTCCGGGTCGCCGATCACCACCGGGATACCCCTGCGCAGAATGCCCGCTTTCTCCCTCGCGATGCTGCCGCGGTCCTCCCCCAGCCAGGACTGGTGATCCAGGTCTACCCGGGTGATAACGGCGACCGTCGGGTCCACGATATTCACCGCGTCCAGGCGTCCGCCCAGGCCTACTTCAAGTACCAGCAGATCCACCGCCCTCGACTGAAAAACCAGTAGCGCTGCGAGAGTCGCGAACTCGAAATAGGTGAGACTGGTCCCGCCTCTCGCCCTGTCGATGGCGCTGAACGCCGCGACTATTTCGTCGTCACTGGCCTCTACCCCGCCCACCCGGATGCGTTCGTTGAAGCGCAGCAGATGCGGTGAGGTGTACACACCGACGCTTTGTCCCGTCTGGCCAAGCAGGCTTTCGAGCACCGCGACAGTCGACCCCTTGCCATTCGTCCCGGCAACGGTGACGACGGGCTTCCCCAGTGGCAACAGCCCGAGCGCACGGGCCACCGAGGACACCCGCTCGAGCCCGAGGTCGATAGCGTTCGGATGCAGTGTTTCAAGCCGAGCCAGCCAGCTGGCAAGTGATGTCTTGTCCATGTCCTGCCGCGGGGATCCGGAATACAGGCTATTCCCCACCGGCGGGCAGCGTTTCCACTTCCAGCGGAACAAGCGGCCTGTGGGTAAGCTTGGACAGCAGGCGCGAGATGGTATCGCGCATCAGCGTACGGTGAACGATCATGTCGATGGCGCCGTGTTCCAGCAGGAACTCACTGCGCTGAAAGCCCTTGGGGAGCTTTTGCCGGATCGTCTGCTCAATGATGTTGGGGCCGGCGAAACCGGCGCGGGCCTCGGGCTCGGCGATATTGATATCCCCCAGCAACGCCAGGGAAGCCGAAACACCTCCGTAAATCGGATCGGTCATGACCGAGACATAGGGCACGCCTTCGAGACGCAGGCGCTCTATCACCGCACTGGTCTTCGCCATCTGCATCAGGGATATCAGGGCCTCCTGCATGCGCGCGCCGCCGGAGGCGGCAAAACATACCAGTGGAATGCGCTCCGCCAGTGCCAGTTGCGCCGCCCGGGTGAATTTCTCACCCACGGCGAAGCCCATGGAACCGCCGTGGAACTCGAACTCGAAGGCGACGACGACCATCGGCAGGCCCTGCACCGTGCCGGTGTAGGCAATCAGCGCGTCTTTTTCGCCGGTTGAGCGCTGCGCGGCGGTGAGGCGGTCCCGGTAGCGCTTCTTGTCCCTGAACTTGAGCCGATCCACGGGCTCTATATCGGTCAGTATTTCTTCCCGGCCATCGGGATCGAGGAAAATGTCGATGCGTCGGCGCGCGCCGATACGCATGTGGTGGTCGCACTTGGGACAGACGTCGTCATTGCGCTCTACGTCGGGTCGGTACAGCACCGCGTCGCACTTGACGCATTTTTTCCAGAGCCCCTCAGGCACGTTGGAGCGCTTGTCGCCCTCGTCACTGCGCACGCCGGAGGGCAGAATCTTGTTTATCCAGCTCATGGCCAAACCCGCTCCAAATGAGTCGCCATTATAAACGCGCAGTGAGCCATCTAGGAAGCCGCGTGATCGATACCCTGGCGAATCTCTGTGAGCAGGGACACCGCAGCGGCCATGGCCGCCTCGTGATCGCCACCTGCATCGATGGCCCTGGCCATACTGTCGACCAGCGCACTGCCGACGACGACACCATCGGCGACACCGGCGACCGCGGCAGCGGAGGCCGCGTCCTTGATGCCGAAGCCCACGGCCACCGGCAGGCTCGAGTGCTCACGGATCAGCCCCAGGTGGTGGGCGACATCGGCGACATCGAGGTGCCCGGCACCGGTGACACCCTTGAGAGAGACATAATAAATAAAGCCGCTCGCGGTGTCGGTGATGCGTTTGATGCGCTCGGGAGGTGTGGTAGGGGCGACCAGGAATATATTGTCCATGCCAACGCGCTGCAACTCCGCATTCAGCGGCGCGACCTCCTCCGGAGGAATATCCACGGTCAACAGCGCATCCAGCCCGACCGCCGCGGCGGCATCCGCAAAGGCCGCATAGCCCATGTGTACCACCGGGTTGGCATAGCCCATGAGCAGCACCGGAGTGTCCTTGTCCTGGCGGCGAAACGCCTCGACCATGGCCAGCACACTGCGCAGGCTGGTGCCGTTGGCCAGCGCCCGTTCGTGCCCCAGTTGCAGTACGGGCCCCTCGGACATGGGGTCGGAAAACGGCACGCCGAGCTCTATGACATCGGCGCCACAGCTCACCATGCGGTGCATCAGCGGCACGGTTACGTCCAGTCCCGGATCCCCCGCCACCACGTAGGGGATGAGCGCCTTGCGCCCCTGTTGCGCCAGTTGCTGAAAACGCCCCGCTAATCGACTCACTACTCTCTCCCCCTGTTGCTGCCGCGGCCCCGGAAACGCCCCGGAGTCCTAAAACTGAATGCCGTCGATCTGGGCGACGGTATGAATATCCTTGTCACCACGGCCCGACAGGTTGACCACTATCACCTGGTCCGGTGTCATTGTGGCGGCCAGCTTTTCGGCGTAGGCAAGGGCGTGGCTGCTCTCCAGGGCGGGCATGATACCCTCGACCCGGGTCAGTGTGTGAAACGCGCGCAGGGCCTCATCGTCATTGGCCACGACATAGTTGACCCTGCCGAGATCCTTCAGCCAGGCGTGCTCCGGCCCGACACCGGGGTAATCCAGGCCAGCCGAGACCGAATGGGTGTGCATGATCTGGCCGTCCGCATCCTGCATGAGGTAGGTTCGGTTGCCGTGCAGCACACCGGGTGTGCCCGCGGTCAGGGGGGCGGCGTGCTGGTTGGACGCGATCCCGTGCCCACCGGCTTCCACACCGTACATGGCGACAGACTCGTCCGCCAGGAACGGGTGGAACAGGCCTATGGCGTTGGAACCACCGCCGACGCAGGCGACCAGCGCATCGGGTAATTTTCCGGTCTGTGCCTGGGACTGGCGGCGCGCCTCGCGACCGATCACGCACTGAAAATCCCTTACCAGCATCGGATAGGGGTGGGGCCCCGCCACGGTGCCGATGATGTAAAAGGTGTCGTCGAC
>JAZBNW010000287.1:0-6860 GCA_036350855.1 Halieaceae bacterium
CTGGTCCAGCGAATTGCTTTTGGGATGCCCGGACGCCGACGCGGTGCCAGAATCTCCCAGGTTGCCATCAGCGCCAGAACGCCGATGAAGAAACCAAGGCGAAGGCCTGCTTCGTGGTCGGTAATGAAGACTGAAAATGTCACACGGGCCACCTTGTCTGCCACTGCCTGGCCAGCAGTGTAACAGCCTCTCTTTGTATGGTCTTTATCGCCTGACCCGGGGGCTTGGCGGAAGACTGATCCAACAGCGCCGTTAACTGCTACACTCGGGGCTGTCCTCTGACATTTTCAGCAAACGGAGATAAAAAATGCCACTCGACCCACATTCAAAAGGCCTGCTGGAAGCACTCCAGGCCCAGGGACTCAAGTCCTTTGAACAAATGAGCGTAGCCGAAGCGCGCGGTGCCATCGAGACTTTCGTTGGCCTGCAAGCCGCGCCGCAGGAAGTGAAGCAGATTATCGAACGTACCATCGAGGGAGAGGGCGGGCCACTCAAGCTGCGTATCTACGTGCCCGATGTCGATGGACCACTGCCGGTACTGGTGTATTACCACGGCGGCGGCTGGGTTGGCGGGAGTCTTGCCGTGGTTGATGAACCCTGTCGCGCTTTGGCCAATCGCAATGGCGTGATCGTAGTCGCAGCGACGTACCGCCTGGCGCCCGAAGCACGATTTCCCGCAGCAAGCCATGATGCCTACACGATCCTGAGCTGGGCCAGCAAAAACGCCGTTGAATTTGGCGGTGATGCAGCGCGCCTGGGCGTTATCGGGGACAGCGCCGGCGGCAATCTCGCCGCTGTCGCGGCCCTGATGGCGCGCGATCGTGGTACACCCCCGGTCAAGGCGCAGATCCTTACCTACCCCGTGATTCAGCGTGATGGTGACTTCGCGTCACGTGAAGAGAACAGCGAGGGCTATCTGCTCCACACGGCGGCGATTGCCTGGTTCTGGGAGCAGTACCTGGCGCAGGATGAAGATGCGAATGATCCCTATGCGTCGCCCATTATGGCAAAGAGTCTGGCGGGCTTGCCGCCGGCGCTGATCATGACCGTTGAGTTCGATCCCGCTCGCGACGAGGGCGAGAGTTTCGGCCGTGCGCTTGAAGCGGCGGGCGTTCCGGTCACAGTACGTCGATTTGATGGCCTGATTCACGGCGTCTACTGGACGTCAGGTGCCATACCACGCAGTGTCGAATTACACGAAGCTATCGAAGACTTTGTCGGCAGGTACCTGAAGTAACGCGGCACGGTTTTCACCCCCGGAAATAGGGGACAGACCACGTTAATGACCCGTCATTAACGTGGTCTGTCCCCTATTTCCTTTCCCCTATTTCCCCTATTTGTTTGAACTCACCCTATTTGTTAACGTGGTCTGTCCCCGTATTCTCGAAGAGGGCGCCAGGGCTGTGCAACTCAATACCCCCGCAGTAGTCAGGGTAACCGTTATTGCCTGCCTGGGGTTTGCGGCAGGCTGGTTTTCCCATGATGTCTTTCGGGACACGGAACGAGCTGCGGATGCGGTCACTATTGACGCGCAGGTCGAAACCTCGGAACCGCTGGCCGCGGCAGTTCCGCTGGCCGATACGACGGAAGCCGTTCTGAACGACGTCAGTGACGAGCAGCATCTTGGCCAGTTGCTGTCTCAGCAGCGTTTCCAGGAGGCTACGACCTTCTACTATGAAGGTGTCCGGCTGGACCCATTGAAGGCGCAGATGCTGCGTCCAAAAATTGATGACTACATGCAGCGCTGCTCCGAAACTTGCGACGGCGCTATATTTCTTGCATTGGTCGAAACCTGGCTGGCGACCTTCTACGACGACATACCCGTGTTGTTGCTCCTGGCACGCTACCAGGAAAAGCAGGGACAGCCGGAAGGGGCGGCAAATACACTCTTGCTGGCTCGCACCTACGCTTTCACGGTGGCAGACCAGAGGGCGGTCGACAGTTCGTTGGGCCAGCTTGCGCGGGGTACTGATGAGCGCCTGTCTGCAGAGCAGCGCTGGATCGAATTGCTGGGCTTTTATGAATACCTGGTTGCGATCGACTTCACCACACCTGAGTTCGAGCTGCGTCGCGCACTACTGTATGGGCGTATCGGTGAACAGTCGCGGGGAAGTGAACTGCTGGCCAGGCTGCGTGCCGCCGACGATGGCAGCGATCCACAGTGGTCGGCTGCGCTACAGCAGCACCTGTCCGATGCAGACACGGAGATGGCCCCCGGGGCAGTCCTGTCGAACGCTGTTCCCCTCGAGCGCCGCGGTGCCGGCTACATCGTCGAAGTCACACTGAACGATCAGGCAACGTTGAAGCTGCTGGTCGATACCGGGGCCTCGATGACCGCCCTGACACACGAGAGCTTTCGGCGGCTGCAGCGCCACCGCTTCAGCCTGCTGGGCACACGCCTGTTCAATACGGCAAACGGCTACACCCGCGGCGATATCTACAGGGCGTCAGCCCTGACGCTTGGTGAGGAGCGGATCGAGGGCGCCAGCATTGCCGTGCTCGATTTGCGCACCATGGACGACATCGATGGCCTGCTCGGAATGAATGTCCTTCGCCATTTTCACTTCGAAATCGACCAGTCCGCCGGTGTCATGAAAATCAGCCGCCGATAGGTGTCGGTGAAATCTGGCTGTTGCACTTCTCATAGAATTCTTTGGGCACAATATCCAGGCGCTGGAACCTTTTTTCGGAGCGATCGCTAAGTGCCATGGGAAAAATCACGAACAGAAGACCGGCGGCATAGTCCTGACGCCGCCAGATAAGATTTCCGTTTACATCGATACTAAGTATAGTTTTGCTTGTAGAGGGTCCCAAAGCCACGTCGCCCGCACCTCTGGTAAGTAGGTAGGCTTCCTGATCAATGACGACATGCCCGTCATCGAGTTCCAGTTCTTCCCCCTCGAGCAATTGCCGCTCTGCCAGAAGGCAGTCCTGTCCGAGCGCTTTTACATCGAGCCCGTTATCGATACGCGATAGTTGTATTCTCTCAATTGCGTCGTGCTCGATTTGAGCATTTTCAGCGCTGTTGCCAATGGGGTCATAGCCAAAAAAATACCACGACAGGTAACCCTCCGGGTCACCCTCGTTGTCGTAGACGCCCGCCATATCCCCCAGGCTGGCGAGTCGAGTAAGTTGTACTTCCTCTTCTGGTCCGGAATAAAATACGCAACTGCCGAGTAACGCAGAGACGAGGATCAGAGGTATGGTGTTTTTCAATCGCATATAAAAGCACCTGCAACGACCCCGCTGCTGCAATCCACCGGGTTAGTGTAGAGTCGCTCTCTTTTTTTTAGGACTTTTTACTGTGTTAAGCGCACAGTGGCGGAGGCAGTGTCGAGCTGCGCCGGGTGCTGAACCAGTTCCGTGGCCGCAAGCAGAGCATCCAGGCGCTGCCGCGGCACTACGGCATTACCGGCTAATCTTCACTGCCCAGCCATTTGTAAACCACGCCGGCCAACGCCGCACCTATGATAGGGGCAACCCAGAACAGCCATAACTGCGAAATGGCCCAGCCGCCTTCAAACACGGCCACGCCCGTGCTGCGTGCCGGATTGACCGAGGTGTTGGTAACGGGGATCGTGATCAGGTGGATCAGGGTCAATCCGAGGCCTATAGCAATGGGGGCCAGCCCTGCTGGAGCCCGCTTGTCGGTCGCCCCCAGGATGATCAGCAGGAACATGAAGGTCATCACTACTTCGGTGACCAGGGCAGCGGTCAGGCTGTATCCACCCGGCGAGTGCTCGCCATAGCCATTGGAGGCAAACCCGCCCATCTCGAAGCCCGGCGCGCCGGTCGCAATCACATACAGTATCGCCCCCCCGGCCACCCCGCCGAGAACCTGGGCGACAACATAAGGTAACAATTCAGATGCGGGAAAACGGCCGCCAATCATCAGTCCGACAGACACCGCAGGGTTGATATGACAGCCCGAAATATGACCAATGGCAAAGGCCATGGTCAACAGTGTCAGGCCGAAGGCCAGCGATACGCCGAGAAAGCCAATGCCTAACTCGGGAAATCCCGCCGCCAGCACCGCGCTACCGCAACCACCCAACACCAACCAGAACGTGCCGATGAACTCTGCACCCAGCTTCTTGCTCATACTCATAAGGGGATCTCTCAGGGATTATTATTGCGTACTTTCGTACCCGCGAAATCGTACCATAGCGCCGTTGGGAATCTAGCGGGGAATGTGCCCCCATCGGGTACGGTTGACGCGTTGTTGCAGCTTGGCTGTGGCGCCGGTTGGCGGAGTCCGTTTGCCCCGTACCGCAGGCGACACAGAATTCAATCTCGCGCAGGCCGTCGCCCGTACTTCCGGCTGGCAGGCGTGGCAGCCGGCGGGTGCGGGATTCTATAAGATATTGAAAAATATGAAAAATATGTGCCCATAAGGACTTGAGCGGCAGCGTCAGACCGTCCTCGACCTGCCGATTATGCGCAGCCAGGGGAGGGCCGAAACCGGGTGTCAGTCATACAGATCGTCGGCCTCCCGGGAATCCTTCATCAAAACACCACCGGCAATTGCAGGTGTGTTTCATAAATGAAATCCCGGTGGGTCCGCAGGGCCGGCGTCAGGGCCCGCTCGATATCGTCGTTGACGCAGCCGTATACGTGTCGCTGGCGGAAGCTGGTGGCCATCGGGCAGCGGTCTTCGGGCATGGGATCGAGAAACCCGCATGCCGCGGCCCAGTAGATGTCGAGGGCGGAGAGTCGCTCCCCGACCAGGTAGCGACGCGCCTGTGCATGTTGCCCGGCAAGTTGCGCGTCCAGCAGATTGAGAATGTCCACTATCCGGGACGAGGCAGTTTCGAGAATACCTTCCCGGTAGCCGTATTTCTCACCCAGAAACGCATAAAACCCGCGCTCTGGACTGTCTTGCGGCAGGGATGCCAGGGGCACCGCCGTCATGAAGTGTCGCTTGTTGTACAGCAGTCCGTCTTCGCCCATCAGTTCGTTGGCGAGACCGAACATGCGGACCCGGTCGCCGGGGTCGGCAGGGATCAGCGGCGGCTCGGGGCTGAGCCGCTCGGCAAGATAGAGTTGATCGTTCCACAGCGACCGCGGCCGCTCATCCTCCCACACCACCACCGGCGCGCTGGACTGCGCCGTCCATTCGATCAGTTCGCTCTGGCTGCCGCCCATGCCGATCGCCGCGTCGGAGGCCCCTTCGTTGGCGCTTCGCACCGGGGTGTAAGCGAGCCCCTTGACGTGATAGATCCCCTTGCAGGCCTCGTGCCAGGGGCCCGGCACGGCGAAGGCCCCCAGGACTATGCGCAGCCCTGGCATCTGCCTGGCCTCGCGGATCGAAACATAATTGATTTTGATATCGTCGACCTGGATCGCCATATTCCCTGCTTCACTCCATTGTGTCTTATGCTTTTACCAACAGGTGCTGCACTGGCTAGCCACTGTAGCATGGCGGCGGCGGTACGCGACAGAAAATGACCCGGCGACCCGGGAGTTGGCTACAATGCTGGCTGCATGCTCCACCTTTTTTCCCACCTGAATGGAAGATGATGCCCATGTCTCTTGTCGTCGATCTCTACTGGTCTTTCCGCAGTCCCTACTCCTACCTGGTCACCCACCGGCTGGTGGCGATCGAGCGGGAGTACGAGGTCGACATCAGGGTGAAAATCGTTGCCCCGCTGGCGGTGCGCGACCCGGAATTCTTCGAGCGCTCCAATCCCCAGTGGCTGCGCTATACCCTGACCGATGTGGTGCGTCTTGCCCAGATGCAGGGGGTACCCCTGGGTCGGCCGAACCCCGACCCCATCGTTCAGGACATCGCGACCCGCAAGATCGCGCCGGAGCAGCCACACATCTTCCGGCTGTTGCGCCTGGGTGCGCTCGCGGTGGAGCGGGGCAGGGGGCTGCCGTTCATCGCCGAGGTATCGCGGCTGATCTGGAGTGGCGAAGTGGAATGGAACGAGGCGGATCATCTGAGAGAGGCCGTCGCACGGGCGGGGCTGGATCTGGCCGAACTGGAGTCGGAGGTGGCGCTGGACCCGGATCGTCTCGACCGGCTCGTGGAGCAGAATGAGGAAGACCAGAAAAGCGCCGGGCACTGGGGCGTGCCGCTGATGGTGTTTCAGGGCGAGCCCTTCTTCGGGCAGGACCGGGTCGACTGCCTGCTGTGGCGGATGGAGCCGCATGGGCTCCGCCACAGGAAGTAACGGGGACAGACCACGTTAAACGAGAAAAAGGGGGACAAAAAAGGGGGACAGACCACGTTAAAGACCGGTTTTTAACGTGGTCTGTCCCCCTTTTTCTGCTCAACCCGTCTTGGACAGCATAGAGCAGATGGCCGACGACATGGCGACTGCCATGGGCATTGACGCGGAGTACGCTCAGTCCATAATGAAATCCGAAACACCGAATGGCTCACAGTCCTCATCCCAGGGTGGTTCCGACTCATCATCAGGCGGTGGGATGATGGGGAGTGACTGCAGTTGCGAATGCGAAACGAAGCCCTTTGCTGATGACTTATGCGCTTTCTATTGCGAGCAAGAATTTGCCGCCTGCGACGCGCCGTGAATGAAATAACGGAATAAGGGGCACTGTCCCCGGAATTCAACTGCGACTTTTAGCTCAGAGGCTCCGGAAATGATATTGCGAAAAATTCTACCACTGTTTACCAGCGTCATTTTGTTGGCAGGTTTAACTGCCACGTCTGTATTTGCTGAAACGATAGCTGTGATTGGCACAGGGCAAGTGGCTCAAGCGCTTGGACCGCAATTCGCGGCCCAGGGGCATCTGGTCATTTACGGCTCGCGAGAACCCGAACGTCCGGACGCGGCAAAGCTGGTCGATCTTACTGGCCATGGCGCCAGGGTGATGTTGCCAGTTGATGCGGTAGC
>JAZBNW010000288.1:0-3273 GCA_036350855.1 Halieaceae bacterium
GGGCTCACCGGGCGCCTTCCTGATAGAGTTACAGACCGGCGGTGTGGCCGAAGAAGGTAACACAGACGGTAACCTTGATATCACGGTGAATCCGAAGGACGGTACGCCGTATACTAAGTCCTTCAACTGTGTGCCGGAGCCGCCTCCGGAGGAACCTGAGGAAGAAGGAGGGGATGGTTTAGGGGGGGTTGGTTGATTTAACCCGGTGGTAACACACGAGAAGCCGCGATCACCGATCGCGGCTTTTTTTTCGTCTGCCGATTTATTGAAAGGCCGGATTGGGACGGCGTAAATGACACTCATTCGATAAAGATCAAGGGAACGGAAGATATGTTTTCAGCTTTATTTTCGTGAATAACGCCCTGCTTTTGACCTATTCTGCTCGCAATGACATAAGACGACCAAAGAGTTCCCATGGGCCGATTTGAAGGAAAGCTGCGCACATCCATTCGCCTGACAGTGGTGGCGGTGTTTCTGCTGGCCACCACACTGACGGCGGCCCTGGCCATCGGCCTGCAGTACTATTTCGGCCAGGCCATGGCGCGGCAGACCGCGTCCGAGCTCTATACAGCCGCCTCTGCCGGGATCGCTACCGAGCTCGACAACATCAGCAATATCAACCGCAATGTCATGGCGCTGCTCGCCGCCAATCCCGAGCTCGCACAGCCTGGCCTGCGACAGGAGCAGCTGCGCATTTTCACCTCGGTACTGGAGAAAAACCCGCTGTACTACGGTATCTACCTGGCCAACGCTGACAGCAGTTTTTTTGAGGTCATCAACCTGGACAACAGTTACCACGCACGGGAAGTGTTTCGGGCTGTTCCGACAGACCGCTGGCTGGTGACTGAAGTCAGGCCTGCCGACAGTGGCTACCAACGCTCATTCGAGTACCTGGACCGGGACATGAATGTTCGTCTTACACGCCGCGAACCCACGGATTTTGATGCAGTCAGCCGCCCCTGGTACCGGGCAGCCATGTCATCGGACGGGATGATCGCCACGGAACCCTACCTGTTTGCTCAACTGGGCGTTGCGGGGCAGACCCTGTCGCATCGCCTGCCAGGGACGGAATCGGTCATCGGCATCGATATGACCATGTCGACCATATCGTCATTGCTGAAGGAAAACGCTATCGCCGATCGCAGTGAGATTTTCCTCTACGACAGGAGTGGACAGGTGCTGGCATCCAGCCTGAGTCGCGACCCTCAAAAGGCGATGCCAGCGGCACCAGCGCTGGAACTGACACAGGAGGAAACAGCCTATATCCGCTCGCTGCCGGTACTGAAAGTATCCAATGAACTGGACTGGCCACCATTCGACTTTACCCAGTCCGGCGAACCACGCGGCTACTCCGTCGACATCATCACCATGCTGGCCGACATGACCGGGCTCAGGGTCCAGTTTGTAAACGGCTACAGCTGGCCCGAATTGAAGCAGCAATACCTGGACGGGGAGATCGATCTGCTGCAGTCGGTCATCCCCGGCCCCGAAAATACCGGCCTCGGCCTGACCGGACTGGGCTATGCAAAACTGCCCTACGCACTGGCAACAAAAGCGGCTGCGGACGCCCCTTCCGGCCTGCAACAGCTCACGGGAAAAACCCTGGCGATTCCCTCCGGTTGGTCGATTATCCCGGCGATCAGTTCGAACTTCCCGCAAATCAATATAGTGGAAGCAGATTCGACGCTGCACTCACTGGAGCTGGTGGCTGCCGGGAAAGCGGATGCCGCCCTCGACTCGGAAATCATCATGCGCTACCTGGCGCGCCATTATTTTCTCGGCGACTTTGCCTACCATCCGCAAACGGATGCCGGTAACTCCGGCTTCCCGGACGCGCTGCATATCGTGGTAGCTGAAGACCGGGTCCGGCTGCGCGAGCTGCTTGATAAGGCCATCGCCGCCATTACTCCAGCCCAGAGGGCGTACCTGCAACAGACCTGGCTTGAATTTGAGCACGATACAGGCAGCGCCGCGTCGAGCGCGGTGCCGGACGAGACCATGATCAGGATTGCAGCGGATCCCGATCAGCAGGGCCGGATCGTGGAGTCCCTGCAGGGGGGAGAAAACTGGCTGCTCTATGTAGCGCCAGGCACGGACGCAGGAGCGACCCCACTACCGGTTTTTGTCGGCATCCGGGCCAGGCTGGATCAGGTTATCGCTCCCTTCCTCGATGAAGTGAAACTGTCCATCGGCATAACCTCCGCGTTCCTGCTGATGCTTCTGCCGCTGTCGTGGTTCTTTGCCAACCCGGTGGTAAAACCCATCAGGCAACTGGCCGCGGAAAACGATAAAGTGCGCCGCCGTGCCTATGACGAGGTGCAGCGCGTCTCCTCCAGGGTGCTCGAACTGGACGAGCTGTCCGAATCGATGGTCAACATGGTCGCCGCGATCCAGGCCCATGAAATGGCGCAACGAAAGCTGATGGACTCCTTCATCGAGTTGATAGCACAGGCCATAGATGACAAGTCCGCCTACACCGGGGGGCATTGCGAACGGGTTCCTGAGCTGGCCCTGATGCTGGCACGATCCGCGTCCGGGTCCGCCCTGCCGGCATTTCGCGATTTTCAGCTGCTGACAGATGACGAGTGGCGGGAGTATCGCATTGCCGCCTGGCTGCACGACTGTGGCAAGATCACCACCCCGGAACACATCGTGGACAAGGGCAGCAAGCTCGAAACGATCTACAACCGGATACACGAGGTTCGCATGCGCTTCGAGGTATTGTGGCGCGATGCCGAGATCGAGTACCTGAAAGCGGTTGCTGCGGATGACGGGAACCGCGGTGAGGCCCGGCGGCAGATGCAGGATGCGCACACCCGTCTCACGGAGGATTTCCACTTTGTCGCACAGTGCAACGTCGGTGGTGAGTTTTTATCCGATGAAGATCAGGAGCGCCTGCGCCGTATCGCCGCCACCCGCTGGCTGCGGCATTTCGACGACCGTCTGGGACTGTCCCCCACCGAAGAACTGCGCCTGTCGGCCAGTGCAGCGAGCTTGCCGGCCACCGAGCAGCTGCTGAGCGACAAGCCGGAGCATCTGATCAGGCGGACGAGTTCCACGAACTACCCGGCAAAATACGGTATCGACATGGATGTACCGGCATACCTGGCCAACCTGGGAGAGATTTACAACCTGTCCGTCTCCCGGGGAACCCTCACCGCGGAGGACAGGTTCCGAATCAACGAGCATATGATCAGCACCATCAAGATGCTGGAAAGCCTGCCGTTTCCGCCAGAGCTGAGCAAGGTGCCGCGCTATGCGTCCACCCATCAC
>JAZBNW010000289.1:0-19168 GCA_036350855.1 Halieaceae bacterium
CCTCCATCTCCTCGATTACCGTGCAGGGCAACTGGAAGAGCGTTTACCTGCCGGTGCCAGCATCCCGGCGCATGTCCTCGGTGTACCGCGGTACGCTGCCTTTTGGGCAACATCTGCCGGAAGATTGTTTTGATGCCCTGCTGCTGCGCGCGGCCGTCGATACCGGCGCACAGCTGATCGGCAGCCGCGTATTCAGGGCAGCTTATGACAGCAATGGCCGGATAGACCTCAGTTACCAACTGAACAGTATCGAAAATGTCCTCAAGGTCGACTTTGCGATTTTCGCGGGTGGCGTCAACGATAAAACCGACAGGGCCCATACTCTCCCGGACAGCATGGAACTGTTCCGGCAATTGCAGCCTGACTATGTTCCTCCGCGCCTGCGAAAGGCCATCATTTTTGAGCTTGAATCCCAGGCCGGGAGCGCTATGGCGCAGGATGGCCAGCTGCATTACGTTGAAAGCAGTTCGGGTAAACTGCGTCTGGACATGTGCTCTTTGCTGTCAAAACGGAGCTATATCACCGTTTCACTCGTCGGCGAGAGCGTGGACGAGTCCGGCACTCACCAGCAGAATCTCAATGTTATAAAGGACTTTCTCGCCCAGCAGCAGATACGCAGGGTTCTGCCGCCGCAAATGCAGCTCAATGTGCGCTGCGTCTGCAATCACCGTCTGGTAGTCGGCACCGCCACAATGCCATTTGGTGAGCGTATTGCAGCGGTGGGGGACATGGCGACCTCGCGCCAGTACAAGGATGGCATCCTGGCTGCGCACAACATGGCCGCCAGTATCGCTGATACCGTAATTACCGGTGGTGTCGACAGTCGAAGCCTGGCATTGGGCTACGGTCGCATGATCGAGTCTATCAGGAACGATAACCGTTACTGCGGCATTATTTTTGTCCTGTATCGCTGGTTTTTTGTCAACCCGATATTGAGCCGGATCATTTACCAGGCTTTTGTTACCGAAAAGAAAACCTGTTCTGAAAGTCAGCGCAAGTTCAAAAACATATTCTGGGCCATCTCCAGCGGCGATCAGAGTTATCAGCAAATCGCCTGGGCCATGATACGTCCGGGAACCCTCTGGCTTATTTTCAGGGGTGGTTTTGTGGTGACGGTCCGCAATCTGCTGGCTGAAGCATTCTTTGGTATCAGTTGGCGAGGCATAGCGCGATTTGCCACGGCGGTGTCAAAGGACGACCTCGGTGCCAGGCGCAGCGAACTGCTGCCTGCTCTCACCTGGTCTGCCTCGGACGCCCATCTGCCTGAATTCGAATGTATCTACTCTATCCGCATCCGCGCAAAACCGGAGACCGTGCGGGGGCTGTTGGCGCAGTTTGGCGAAGCCAGCCGCCCCTACCTGAACCCGTATTGGGTCAATATCCGGCGTATACGCGGCCAGCCTCTGCAGGAAGGCAGCGTTATCCAGTACCGGGTATTCAGGGGACTGATTTCGTTTTCCATCGAGCTGCAGCCTTCGATCAGGGAGGATCTCATCGTCTACAAGGTCAACGGTGGATTCGCGGACGGCGGATTGTTCTGTTTCGAGGTGAAGCCACTGCCTGCGGGCTTAACTATGCTGACCATCTACCTGGTATTTGATTATGCCAGGGGGCAGACCAGAGTCGGGCGTATCTTCGCCTGGATGTTCAAACGGCTTTTTCCCGAGTTTATCCATGACATCCTGTGGAACCATGCCTTTTGCCAGCTCAAACAAGTCGCGGAGCAAAGGGACACCGTGGCATGGGAAGTCAATATCTAGGCCAGGCTCCAGCGCGCCGGGAAGCAGCCAACTGCCGCCGTGGCGACCTGCGCTCAGTGTCCGGTGAGATAACGCACCAGCCAGCGGCGGCCGGACTCGGGCAGTAGCTTGTCAAGCCAGCTCCAGGCCCTGGTGGAGCTGCCCAGCACGTGGCCGATGCGTTTGCCCCCGGCCGCCATCTGGATGGCCTCGGCTACTTCACCCGCCTGCATAGTTACGCCCATCTTCGCTGTCAGGCTGGGGTGCAGCTGGTGCCCCATGGCAGTGTTGATCACCGGGGGTTTTACCGAGGTCACGCGAATGTCGTAGGGTGCCCACTCGATGTGCAGGGCTTCGGTCAGGCCGTTGACGTAGTACTTGGACGCACTGTAGACGGCCAGCAACGGTATGCCATGGATGCTGGAGGCGGAGCAGAGGTTCACGAGGCAGGAGCCCGGCGTCTGGCGCAGCAGCGGGAAGGCGAGCTGGGCCATATTGGTGAGGCCCTTGATATTCACCTCTATCATCAGCTCGTGGGCCTGCGGGTCTATATCCTCGAACTTGCCACTACTGAGCACGCCGGCATTGTTTACCAGCAGGTCGAGCCTTCCCCCGCTGTGGCCGGCGAAGTGCTCAAGGGCCGCCGCGATGGATTCGCGCCTGGTGACATCGCAGGCGCAAGCGCAGGCATTGGGAAATTCACCCGAGGCGAGCAGCTTCTCCAGCGCCTCGACATTGATGTCGTAGAGCCCTACGAACCAGCCCTGGGCTGCATAGCGCCTGGCGGTCGCCAGACCGATACCCTGGGCCGCTCCGGTGATGAATACCGACTGCATCACTCGCACAGCGCCTGCATTTTCTTGTAGGCGATATTGGTTTCCTGCTCGGTGGTGGCCTTGAGCAGCTGTTGCTTGGCAGCGGCGCACTCCGCCGAGTCCTGCTGCACCGCGGCGTTCATATCGGGATAGGCCGGGTGGGAGGCGGGGGTGTTGCACATGGCTGCGGAGACCCGGCGGATGTTGGTGTGGTCGCCCTGCTCCACCGAGACGCAGTCGCCGGCGTCGATGTCACGCTGGTCGGTCACCACGGACACGGTGTTGCCGTTGACCAGCCGGATGGTGTACTGGTTGGCGGTGCCCGCGGTCTCCTTGGAGATCAGGGCGCCCAGTCCCGCGCCGGCCGCGGCGCCGAGAACCTGGCTGCCGGTGGAATAACGGCTGGTTGCCAGCAGGCCCAGCGCGCCGCCGATCAGGGAGCCCTCGGCATAGCCCGGCTTCATCTGCACCTGTTGGACATTCTGCACGGTGCCGTAGGCAACCGAGATCAGGGAGTTGCGGCTGGAGCCGGTGCCCGGGTCAGTGCTCATGTTGGCACAGCCGGCCAATATTCCGGCCATTAAGGCGTATCCGTAGGGCTTCAGTGACATCGGGTGTATCTCCTGTGGTTGTTGCGCCGATCCGGTGAGGCCTGATCCAGCGGTATGAGGCCGCAAGCATAACCCTAAAGTCGCCGGGCGTCAGCCGTCCTGGCGCGCTCCGGGAGCCGCCTGCAGCCGGGTGGGCGGGGGTTTGCCGCTACCAGCGGCGGGGGTTACTATCCGCAGGCGATAGCGAGGAATCAACCCCATGGCCTTTCACGACAAGCACTGTGTACGACACAAGCTGGAGGAGGATATCTGCGCTTTCGTGGAACTGGGCGTGAGCCTGCCCGGCTACCGGCTGGAACAGGATGCGCGACACGCCCGTCCGTTGGCGCATTGCGAGCCGATGCTGCCCGCTGATCGCGTGCGCAAGGGAGGCTGACTCCCCTGGAACTCGTATGGATGGCGTTTGGCGTGGGGATTATCAGCGCGTTTTCCCTGCCGCTCGGGGCGGTCACGTCTTTCCTGTGGCGCCTGGAGGGTCGCGTGGTCGCCGCCATGATGGCCTTCGGCGGCGGCGCGCTGCTGGCGGCCCTGACCCTCGACCTGGTGGCTCCCGCCCTGGCCCAGGGGCATCACAAGGCCCTGTTTTTCGGTTTCCTGGGTGGCGGGGCGCTGTTTATCGGGCTCAACCTGCTGGTCAATGATTTCGGTGGCTTCAGGCGCAAGATATCCACCAACCTGCATCACTCCCGCCACCGGACCCGGCGCCGACTGCGGCAGGGTCTGGTGGATCTCGACCATACGCTGGAGTTGCGACATCTGTCGCGGCGTGAGACCAGGGCCCTGGCGGAGGACATCGATCCCATCTACTACCCGCCCGGTACCCATATCTACCGCGAGGGCGACCCCGCCGATGCACTGTATGTGGTTATCCGCGGCAGTGTGGAACTGTGTAATCCGGATGACACCGGGTCGGAGGCAGTCCCGCCGGCCAGGCGCGTGAACGCGGGCGAGGCTTTCGGCGCCATCGCCCTGTTCACCGGCTCGGCGCACTCGGTAACGGCCATCGCGCTGGAGCCGACCCTGGGCTGGCGCATACCCGAGTCCAGCCTGCGCCGTCTGCTGGGTGAGTCGAGCCGGTTCCGGCAGGTGGTCGGGCACTGGTTGCAACGGCCGCAGATTCGGCAGTACCTGGTGACGCAACAGGAGCTGCCCGAGGCCGAGGCGGATGGCTGGCTTGCCGAAGCCGCTGTCACGCTGGCGGAAGAGGGTCGGCTGCCGGATGCGCGACCGGTGGAGCGTCGGGCGGATGCGTTTCGCACACTCGCCCCCGGGCTCGACCGTATGCCCTGGTTCGAGGATCTGTCGGCGGAGGAGATCGACTGGCTGTCACTGCACCTGGTGTATCGCCGTTATTCCCCCGGTGACACCCTGTTCCGGGAAGGCGAGCCCGCCGACCGGCTGTTCATACTCGAGGATGGCGGCATCATGGTCTCCGATGCAGCTCACCGGGTACTGCCCAGCCGCTACGAGGCCGGTGACGGCATTGGCGTGCGCTCGTTCCTCACCGGTGTCCGCCACACGGTGACCGCCAGGGTGATGCGCGAGTGCGGCGCCTGGACCCTGCGCAGGGAAGATTTCGAACGCCTGCTCAACCACTACCCGGATATTCGCGATCGCCTCACCGCCTACCTGCACGGCCCGATGCTCGGGGCCTACCTGCAACAACGACACAACCTCGACGCGGGCAGGGTGGGTGACTGGCGCAACCGGGCCCTGAAGGCGGTGAAGGGCGGGCACGCCCCGCCCTCGTTGCTGGCCAGCGGCTCGGAAGCCAGCGGGTCCAGCGGCGCCTCCCTGGCCATCTGGCTGGGTATCCTGCTGGACGGTGTGCCCGAATCCCTGGTTATCGGCGCCAGCATGACGCCCGAGGGCGTCAGCCTGTCACTGATCGTCGGCCTGTTCCTGGCAAACTACCCCGAGGCGCTGTCCAGTTCCCAGGGCATGCGCGATGAGGGCTTCGCGCGCGGACGTATCCTGTTGATGTGGACATCCATCATGTTGCTGACCGGCGTTGGCGCGGCCTTTGGCAAGATTCTCATAGACCTGTCCAATCCCCTGTTCCTGGCCCTGCTGGAGGGGCTGGCCGCCGGCGCCATGTTGACGATGATCGCCCAGACCATGTTGCCCGAGGCCTACACGCGCGGCGGCCCCATCGTCGGTTTCTGCACCCTGATGGGATTCTTCTGCGCCATGTTTACCAAAGTGCTGTAGCGCTTTTTTTCGGGTTCGGGCGGTGGGCCGGTGACGCCTGCCCCGGACCTCCCATTGGCGTGGAATTGCGGATTTTTTGGCCTTATGAAACCTTCAATTTCTGCAGTCATCGCGTAGACTGTGCCGCTGTTCGCCAGCTTGGGCTACACTTGGGCAGACATTGCGGCAAGGTCTGCGCCCAGCTTCATTACCAATCATAAGAGTGAGGGTATCTGATGAATTATTTTGTAACCGGCGGTACCGGGTTTATTGGCCGATTCGTGGTAGAGAGGCTGTTGCAAAGGCCCAGGTCCAAAGTCTATGTCCTGGTGCGCAAGGAATCGAAGGACAAGTTCGAGGCCCTGCGCGATTCGCTCGGCGCCGATCCCGCCCGCTTGCTGCCCATGTGGGGGGATATCACCACCCCCGGTCTGGTCTCCAGGGCAAGCCTGGCCAAGCTGAAGGGCAAGGTCGACCATATCTACCACCTGGCGGCGATCTACGACCTCAATATGTCCGACGAGGAGGGCGACCGGGTCAACAACGAGGGTACCCGCAACGTGGTGAACTTTGCCAATGCGCTGGGTGGCAAGGTGACCTTGCAGCATATGAGTTCCATCGCCATTGCCGGCGGCCATTTCCGCGGCGTGTTCAAGGAGAGCATGTTCGACGAGGGGCAGGACACCTCGCACCCCTACTATCGCACCAAGTTCGAGTCAGAGCGCATCGTCAGGGAAGAGTGCAAGGTGCCCTGGCGGGTCTACCGCCCCGGCGCTGTGGTAGGTTCCAGCGTCACCGGTGAGATGGACAAGATCGACGGCCCCTACTACCTGTTTCCCACCATCAAGACCATCGTGGACAACGTACCCAAGTGGCTGCCCCTGCTGGGTGTCGAGGGTGGCAAGATCCCGATCGTGCCGGTGGACTACGTGGCGGACGCCACCATCGCCATTGCCCACAAGCCGGGCCTCGATGGCAAGGCATTCCAGCTGTTGCAGGCGCCCCAGGACAGCACCGGCAAGATCATGGAGATATTCTTCGACGCGGCCCACGGTCCCGGTTTTGCGAAACAGTTCGAGCTGCCGAAAATGCCGAAGCTGGTCGGCAGGGGGCTGCGCGAAACGGCCAGATTGTTACCACTGAAGGTCGCCGCAAAGGAGATGACGAAAGCCACGGGCATCCCCGCCGCCGCCCTCGGGTACATCACCAGCCAGGTGTCCTTCGATGACAGGCAGGCCCGGGAGGCCCTGAAGGGCACGGGCATCAGCTGTCCCAAGCTCAAGGATTACGCGCCGGTACTGTGGTCCTACTGGGAATCACACCTGGACTTCCCCAAGCCCGCCCGCGGTGGCAAGGCCAAGCTGGCGGGCAAGGTGGTGATGGTCACCGGGGCGTCCAGCGGGATCGGCCTGGAGTCCGCGCGCAAGTTTGCCGCGAATGACGCCGCCGTCATACTGGTCGCGCGCACCCTGTCGAAGCTGGAAGAACAGGTGGAGATCATCCAGAAGCACGGCGGGGAGGCCTACGCCTATGCCTGCGACCTCAGTGACATGGAGGATATCGATCGCCTGGCAAAAAGAGTGACCGAGGATTTCGGCCGGGTGGATATCCTGGTCAACAACGCGGGGCGCTCCATCCGGCGGGCGGTCATGGAGTCGCTGGATCGTTTCCACGATTACGAGCGCACCATGCAGCTCAATTACTTCGGCTGTGTCCGCCTGATCAATGGCCTGCTGCCGTCGATGGTGGAGCACAAGAGCGGGCAGATCATCAATATTTCCAGTATCGGCTGCCTGGTCAACGCACCGCGGTTCGCCGCCTATGTGGCCAGTAAATCAGCCCTGGATGCCTTCTCCCGCAGCCTGTCCTCGGAAGTGAAACAGGACAATGTGGATATCTCCACGATCTACATGCCGCTGGTGCGCACACCCATGATCGCGCCGACGAAAATCTACAACTACGCCCCGACCTGGTCGGTGGACAAGGCCTCCTCGCTGGTTATCGATGCGGCCATGCACAAAACCAAGCGCATCAAGACGTTCCTCGGGCAGACCATGGAAATGAGCTACGCGGTTGCGCCCAAGCTCAACGACAGCCTGCTGGCCCGCGGCTTCCAGTTGTTCCCCTCCTCCGCCAAGGCGCGGGGCAAGAAGGACGACGAGGCGCCCAGCGGCGAGACCATGGCGCTGGCTTACCTGTTGCGGGGTACTCACCTGTAGGGCCGAAAGGCCCCGCTTTAGCGGGTAGTTATTCGGTCGTCACCGCCCGGCGCCCATTCGCGGCCGGGCATTTCAATTGCCGCCAGGATGGGGTAGTATGCACACCCCCGCCAAGCGCCTGTTTCGATTCGGCGCGCCCGCATACATCATCAATCACTGAACCAAGAGATATACCATGACATTTGAAGAGCTCGGCTTGTCCGCGCCCCTGCTTCGTGCAGTTAAGGAAAAGGGCTACACCGAGCCCTCCCCGATCCAGGTCGAGGCAATACCCGCTGTGCTGCTGGGCCGCGACATTATGGCCGCCGCCCAGACCGGTACCGGCAAAACCGCGGGCTTTGTCCTGCCCATCCTGCAGCTGCTGAGCGCAACTGCCCCCTCGCACCCGCATCGCATCCGGGCCCTGATCATCACCCCGACACGGGAACTGGCGGCTCAGGTGGCGGACAGTGTCGAGACCTACGGCAAGCACCTGCCGCTCAAGTCAGCGGTGGTGTTCGGCGGGGTCAAGATAAACCCCCAGATCACCGCGCTGCGCAAGGGTGTCGATATCCTCATCGCGACTCCCGGGCGCCTGCTCGACCTGTACCAGCAGGGTGAAGTGCGCTTCAACGAACTTGAAATCCTGGTGCTGGACGAAGCGGATCGCATGCTGGATATGGGATTCATCCACGATATCCGCCGTATTCTCAAGGTCCTGCCGGCCCGCCGCCAGAACCTGCTGTTCTCCGCCACGTTTGCCAACGAGATACGGCAGTTGACCCGAACCATCCTGCACGAGCCCCTGGAAGTCGAGGTCTCGCCGCCGAACACCACCGCGGAGCGGGTCGAGCAATGGGTGTACCCGGTGGACAAGAAAGACAAGGCGGCGGTACTGCGCCAGCTGGTGGTAGACCATGACTGGCAGCAGGTACTGGTATTCAGCCGGACCAAGCACGGCGCCAACAAGCTCGCCCAGCAGCTGGAGAAAGGCGGTATCAACGCGGCTGCCATCCACGGCAACAAGAGCCAGGCCGCCCGCACCAAGGCCCTGGCCGGGTTCAAGGCGGGCAAGATTCGTGTCCTGGTCGCCACGGATATCGCCGCCAGGGGACTGGATATCGCCCAGCTGCCCCAGGTGGTCAATTTCGACCTGCCCAACGTGCCCGAGGATTATGTTCACCGTATCGGCCGCACCGGTCGGGCGGGGGCAGCGGGCAAGGCTTATTCGCTGGTGAGCGCGGACGAGATCAAGCAGCTGAATGATATCCAGCAGGTGATCCAGCGCCATCTTCCCCGCGAGTATGTCGACGGCTTCGAGCCGCAGCATGAAGTGCCCCCCAGCGCGCCACTGCGCAAGCCCCAGGTGCATGGCCAGGCCCGCATACAGCAACATCACAAGAGACCGGCGGGGGAGGGCAGTCATACCTCCCGCGGGCGCGGCAGCGAGGGGCACAACCGGCCCCAGCAACGCAACCGACGCCCCGGAAACCGCAGTGCCCGTCCGGCCCAGGGCGGCAATACGCGCTAGTAGCTGCCCGGCGAGCACCCGGCATCTGCCGGGTCGTTTACCGCACGAGCGGCGCCGGCTTGCCGGGCTTTTTCAGCGGGCCCTCAGAAGCCCGCCTCGCCGGCGCTGATCTTCGCCGCGTAAGCCGCGTCGAGCGGCTCGTACCGGCTTGAGCCCGGCTTCATCACGTAGACCTGGTCCTTTACCTGCTCGAGGTCATAGCCCTGGCTGCGCAATTCGCCCTTCACCAGCTTGAAGGTGCCCGTGGTGTCCAGTTCGCGCTGGATACGCAGGAACACCGGCCTGGCATAGGCGGGGAGGTTTGCGCAGACGTGGCTCGAGAAACTGGCGAGGTCCAGTTGCCTGACACCCTCGGCCAGGGCCAGGGCTGCCATGCCGGCGCGTCCGTCCGCCCGGGGGATCTCCACCCCGTACACATTGCAAAACGCTATCTGGGGATGGCTGTTGATAATCTCGCCGACCTCGTTGGTGGAGACATTCTCGGATTTCCAGCGGAAGGTGTCGCCAACCCGGTCCACAAACTGGTAGTGCGGTAAACCCAGGGCGAAACCGACATCCACGGTTTTCATCAGGTCGCCGGTGTTGAACCAGGCGTCCCCCTTCCTGAAGGCGTTGCGCAGGATCTTTTTCTCTGTGGCTTCCTTGCTGGTATAACCCTCGAATGCCGTCACCGGCGTGATCTTGCCCAGCAGCAGGCCGGGTTCTCCCGGGGCGACCTTGATGCAGTGACCCCTGCTGTCCCGCACGATCTCGTCCGCATCCACGTCGTAGCGCACCAGTGCGATCGGCAGGGTGGTGGCGCCGACCGTGCAGTCCTTGTTGAGAAAGTTGAGAAAGGCCACGTTGCCCTCGCTGGAGCCGTAGAACTCGGATACCCGGCTGATGCCGAAACGCTCCTTGAACTCGTGCCACACGTCGGGCCGCAGGCCATTGCCCATGACGGTACCCAGCGGGTTTTTGTAATCGTCCGGCTTGCGCGGTGTGTTCAACAGGTAACGGCAGAGCTCGCCGATGTAGACAAAGCAGGTGGCGCCGTACTCCCTCACCTCCGGCAGGAAGTTGCTGGCGGAAAACTTGCGCCGGATAAACATGGTCGCGCCGGTGCAGAAGGCGGCGCCGACGCCGAGAAACAGGCCGGTGCCGTGATACAGCGGCAGGCACAGGTAAATGCAGTCGTTGACGTCGCAGCGCAAGCCGACCTTGTAGGATGATACCGCGGTCAGCAGGTAGCGCCGGTTGGACAGGACGGCGGCCTTGGGCAGACCGGTCGTACCGGAGGTGAATATGTACAGGGCGGTATCGCCAAGCGTCATGCGGGCCGTGTCGGGCGGGTTATTGAGATCCTCGTCCGCGGCTTCCTCGCTGAGATCGGACGCCCAGGCGGGACAATCCAGTTCGCCGGCATCGGGCACGAACAGGTAGCTGCCAACACCTGCCAGTGCGGGATCCTGGCGCACCGCGGCTATGGCATCCAGGCGCTCCTCGCCGAATACGGTCATGCTCGACCCGGTGATGTGCATGCAGTGTATGAGCGGCGCGCCGGTGAGGTTGGTGTTGATCAGCGCGGCGATCGCGCCCAGCTTGTTGATGGCGATCAGTACTGCCAGGTACTCGATGCGATTTTCCAGCATGACGCTGACCGTATCACCGCGTTTCAGGCCCATGCCGCGCAGGGCGCCGGCGTAGCGATTAGCCTCCTCGTTGAGTTCCCGCCAACTGAGTGTCCGGCCCTCGAAAATGACCGCGTTGTGTTCGGGGTATGTGGCAGCCGTGGACTCCACTCGCGCTGCGAAACAGTCCCGGGTGGACAGGGGGCGCGGTTTCATTTCCCGGGCGAGTCCCAGCAGCGACGGCACTTCTCCCAGCGTGTTGGCTACTTCTGTGATGCGCATATTACGATCTCGAGGCTGACAGTTTCGATAGCTGCACGATAGCCTCTGGCACCGTTTACGGCAAGACTTGCACTAGGGCCCCAGCAGGTTGGAGACCTTGCCCGCTGACAGCTTGGAAAACCAGGCGCTGTCGTAGGAGCGCTGCAACAGGTTGATGGCGGACAGTGCGCTGACCACCCGCTGGGCGTAGTCCTCACGCCGCGACACGAGGTCGCCGCCACCCGTGAGCAGGTCCAGGTGTTCCACCAGGCGCAAGCCGTTGGAGAACAGGTCCTGGGACACAGAGGACTCGCAACTGATCGTTCGCCGCAGCAGCATTTGCTCGCCCTGCGCCATCAGGCGGGATATGAATTTCTTGCGGTCCGGTACGGCCTGGGCGCCCAGTTCCAGCAGCGACACCGCGATGATCAGGTAGGACTCGGTAATCGAGCGCAGGATGGCGTGACCGAAGCGAGGGGGTTTTTCCCGCAGCAGTTTCTGCAGCGAGTGGTCTCCCCCGGCCCAGTCGGGATAGCGCTGGTCAGCCTCGAGCTGCACCTCCTGCAGGAACGCCGGTGTGGGTTTGTAGTAGAACTCGAACTTGTAGAGATCCCGCAGGCTGAGCACCTTTGCCTCCAGCAGCCGGGCGCCGGGGGCCTCGATATCCAGCGCACAACTGGCCAGTCCGATTTCCGCCAGTGCGGCGTTCAGGAAGTAGTGGGTGATGGTGTTGCGGTAGTAGGCGGCCGCCAGCTTCCTGGCCCTGGGAATGTAATAGACCGGGACGTTCGCCTTGTCGAAGCAGCGGATCAGCCCGGAGCCCTGCAGGGCCAGCACTGCAGCCCGCACCTGTTCCTCGTCCTCCAGGCTGAAACCGGAAGCCGCCGGCAGGCCGCGCTGGCGCACCAGGGAGGCTATATCCCCTGCCTGGGCGTGTATCTCGGTGGCGGTAAGGGCACGTCCGTTGGCGCCCAGCAGCACCATGGTCAGTACATCGGCGGATTTGATCGGGGTGATCTGCTCGATGCGAGAGCACACCTCGAACCCCATGCGGGTAACCACCCCGCGATCGGGCCCCTGCGCAGCGCTCATCTCCTGGGACAGGGTGGTGGCCTCCCCCAGCGCAAGTGGCTTTGCGAAACGCACGTAGACCTTGCCGTAGGGTTGCTTCATCCCGAAGATGTAGTTGAAAAACCAGCCCAGGGATTCCTTGCGCTTGGGCTCGCCGCGCTGGATGGCGACGTAGTCATCTATCTCGGCGATGCGGTCGAAGGCAATGGATACCGGTACCAGCAGCACCTTGTCGACCTGTTCTTTCTGGCAGGACTCCAGCACCCAGTTGAGGATGCCCAGTTTTGGCGGCGACAGTTTGCCGGTGCGGGAGCGGGTCCCTTCGATGGACCAGGACAGCGGCATCTTGTTGCGAATCAGGTAGTCGATGTAGCTGCGAAAAACCAGTTTGTAGATGGGGTCTTCCTGGAAACTGCGGCGCAGGAAAATGGCGCCCACCCGGCGGGCCAGGCTGCCAAAACCCAGGAAATTCATATTGATACCGGCGAAAATCAGCGGCAGTGGCCTGAACCTGTTCTCGTACAGCGAGAGCAGGAAAACAAAGCTGTCCATATGGGACTTGTGGGACCACAGGAACAACAGCAGGTGGTCTTTCGAGCGCTCGCGCAAATCATCCAGCGCTTCGAGGTTGATGTCCAGTTCCCGTTCGTAGCTGCGGGTGTAGATGAAGCGCGCCATTTTTGCCGCGGGTTTGAGCCAGGATTCCCTGGGGGTGGCCTCTATTTCGTGCAGGCATTTGCCGGCGTACTGCTGCGCCTGTTCCAGGGTCTTGCCGCTGGCCTGTGCCGCCTGCTCCAGTTCGGCGACAAAGGCCGGGTCCTGCAGCAGGCCGCCGGCGCCGTTCGTGGGCATCATAGGCTGAACACTCCGAATAATGCCGCGTGATCCGACAGGTCCCGCCAGGGTCCCTTGCACAGTCGCTGGCAGGCGTGGGGCCGCAACCCGCGGTAATAGATCCGGTCCACCGACAGCATCGGCGCCCACACCGGGAAGGTGCGCGCGTGACGGCCCTCCATCTGGACAAACAACTCCTCGAGGCCGAGATCCTGGTGCAGGTGGCGCTCCGCCCTGCGGCGCCAGTCATTGAAGTCGCCGGCGATAATCATCGGTTCATCGTGGGGCACATGCTCATTGATCCGCTCGGTCAGCGCCTGGAATTGCCCGCGCCGCTCCTGCTCCAGCAGCCCGAGGTGCACACAGAGCGTATGCAGGCGGATGGAACGCCGGGGGATCTCGATGATGCCGTGCAGGATGCTGCGGCTGGAGCGCTTGAATATGGAGACATCGATGTTCTCCCAGCTGGCAAAGGGATACATGCTGAGGATGGCGTTGCCGTGATCGCCCTTGCGGTAGATGGAGTTGCGGCCGTAGGCGTAGTGTGGCCAGCTCTGGTCTGCCAGGTACTCGAAGTGGGGCTGGTCCGGGTAGGAAAATCGACGGCGTTTGGCATCGCTCTTCAGGGCTGTGCCGTGGATCTCCTGCAGGAACACCACATCGGCACCCGACTCGTCGATGCGATCGCGCATCGAGTCGAGCACGAAGCGGCGGTTGCCGCTGCAATAACCCTTGTGGATGTTGTAGGTCAATACGTGGATCTTGTTACTCACGGGATTCCTTGATTGTCGCGGCAGTGACCATTCTGTTACTGCTTCTCCCTGTGCTGCTGTACAGCCCTGGCCGACCATTTCAACACGTAATCACTGCCGCTGGCGCCGGCGATGAACAGGACTGCCACGGTGCCGGCGGTAATAGCCGGCGAGGGTATCCAGGTGGTGACCTGTGCGACGAGCACCAGCATACAGAAGCAGATCTGGACAAACATGTTCGCCTTGCTCAGGGCGGTGGCTGAAAACTCGAATGGGCCGACCAGCCAGTGATAGCAGGCCGCCCCCAACACGATGACCAGGTCGCGGATGATAACCGCCAGCGCCAGGTACCAGGGGATCAGGCCGTTGCTGGCGAAACAGACAAAGGACACGGTGATCAGTACCTTGTCCGCAATCGGGTCCAGGGCGGCGCCCAGTCGGGAGAGGGCGTCGAGTCGCCGGGCCATGAAACCGTCCAGGCCATCGGTCAGCCCCGCCAGCAGCCCTGTCGCCAGCGCCCATTCATACTCCTGCTGGAGGATGAAATAACCCAGGGGGCCCGCCAGTAGCAGGCGGGAGAAGGTCAGGGCATTGGGCAGGTACCGCAGCACCCGGGCTCAGTCCCGGCTCCTGCCGGGCTCAAGCAAAAACACAGCCAGTTGCCGCCGCTCGGTTTCGCTCAGTGGGAAGATCGGCATGGGCGACTGGGGCGACTCGAGTACCTCGATAACGGCGTCGTAGCCGAGGCGGTCGGCCAGCCCGGTCAGCAGCTTCGGATTTTCACCCGCCTCGTGACAGCTGGCGCAGTCGTAGTAGAAATACAGTTGCGAGCCGCGCTCGGCCATGGCCGGCAGGTCGGCGTCAGCCAGCCAGGCGGGCGGCTCGGTATCCAGCCGGCTCACTGTCGGCGCCGCTGTATCCGGCGGTTGCCAGTCGTGGCCCTCGTCACCGTAAGTGACGCGGTAGATCGCTCCGGCGTAGTCATCCGAAATATAGACGGCACCGTCGGGTCCCTGGGCGACATCGACCGGCCGTCCGGCGATGTCGCCGTCCCGGTTGAAGCCGGTGAGAAAGTCACGCTCCTCGATGCCGTTATCGGTCCAGTGCAGGGAGACGACCTTGTAGCCGTCGGCGATGCTGCGGTTCCAGGACCCGTGCAGTGCGACCAGGGCCGCCCGTTCATAGCCGGCGGGCCAGTTGCGGCTGTCGATAAACGTCATCCCCAGGGGAGCGTTGTGGGCGCGGAAACCGTGGACCGGGGCGGTGGGTTCGCGTTCACCAGCGAGTGGGTCGCTGCCCATGTCCGGGTCGGGGACATTGGCGCCGTTGTAGTAGGGCCAGCCGTAAAAACGCCCCTGCTCGACCCGGTTCAGCTCGCAGGGTGGGAAGTCGTCTCCCAGCAGGTCCCGGCCATTGTCCGTGGCATACAAGCCGCCATCCCAGGGCGCCCAGTCGAAGCCGACGCTGTTGCGCAGACCGGTGGCGAATATTTCGGCGCCACTGCCATCGGGCCGGAACCGCATCATGGTGGCCCGCCGCTCGTCCTCTTCGACGCAGACATTGCAGGTGGAACCCTGGGCGAGGTACAGGAGCCCGTCGGGGCCGACCCGCAGGGTCTTGCTCCAGTGATTGCCGTCGTCGGTAAACCCCTCGACCAGGGGCTCGTAGCTGCCGGCCAGTTTTCCCGTGGCGCTGTCGAAAGCCACCTGGCCGATCCGGTTCGATTCGGCGATATAGAGGGTGTCGCCGGCAAAGTCCATACCGAGGGGGCGTTTGAGGCCGTCAAGCAGGGTGATGATCGCGTCCGGCTTGCCATCGCCATTGGCGTCGTGGCGCAGCAGGACGATGTCGCCCGAGTGGGGCCGGCTCAGCAGCAGGTCGCCACCTGGCGTAAAACGCAGGAAGCGGGCCTTGGGCAGGTCGGCGGCGTACAACTCCAGATGGAATCCCGGTGGCAGCTGGAAGCGCTGCTTTACCGCGGTCTCCGTGGCGGGGGGGCCGCCCATACCGGTCATGACGTTGAGGAGCATCCGCAGGCTGTTGCTGTTGATAGTGCCGGTGGCGATCAGGACCACTGGTATGCATGCGAGCAACACAACGACGGCCAGCAGGCCGATTAATAGCTTTCGCAACTTGGTCTTCTCCCGTTTCTACTGGCGCGGCGAGCTTGCCGCGGGGCGCGAGCGGCAGACTATAACACAGGCCGCCAGTGCGGAATCAGCCCGGTTTTCCCCACCGCCGGCGCAAGGCCTTGTCGGTTTCGATGGCGATGAAACTCGGCAGGAAACACAGCAGGATCAGCGGCCACCACTGCGCGGGAAACGGTGCGGTGCGAAACAGGGCCGCGGCCGAGGGAATCCAGGTGGGGATAAACCGGATGGCAATGCTCAGGGCGATGCCGGCGAGCAGCCAGGGATTGGAAAAGGGGTTGAGGGTGAAGACTGAACCGTATATCGAACGGGCAGACAGCACATAGCCGAAGTGCGCCATGAGGATGCCCCAGAATGCAGCGGTCTGGGCCTGGGTCAGCAGCAGTTCATCGACGATCCGGCCATCAGCCACGGCGCCGGAGCCCAGATAGTAGTAGAGCAGGAAACCCGGCAGAGCGATCGCCAGCCCCATCACCACGACCCGCTGGATAAACAGGGTGCTGATGATGCGGGCCCCGTATTCTCGCGGCGGGGTGCGCAACAGGCCCGCTTCCTTGGGTTCCATCATCAGGGGCATGGTCAGCAACACGGAATCGAGCAGGTTGATCCAGAGGATCTGCACCGGCTCCAGCACAAAGCGGGTGGCAAACAGGGGCACCGTGGCGGCCAGCAGGATGGCCCCCATGATCAGCAGGGCCTGGGCCGCATTGGTGGGCAGGGTGTAGAGAATGGCTTTTTGCAGATTGTTCCAGGCGTGGCGGCCTTCCTCCACCGCCGCGACGATGGTAGCGAAATTGTCGTCTGCCAGCACCATGTCGGAGGCTTCCTTGGCCACCTCCGTGCCGCTGATGCCCATGGCGATGCCGATATCGGCGACTTTCAGTGCCGGCGCATCATTCACGCCGTCGCCGGTCATGGCCACCACGTGGCCATTGGCCTGCAGGGCCTTGGCAATGGCCTGCTTGTGCTCCGGGGCTACCCGGGCGAATACCGAGACCTCCTCGGTCACCTTTCTCAGCCCTGTCTCATCCAGTTCGCTGAGTTCGGCCCCCGACAGGACCTTGTCCGCGGCTATGCCCAGCTGGCGCGCCACGGCCTGGGCGGTATCGGGGTGATCGCCGGTGATCATGACCGTGCGGATGCCCGCCTCCCGGCACTGTGAGATGGCCTCGATCGCCGAGCGCTTGGGCGGGTCGATCATACCCTGCAGCCCCGCGAAACAAAGCTCGTGCAGATCCTCGTGACAGAGGCCATCGTGGCCCGGGGGTAATTCCCTGTAGGCGAAGCCCAGGGTGCGCAACGCATCGCGGGCAAACTCACGGGCCATGGCCAGGGCTGCCATTTGCTCGAAGGGCCGCAGTTGTCCGGCGGCATCGGGTTCTGTGCTGCACATCGCCACGAGCACCTCGGGGGCGCCTTTCACCAGGACCAGTCGCCTGCCCCCGGTCTCGACCAGCACCGCCATGTACTTCGCCGCGGAATCGAAGGGGATTTCAACCAGGCGCTGGACGCCGTCCACCACCAGCTCCGCCTTGGCCCCGGATATTCTCAGGGCGAGTTCCGTGGGATCCCCGATGCCTCCGCTACCGCTGAGGTGCGCATTGTTGCAGTAGAAACCGCAGTTGAGCAGCTGCAGCAGGGCGGGCTGGTCCCGCGGCGAGACGGGGCGTTGCCGATACTGGAAAAGGCCCTCGATATCGTAGCCGGTGCCGCTCACCTCGTAGGTCCTGCCACCGGCATACACCCGGGTGACGGTCATGCGGTTTTCCGTCAGGGTGCCGGTTTTGTCCGAGCAGATGACCGAGGTGGCACCCAGTGTCTCCGCCGCCGGCAGTTTGCGGATAAGGGCCTTGCGACTTGCCATCACCACGCCGGACAGGGCCAGGATGGAGGTCACCAGCGCCGGCAGCATCTCCGGTATCGCCGCCACCACCAGGGATACCGCCCCGAGGAAACTGTAGGTGGTGTCATAGCCCAGGTAGACACCGTAGCCGAAATTGAACGCACCCACGATCAGGATGGTGACGATGAGGGTCTCGACAAACGTTTTCATTTGCCGCTGCAGCGGCGTTAGCCCCTTGTCCGCGGCCTTGACCATGTCGGCGATCTGGCCGAATACGGTGTTGCGCCCGGTCGCCACCACGACGGCGCGACCGGTCCCCTGGGTGAGAAAGGTGCCGGAGAAGCCCATGTTTTTCTGGTCTCCCGGCACCAGGTTACTGCCCTGGAGTGTCGCGGTCTGCTTTTGCACGGGCACCGACTCGCCGGTCAGGGAGGACTCGTCGACGTGGATATTGCTGGTCTCGATAAAGCGAACGTCCGCCGGAATCCTGTCGCCGCCCTCCAGCACCACCACGTCCCCGGGCACCAGTTCTCGCGCGGGGATGCGGCGTTGCGCGTTCGACCGCAGTACCAGGCATTCCTGCACCATCATGCTGCGCAGGGCATCCAGCGCACCCTCGGCCTTGCCCTCCTGTACAAAGCCGAGCACGGCATTGAGCAGTACCACGCTGGCGATCACGATGGTGTCGGGCAGCATGTGGCTGCCCATGGCGGTGAGTATGCCGGTGACCACGGCGGTGGCCAGCAGAATGATCACCATCGGGTCTTTGAACTGGCGCAGAAAACGCAGCCAGGCCGGGACTTTCCTGAACGCTATCTCATTCGGGCCGACCTGTGCGAGGCGGGCGGCCGCATCCCCTTCGCTGAGCCCTTCGGGGCAGCTCTCGAGTGCGGCCAGTATCCCGGCTTCGGATTGTTCGTACCACGCTTTGGTCATTGGGGATTTAACGATTTTTCCCGGCTGTCGCCGCCCCGTCAGGGTAGCAGGGCGACCAGGATACCGATGGCCACTATACCGATACCTTCAACCAGAAACACCAGGCTGTAGGCCTGCCCCCGGGCCCGTCCCTCCGTCTCATGCACCATCTGCACACCCGCCGCCGCGACACAGCCCTGCGCATAGGCGGCGCCCAGCAGGATAAGCCCGGTAGCCAATCCTGTCGCGATGCCCAGATAACCGTATTGCGGATCCTCGAACAGATGTTGTTTCATAAACTGGGGAATAAAGGGGTACAGGACCTGGGAGGCGGGAAACATGGCAAAAGCGATGTATTCCATGGAGAGTTTGCCCTCCGGGCTGCGAGCCTGTTGCGCCCACACACCCTGCACCGCCACGCCGGCGCGATAGATGCCCAGTGTGCTGCCCATCGCCGCCAGCCCCCACATGACATATCCCAGCGCACCGATACTTGACGTTTCTACCATGCTAGCGTTCCTCTACACCCATAAGTTGAAAGCGGGCCAGGGGCTCGAATGCGCGCCCCGACCAGATGACGCCCAGCTGACGGGCAAATTCCAGCGTATTCAAGCGCAGGCCGTGCACGAACAGGGCGATAATGCCAAG
>JAZBNW010000290.1:0-18841 GCA_036350855.1 Halieaceae bacterium
GCGCGGGCGCCCTCCACCCCGGGCAGATGCAGATTGATATACTGCCCCGCCTGAAACCGCATGGGGTGATCGAGGGCAAAGTGGATACCCTTGATAGTCGGTGACAGCTCCACGATATCGGTGACCGTAGCCGCGAAGTCCTCGATGGGATAGCCGATGAAATCGGGGTCCACGTCGATATCGGCCTCGATCACCAGATCGCTCTCCGGTATGGCGCAACAGGCCAGCACCTTGCCCTCGTCCCGCTCCATATCCATCAGTGCAAACGGTGAGGCCTTACCGATATCGACATCACCCTCCAGTACCTGCACCTTGCAGGTACCGCAGGTGCCGTGGCCACATGCGAAGGGCAACCACACGCCCTGGCGCAGGCTCGCATCCAGGATGGTCTGGCCCTCCTCCACTTCCACCACATCTCCCGTGGGCTCTACGGTTACTTGATACATAGTGTGTCCCCGCTCAGCTTCCGGAGCCCTTGATGCCGTCCAGTCCTGGAGTGGCCATGCGAATAATCGATTTGTGGTCCACCCCCTGCTCGATCAGGCTTTTATCCCGCTCGGGGACAAAGGCCTGATTATTGAGGTGCCACTGGACCGCGCCCCACTCAATCCTGCTGAAGTCCGGGTGTTGGCTGAATGCGCCGGGCAGAATCTCGTCCTGCAGTTTCGAGAAAGGGGTATCGGGCGGGAGGGCGAAGGCCACCGGGGAGCAAAACATCAGGTGCCTGTCCCAAGCGACATAGACTATCTGGTTCCCGTGGAAATTCTCCAGTCGATCCCGGCGCTCACCCACATAGCCCGGCCTGATTGCTGCTACAGTCATGACTCACTACTCCTCTCAGCTTGCCTGTTTCAGTTTGTCTTCGGCCGGTTGCAGGTTGTGCCATGCATTCCAGCGGGCCTCGTCGGGAGAGCCATGGAAATCCATATTGTCTACACCGAGGTTGATCTTGTAGTAATTACCCAGCACGTCTTCCATATCCGGCCCACCACAGTTGCCCTGATAGATCTGATGCACCGGCAGCCAGGCCTGCACATACTTCTCCGGCTCATAGTCGAAGATGTCCTTGCAACCGTCGGAGCAGAAGTTATAGCGTTCACCATCGTATTCAGACTGGCGGTAGAACGTAGCTGTCGGATCTTCCATGTCCGTAAAGCCCATGGGAATCTGACAGGTCTGGCAGAGCATCGGCAGGGTCGGATTGTAAAAACGCTCCCCGGCTGCCTCCATCTCGCGCCACTTCTCGAAACGCGGACGATAGTACTTGTCGAAGGTGTTCGGATACTTCTCGGACAGCCAGTCCATTTCCTTCTCGGTGGGCATCCATGTATGGAAAGCAGCAGCGTGGCCATAGTTGTAAAAAATACTCCAGGCCTGATGTGAGATATGCTCCTTCTCAGCGATCGCTGTCTTGGCATAGGCCGGCATCTCAATGCCGTAACGCGCCAGGTCCTTAAAGAGTGAACCGCCTGCCTCCTCGAAGTAAACCTCCCAGGCTTCCTGCCAGGACATCACTTTGTTCGGCAGCATGTAATCCATCATCATCGCCACCAGCGCCAACATGCGGGTACCGCGCCAGAACCACTTGTTGATCCAGCGCTGCACAATAGGCACGTTGTCCGGATGTTGTTCCAACAGGAACTTGATGATCTCCAGGCCCAGGGTCATATGACGCGCCTCATCAGACTGGGCGGAAAAGCCAAAGGTCACCGTCGCCATATCGCCGTTGTAGGCAGCCCCGGACATGAAGGGAACGAATAGCAGATTGGTCAGTACATACTCGAAGGAGAAGCCAATCGCCACCATGTACTCGAAGGGTCCCGCGGTACGGGCATCGTCGAAAAACGACTTGGGCACTGACAAATACCAGACCCGATCGTGCATGTGGGGAAAGTCCTGAAAGCCGTCAAAGAACTTGTTGTAGTGGCTCATCGCGTGGATCTGGGTCTGCACATGGCGCAGTTCATCGATGGCCTGCATCTGGCAGGCAACACGCGCACCGACCCCGCCTAGCTGGCGACCCACATGGCCAAAGCCCATGGCGGCCTGGTGCTCACCAGGCGAGATGCCGGTCAGGAATAGCTTGATGGCATTGACATAACGGGCGTCCGTCACGTTCTGCTGACCATTATTCTGGGCGAACGCATCGAGGATGGCGTAAAGTTTCTTCTCTTTCTCCGCCTGGTACTTCCAGTAGGCATCCATGGTCAGGCGGAAGGGATCTTCCCACTTGCTCCAGTCGGTAATCTTGATACCCTCGAACTCCTCCTGCGGAAAGATCTCCTTGTAGTCCCGGTAGCTGTAGTCCCACTCCAGGTCACGGGTAAGTAAGCTGTACTTTTCCTTCATGTTGATTTTGCGATTGCTCATCTTGCCTTCTCCTTATTGCTTCCAGGTCAGGGAAAACTGGTCATCGTCTTCGTCGACGTTGCCGCCCAGGGTAATCAGGTTTACGTGCAGGGCCGGTATTTCCCATTCCCTGCCCATTTTCTCTTCCACCGTCTCCCGGTTTATCACCAGTCGTCCCTCGTTCTCCAGGCGTATCATGGCGGGTTGATAAATAACCGTTGCTGTCGGGTTATCCTCCTCAATCGCCTCAACGATATAGTGCGACTCCTCGTTATCCTGCAGTACTATGTAGGCTTTCGACATCGTTCTATTGCTCCCTTAGAGGCCGGCTTTGGCCAGTCGCTCATTCAATACTTTCACGCAGGCATCGATCGCGCCTTCGCCCACTGCAATCTCGGCCAGCGGTGCCAGGTCGACAACCGCTTTTTCCTGCCAGTCGGCAACCCAACGGCTGATCGTCTCGCGATTATGCTCAGACTCGCCAACCGTGGTCTTGAGGGTTGCGTCCACCCAGCGGGAACTGTCCTTGTGCCACTCCTGCATGAACTCGATCAACATCGCCAGATCTGAACCACCCTGGGCCGTAATCGCATCGTCAAACTGGCGATAGATAAGGTCATACAAAAGGGTATCGAGCACCACGTCCTGGGCGATAAACACCTCGAACCAGTCTTCCAGGCAGAGCACGTTCTCGATATACCGACGCAGTCCCTGCCAGGCGGGGTCTTTCATCCAGAACTCCTTGGCGGTTGCAAGGCTGGTAGTACTGTTTCCATCCAGTAACAGGCCTATTCGCGACAGGTACTGGGCAATGCCCAGGCGATCCATACTGTGGTAAAGAAAGCCCTGGTTCACCACCGTGGCGGTACCGTAGGAAAAAGCGAACATATTGTTCATGTTGGCGCCCAGCTCAGCGTGACGCAGCGGCACCATGCAGCGAATAATTTTCGCCTTTACCTCATCACTCATCCGGTCGCCCATGCCGCGCTTCTCGAAGAAGGCGTAGTTGCTCTCGGTGACTTCCTGCAATTTTGCCCGCGCCTGCACATAGGTGCCGTAGTAGTACTGGCGGGGGTCTTTGTGAACGTTCCAGTCTTCCATCACAACCGCAGTGCGGCTTTTATCAAACAACTCCTTTTCCGGCTGCCAGAGAGGCCGATAGTGGAAGTTGTGCTCCGGCGCGATGTCGTAACTCGCCTCCTGATAACGCGAAGCAGGCTTGTCGCCGAAACGGCGCTTGGTATGTTCGTAGGTATGCCTGATCGGCTCCAGTGTTGCTGTCTTTATTTCTATGCTCATTGGACTACCTTCTAGGATGACTGTTGCGGGGATTCGGTGTCTTCGCCATAGCGCCATTTGGCCATATCGGCATCGACCTGATCGGCCTGTTCCTCGGTCATCATCACCACTTTATTGTGGTGACAAAATGCGGTGAACGCTGATCTGGGCAATACCAGTTCGACATAGAGCGTGGGATCGCCAATGGCGAAGTCAAACTCAATGAATTTGTGGCCAATCTCCCTGCGAATCCGCACGTAGCGAGTCAGCTCGGACACCGGCACGGACTCAGGGTCCAGCTTGCTTCTATCGAAAGGGGCCATGTTTGGCTCCGTTAGCTTTTATGCATTATTTGCTTAAATGCTATGTAGCAACGGGCATGCCAATTTTTATTTTTATATATATTTTAGCGACTTACCTATTTTAACGGGGATTTCCAGGATATTTTCAAAGGAAATAGTTCATCATATGATTAAATCTCATCATATGATGGGGCTGCATTTCATCAAATGATGACTTACTGCCGTGGGCTATGGCAGCGGACGGCGTTTTTTCAGGCGATAGTCCAGGGTGGCCCGGGACAGGCCCAACAGTTTGGCCGCCTGGCTGACATTTCCCCCGGCGCGCCCCATGGCCCGCTCAATAAGCACAGACTCCAGCTGCGCCAGCTCACAGCCGCTCCCCAGCAACTGGTCCGCCACGGCCTCCAGCGAGCTCGCGCTATCCCTGTCGGCGTCATCCCCGAGGGGTGAGTCGCATGCGGCAACTTTCGCGGCCACTATTTCCTGGTCGTCGACATGCGGGAACAGCTCGAATGCCTCGATGTAACCACCTGGCCTTGCCAGAATGACGCCGCGCTCGATCATGTTACCCAGTTCCCTGATATTTCCCGGCCACTGGTAAACGCGCAACATCGCCATGGCCCGGTCGGTAATACCCTGCACTTGCTTGCCGTGCAGACTGCAGTACTTGTCGAGGAAATGCTTCACCAGGTCAGGCACGTCGTCGATACGATCGCGCAGGGGCGGCACCACCACCGAGTAGACATTCAGCCGATACAGTAAATCGGAACGAAAACGACCCTGCTTGACCGCCTCTTCCAGGTTTTCGTTGGTTGCAGCCACCAGCCGCACATCAACTTTTCGGGTCCGGGTATCACCCAGGCGCTCCAGCTCGCTCTCCTGCAAAACCCGCAACAGCGCTGCCTGCGCCTGGGGAGACAACTCCCCCACCTCATCCAGGAACAGGGTACCGCCATGGGCGCGCTCGAAGCGGCCGGGACGCGACTGCTCTGCACCCGTGAAAGCGCCCTTCTCCACCCCGAACAGTTCCGCCTCGATCAGGTCTTTTGGTATGGCGGCACAATTTACGGCGACAAAGGGTTTGTCCCGACGTGGGCTACCCTCGTGCAGTGCCTTGGCAAACATATCCTTGCCCACCCCGGTCTCGCCCAGCAACAGCACCGTCACCCGGCTCTCGGCCGCCTTCGCCAACAGTTCCCGCACTTCCAGGAACTTCTGGGAGCAGCCCACAAGGTCACCGAAACTCTGCTCTTCGGTGAGATTCTCCCGCAGGGAGGTCACCTCGGACTGCAGGGCGAACAGCTGGTCGGCTATGCGATCCGGCCGATAATAACGCAGCAATTCCTCGCAATCGTCCCACTCCTCCACCGGACGCCCCTCTATGCGGCAAACCTTTTCACCGCAGCCGACACAGCCCTGCTCCCGAAACAGTATCTGCAAGCCGGTAAAGCGCGAGGTGTAGCCGCTGGCGTAGCCGATCTGGGACCAGCATACCGGCTCGTAGCTGACCCCGTATTCGGCCAGGAAAATCTCCGCTTCAAACGAGTTTTCCCACTCGAACAGGCCGTGGAAGCTCTGGCTATCTTCATCAAGCTCAAGCTTTATCGGCGTCACCTTCACCTGACCGGTTAACATGTGTGACTGGGGACCGACTGAGAAGGCATCGAACAAGGTGGCATCCGGACGCAGTCGCTTTGCAGTATCCGCGTCCTGCTTGCCGGCAATATATCCCATACGAATAAGCAGGCCCTTGGCGCGGTCCATACCCAGGGAATCGATCAACTCCCTGCGCAGCGCCCGCATTTCGCTGCTTCGCAGCAACACCATGCGCTCTTCGGCCAGCCATATACGGCCTTCCCTGGATTCGAATCGAAGCAGACTCTGGATGTCATCCATCGCCGGCAGTTGTGGCAGGTCGTCATGCATCGCGGTGGCACTTACCTTCATTATAATTCTGGCAGGGGCCCTACTCCGGCCCGGGTACACGTTACACCGGGACGCCGGGGTTTACAAAATGCATCTGCGACTGACTTTGCCAGGAGATAGAGCGCGGGGATACACGCCCCCCGCCAGGCTTTTCCTACCCGTGCTGGATGAAATCCAGACAGCTGCGGTTGAACATGTCCTCGTGCTCCACCATGACCCAGTGCCCGCACTCGCTGACCAGTATCAGGCGCAGATGGCGGGTGTTGCGGGCCAGGGCCATGATGCCGTTCTCCGGCATCATTTTCTCATCCAGGCCCCAGAAACCCAGCACCGGGCAGTTCAGCTCGGGCAGCCGCCCGGTCAGCACCGGCACTTTCATGGTGGCCATCACATGGCCGTTCATTATCTGCATGATCTGCATGCGCTCGGCCACCAGCTCATCCGTGGCGTGCGCGGGGTCGTGCATGAGGCCGGTCGCGAACAGGTCCTTCATCACCGCGGGCGTCACCGGTTCGCCCGAGCCGAACACCTTGAACATCTTCTGCATGCCCGGCATCTGCTGGTATTCGTGCAGCTCGCTGAGCCCCCCCGGGGCCATCAGTACCAGCTTGTCCACGAGGGACGGGTAGTCCAGGGCGAGTCCCAGCGCAACCGCGCCTCCCAGCGAATTACCTATCACCGTGCAGCGCTCTATTCCCACGCAGTCCAGTGTCTGCCGGACACACTCGACGAAAAACGACAGGGGATGGTCCACATCGGTGGGTTTGTCGGAAAAGCCATAGCCGATGAGGTCCGGGATAACACAGCGATAGCCCGCTGTTACGAGGGCGGGATAATTGCCCTTGAAGTTGCTGTGCCCGCTGGCGCCCGGCCCGGAGCCGTGCAGAAACACCACCACCGGGGCGTCCCTGTCTCCCTCATCGAGGTAATGGATACGGTAACCGTTGGCACACTGCGCATAATGCCCCTCGGGTAACAGTCCTTTCATTGCCATGGCGATCTCCGTACTTGCACCGGCGGGTCAGATGGCGAAGTCCGCATTCTCCTCGCCGAACATCACAGCCCCCATATTAATCGCAAAGGGCGTCGAATGATTGGCAATATGGGCCTGGCTCGCCAGAATATCGAGGTGGTAGGCCAACAGCTCGCTGTCGAGGCGGATGCCGCCGCTGCCGGCGGCCTTGAGCATGCGCCCGGACAACTCGAGGCAGCGATCGGCCACGATGGAGGAATCGTAGCGGTAGCGTACACGGTCCTCTACCGGGATGGGCTCGCCGTTGCGACAGCAATCCATCATCGCGTCGAAGTTGCGAATCATGGTGAGCTTCATCTCCTCGATGGAGGCCTTGACCTGGGCTGCCAGCTGGCGGGCAAAAGGGTCGTTTTTCATTTTCACGGGACCCGTCTGGCGCGTCTTCGCGACCTCGATAAAGGCGTCCAGCGCGCCCTCGCAGGCACCCAGCGTCGCGGTGCAGACCGCCCGCACGAACACCTGCATGAAAGGCATGCGATACAGCGGCGCGCTGTTGACCGCGTTGCCCGGGTTGTCACAGAGAAAACCGTCCATGGACTTGTGGGTGCGGTGTTCCGGCACGAATACGTCATCCACCACGATATCGTGACTGCCGGTGCCCTGCAGCCCCACCACGTCCCAGTTGTCGACAATCTCATAGTCGCTGATCGGCACCAGGAAAGTGCGGTAGTTGGCCATATCGAAAGGCGCCTCGGGGGTGGGCACAACCGCCCCCAGGAAGGCCCACCGGCAGTGCTGGCTGCCGCTGGAAAAGCTCCAGCGCCCGCTGAGGCGGAAACCGCCATCCACGACCTTGACCTTGCCCACCGGGGCGTAGGAGGAGGAAATCAACACAGTGGGGTCGTCAGCCCACACATCCTGGGCGGCCCGGTCGTCAAACACGGCCAGCTGCCAGTTATGCACCGCGATCACCCCGAGAATCCAGGCACTGGATGGGCAGCTCCTGGCCACTTCCAGGCCCACCGCATAGAACACCTGGGGGTCCATCGCGTAGCCGCCCCACTGCTCCGGCTGCAGGATTTTGAAGAAGCCCGCCGCCTGGAACTCGGCGACGGTCTCGTCCGGCACCCTGCTCTGCGCCCGGCACCGTGCCGCGCGCTCGCGCAGGGCTGGCGCCATCGCCCGGGCTGCGGCTATCAACTCCTGCGCCCGCGGGCTTTCCAGTCCATAGGGATTCATGTTCTCGCCTGTTTTTATAGCTTGATGTACGGTCATTGCGGTCTCCCAGCAAACAAGTATGGATGAATCTGGCCCTATTAAAGCGCGGCACGCGCGGCTGCGCATCCTCCATTTGGGCTATCGAAGCCTACTCCACCACGGCATCACCGAATTGCGTCGTATCGCCGAAGAAAGCCCGGGGGGACACGGGCTGGCGGCCGTCCGTGTCAGTCACGCCATACTCGAGGCCAAGCTCGGCAGCAATCCACACCTTGCCGCTCCTGCTCATGAGGGCCGGATCCCGGGCCAGTGCATCGATTACCCGGCCGCTGAATTCCGGCGACTCTGCGCTGTCCGCCATGCCGGCATACTTTTCAGGCTCGGCGGCAAATACCCGCCGGGTGCGTTCCGTGGCCAGCAAACCCATCCACAGTGAGACCACCGCGACCCCGTGGGGCCGGAAATCAATGGCCATGTCGTGCGCCATCTTGTCCAGACCCGCCTTGCCGGCCCCGTAGGCCGGGCCGTGCATATAGATTCTGCCGCCGAAAGAAGAGGTATTGACGACAAGACCCTCGCCATTGGCCAGCAGCAAGGGCGCCGCAAACCAGCTCGCGGTGTAGTGGGAACGCAGGCCCACGTCCAGAATATCGACCAGTGCCAGCGGCTTGTCCCAGAACGGACCGGCTGCGGTCAGTGCGTCGTGCAGCACGGTGGCGTTGTTTACCAGGATATCGAGTCTGCCCTGCTCCTGGCGCACCTGCCGGAAAAGCTGCTCCACCTGCCCGTCATCGGCATGATCACAGTAAACGGCGATACCCCTGCCACCGGCGGCGCTGACGGCATCGGCCGTGGCCTGCACCGTTCCGGGCAGCGTCGCCTCCCCTTCGCGCCGGGTACGCCCGGTCACGTACACGGTGGCTCCGGTGGCACCCAGGGCGAGGGCAATACCCCTGCCCGCTCCGCGGCTGGCGCCGGTGACGACGACCACCCTGTTGTGTTGCAGACCCATAGTTCCCCTTTGCCGCCCAGTGCTACTATCGGCCCACCATACTAAATGCAGCGGCGCGCGGGACCAAGCCGCACAGGAGACGGCGCGGAACGGGCTATGCAACGGTGCAGCATTTTATCCAGACTGGCGCGCAGACGGCTGCCCGCCCTTGTCGCAGTGGGACTGGCGGCGGCCATCGCGGCGGCCCGGGCCCAGCAGCCGGTCGGCGCCATCGATTCCAGGGAAGTGTTCAGCAACAGCGCACCCCAGTGGCTGCGTGCGGTGGGTCAATTACAGGTGCCCGGCAGCACTTATCGCGACGGCAGGCGCAGCCACCTGCGCGAGGACTGCAGCGCCACGCTGGTGACAAAATTCGCCGGCCGCAGGGCGGACGTTGTGATCACCGCCTGGCACTGCCTGGAGCACTACGACGACCTGAGCAAACCGATCACCTTCACCCTCCGCAACAGCCACGACAGCACGGTGCAACGGGAGGCTTACCGCCTGGCGGATGGTGGCGGCATGCACGCGGACTGGGCCTTGTTGCGCTTGCGAACACCCGTCACCGCAGCCCAGGCGACAGCGTTGCTGGTGCATCCGGGACGGGCCGACCCCGGCCTTGCGATCAGCATGGCGGGCTATTCCAGGGATGGGGGGAAAGGCGCGGGAGGCGAGCAATTGACCTTCGACCCCGCCTGCCTGATCACCGCTGAGGCACCCGGGGTGAGTGACACCGACTGCCTGGCCCGCAAGGGGGCCTCCGGGGGTGCCGTGGTGCAGTTGTCACCCGGTGGCACGCCGCAACTGTGCGGCGTGGTATCACAGGGCGACAGCGGGGGCCTGAGCACTTTCGTGCCGGTCGCGACCTTCCGCAGCGCGATTACGCGTCACCTGCAATAGGGCGCAGGGGGGGCCTCAGGCGCCGGACTGCTGGCGCGCCGGTGACGCGGCGCCAACGTGGGCCTCGCCCCTGGCCCGCGCCAGCTCGACCTGCTTTTGCCGCTCGCGAAAACGCGCCATCTGGTCGGGTGTCAGCCGGTCATAGCAGCGCGGGCAGCAGACGCCTTTCTGGTACTTATCCGACAGCTTGTCTTCCTCGGTGATAGGGTGACGACAGCCATAGCACTGGTCGTAACGGCCTTTTTCCAGCCGGTGATTGACCGCCACCCGGTTGTCGAAAACAAAGCATTCGCCCTCCCAGATGCTGTCCTGCTCAGGCACCTCCTCGAGGTATTTCAGAATGCCTCCCTGCAGGTGATAGACCTCCTCGAAGCCCTCCTTGAGCATAAAGGCAGAGGCCTTCTCGCAGCGAATCCCACCGGTGCAGAACATGGCGACCTTTTTCTGCTTGCGCGGGTCGAGATGAGTGCGCACGTACTCGGGAAACTCACGGAACGTCGTGGTCCGGGGGTCCACCGCACCGCGAAAGCTGCCTATCCCGTACTCGTAGTCATTGCGGGTATCGATGAGCAATACCTCGGGATCGCTGACCAGTCGATTCCAGTCGGCGGGGCTGACATAGGTGCCCACCGCCTCGTTGGGATCGATACCGGGAATGCCCATGGTGACGATTTCTTTCTTCAGTTTCACCTTCATGCGGTAAAACGGCATGGCCTCGTCCAGCGACTCCTTGTGCTCGAGATCCGCCAGGCGCGGGTCAGAGCGCAGGTAGGCGAGTACCCGGTCTATCCCCTCCCGACTGCCCGCAATGGTCCCGTTGATACCCTCCCGGGCCAGCAGCAGCGTGCCACAGGTCTGCGCCTCGCGGCAGGCATCGAGCAGCGGCTCGCGCAATTCGTGAAAGTCCTCCAGGGTGACAAATTTGTACAACGCGGCGACGACGACTTCAGACATGACTACCCCCTAGGCCTGCGTGGATTTGCTGCCGCCGAGACATTCGGGAGAAACAGGCGCCTGTTCCTGGCGGGCCTGCCACTCTGCGGCCGTGTAGGTATGGAGGGCCAGGGCGTGCACGGGCCCGGCCAGCTGGGCGGAGAGCGCGGAATAGACCTGCTGGTGCCGCGCCACCTGCCGGGCGTTGTCGAACCGGTCGCTCACCAGCACGACCCGGAAATGGGTCTCGGAATTGGCCGGCACGCTGTGCTGGTGGCTTTCATTGCTGACCTCCAGGAACTGCGGTGCGAACTCCCGGGCGAGCTGCTGTTCTATTTCATACTGGACCGACATCGCTGACTCCACAAAAAAAGGACCGGGATTATACCCGAGCAGCGGCAGCCGCAACAGCCGCTCAATCCCGACGCCTGCGCTGGGCCCGGAACTGGCCGGGCGTCTGGCCGGTCCACTTTTTAAAGGAGCGGTGGAATGCACTGGGGTCGGTGAAGCCCATCTGCAGGGCGACCTCATTGATCGACAGTTCCGGACGATCCAGGCAGAGCTTGGCGGCCTCACAGCGGGCCTCGTCCTTCAACTGCTGGAACGTCGTGCCCTCGCGTTTCAGCCTGCGACGCAGGGTGGGCGCCGAGGTATTCAGCGCGCGGCTGATGGTTTCAAACCCTGGAAAGCCCGCGCTGAAATCATGTCCCATCATCGCCTTGACCTGCAAAGACAGGCTCCTGCCGCCGCCGTTGTCCATTATCAGCAGCTGGTAGGGCGCGGTGCGCAGAAACTCCCGCAGGGAGTGCTCCGTATGCACCACCGGCCAGGCGAGGCAGGCGCTGTCGAAATACAGCAGGTCGTTGGCCTGGGAAAAATAGAGGGGGCAGCCGAACAGGGTCTCGTACTTTTCGAGACGCGCAGGGGCAGCGCCGCTGAAATCCACCCGTTTCAGGTCGATCGGGCGGCCGCAGAGCCAGCCGAAAAAGCGGTGCCACAGCGACAGCCCGTAGGCGTCGGCCACCACGCTGCGCTGATCACCGCCACGGTCGAGAGTGCGGTACCCCACCCGGGCGTATTGTTCGCTGAAGTTGGCGTAGAGCTGGCTGCGCTCATCGAAAAACGTGCGGTAGAATTCCGCCGCCCGCTGGATCGCCTGGCCGAGATTGCGACAGGAGATAATGCAGTAACACATCATCCGGAAAGCGCCGGGCGCCGTCAGCTCGCTGCCGGCAAAGCCGAAGGTCTCGTCCTGCATGAGGTGCAGTACCTGCTGGTACACCCGGGTGTATTGCATGGCGCTGATCTGGGGCTGGTAACCCGGGGAATTTTCATCCAGCGGATCGAAATCCAGTCCCGCGTCAAGCAGGATGCCGGTAAAATCGTAGCCCCTGTCGCCCACCATGCGCAGCAGTGTCTTTACAAAACGGGTGGGAACACGATCACTCATCGGGTTTTCGCTAGCGGGACAGCACAGCGACGCATCTTAGCAGAAGTGCGCGACGGTGTTCACAAACAGCGACAACGCCCGCCCCCGGGGGCGAGACCCATCCCGCAAATTTACGTATACTCGATGCACTGATTCCCGGGGGCCGCTTTATGGACGCTCGCTACAACATCTACTTTGCCGGACAACTGCTCGAAGGGCAGGACCTGGCCGCGGTCCGCGCCCGAATCGGCAAGCTGTTCAACGCCGATGCCGCAACCCTGGACAAGCTTTTCAGTGGCAACACGCAGTTGCTGAAACGCGATTGCGACAAGGCGACTGCGCTCAAGTACAAGCAGGCCATGGAACAGGCCGGCGCGCTGCCGGTCATCAAGGCAAGTGCAGCAAACACGACCACAGCAGCGCCTCCAGCTCCGGCCCCGGTCCCGGCCCCGGCCAAAGCCATGACCGCAGCGGAAAAAATAGCCGCCCTGGCTGCTGCGGCGGACCTCACGGCCCGCCCCCGGGAGCCCGCCCCTGCACCGCCGCCTGCAGACCCTGCACCAGCCGCTGACGGCGCGATCGCTCTGGCACCCGCGGGCACGGCGGTCCTGTTGCCCTCAGAGCGCCCCGGGGTGGTCACCAGCGAGGTAGTGCCACCTGACCTGGAAGTGATGGCCAGTGGGCAACGCCTGTCCGAACAGTCCCCCGCAGCCCCACCGCCACCGGACACCAGCCATCTCAGTGAAGGCATTGTCGGGGAGTTGCTGCCCCGGCTACCCTCCTCCGCCGCGGTGCTGGCACCGGATACCAGCGGCATCCAGTTGACTCCGGATGGCACCGACCTGTCCGACTGCGCCGCGCCCCCGCAGGCGCCTCCTGCGCTCGATCTTTCGGGTATTGTGCTGGCGCCTGCAGGGGCAGACGTGCTCGAACAACAATACCGCAATCGGCCTGCACCACCCCCACCGGCGACGGAACACCTCAAGCTGGAAGACTGATGGCCGCACCGGGCGCAAGCGCACCGCGGGGGCTCCCGTTGCGGCTGTACAGAACAGCCCACAGGTGGCAGAGTGCGCGCCATGACTGACGACAACTCACTGCCCTCCCCTTTCCTGCTGCGCCGGCTCGCCGCGCTGACCTACGACATTCTCCTGGTACTGCCCCTGATAATGGCCTGTGTCGCCCTGGTGATGGGGATACGCACACTGCTGGGACTGGGGCCCGCGGACGACGGCACGGTACAGCTTGACGCCAACCTGGTGCGCCTGCTGGCGCTGCTGACAGCTATGGCCTTTTTCTGCTGGTTCTGGCTGAAGAATGGCCAGACCCTGGGCATGCAGGCCTGGCGCATCAAGCTGGTTAGCCTGACGGGAGACACACCCCGCCCGCGCCAGGTCCTGTTACGCAGCCTGACCGCCCCCCTGTCGGCAGCCTGCCTGGGGCTGGGCTACCTGTGGTGCCTGGTGGATCGCAATGGCTACTACTGGCATGACTACCTGTCGGGAACCAAGCTGGTACTGCTGCCCGGAAAAAAGAAGGCAAAAGCGAAGCAGGCAGCAGAATCGGACTCAAAGCCCGCCTGAGCGGCACATATCCAGGCGGCGGATTACCTGATTTGTATTCAGTTTACCCTCCTATCGTCATACACTAGGCGGCTATACAAGGAACCGGGAATCCGACATGACAGCTATCACCTTCACCGCACGCAAGGTCGACGACGCCACCAGGGGCAGCAGCCAGTGCATCATCCTGCCGCTGTACCATCGCAAGAAGCTGTCGCGTGAAGCCCAGCAAGTGGATGACGCCTCCGGTGGAACGATAAAAAAGGTCATGGCGCTGGGGGATTTTTCCGGTAAGTCCGGTGAAAGTTGCCTGCTGCCGGGTGTCGGCGGCGCCAGGCGACTCCTGCTGGTAGGCTGTGGCGACCCCGCCACGTTTGACCGGGCCGCCGTGCGGGAATTCACCCGCACCCTCGCCAAGGCGCTCAATGCAACCAAGGCGGGCGACGCGGTACTGCACAGCGCGGACCTGAAGCCCAAAGACGGCGACAGCGCCTGGCTGCTTGAGACCCTCAGCCGCCAGCTGGTCTGCGCCAGTTATCGCTATACCGAAACCGTGTCAAAACCGAAGCCGCCGATGACACTGGCAAAGCTCGTCGTCAACACCGGGGACAGCCGCACCGTCGGCTCGGGCCAGAAAGCCCTCGACCGCGGCGCGGCGGTCGGCCGCGGCATCAATGAGGCGCGCCGCCTGGCGGAATTGCCCGGCAACGTCTGCACCCCCAGCTACCTGGCACAGCAGGCCCGCAAGCTCGCCAAAGGGTGCAGCAAGCTCACCACCACGGTGCTCGAGGAAAAGAAAATGCGCGAGCTGGGCATGGGCTCGCTGCTCTCGGTCACCGCCGGTACCGATGAGCCCGCCAAACTGATCGTGATGAACTACAAGGGCGGGAAAGCCGGCCAGAAACCCTATGTGCTGGTGGGCAAGGGCATTACCTTCGACAGCGGCGGAATCTCGCTGAAGCCCGGCGCCAAGATGGACGAGATGAAATTCGATATGGGCGGGGCCGCCAGTGTATTCGGCACGCTGGAGACGGTGATCGAGCTCGGCCTGCCGCTGAACGTGGTGGGTATCGTCGCGGCGGCGGAAAACATGCCCAGCGGAGGCGCCACCAAGCCGGGGGACGTGGTGACCAGCATGTCCGGCAAGACCATCGAAGTGCTCAACACCGACGCAGAGGGCCGGCTGGTGCTGTGTGACGCCCTGACTTACGCCGGTCGTTTCAAGCCGCAGGTGGTGATCGATATCGCCACGCTCACCGGCGCCTGCGTGGTGGCCCTGGGCTCACACGCCACCGGGCTCTATGCAAACCAGGACAAACTGGCGGAGCAATTGCTGGCTGCCGGGGTCGAAAGCCACGACCGCGCCTGGCGCATGCCCCTGTGGGATGACTACCAGAAGCAACTGGACAGCAACTTTGCCGATGTGGCCAATATCGGCGGACCCGGCGGGGGCAGCGTCACCGCCGCCTGTTTCCTCGCCCGTTTCGCCGAGGACTATCACTGGGCTCACCTGGACATCGCCGGCTCGGCCTGGGACAGCTCCCCCAAGGCCGCCACCGGCAGGCCGGTGGGCCTGCTGACCCAGTACCTGATGCAACGCGCCGACTGATGCCCGGCGGTCGCGGCAGGACCGGACCGGCGTGACCAGGGTCGGTTTCTACGTGGTGCAGGCCGCCGACCAGGCTCAACGCCTGCAGGTTGCCGTGCGCCTTGCCGACAAGGCGTTTCAGCAGGGCCATCGTATTTTTATCAACGCCACCGACGAGGCGCAGGCCCGCACCCTGGATGAGTTGCTGTGGACCTACCGGCCCGCCAGCTTCCTCCCCCACGGCCTGCACGGCGAGGCGCAATCGGACACGATCGCCATCGGCTGGGGGCAGGAGCCCCTGAACCACAACGACCTGCTGATCAATCTGCAGCTGGGCATACCCGGGTTTTTCAGCCGTTTCCGCCGGGTGGCCGAGGTCGTCACCCAGGACCCCGCCAGTCTCGATGCCCTGCGCCGCTCCTGGACCTTCTACAAGGAACGGGGCTACCAACTCGAAAAGCACGACCTTTAGCGTATAATCCCGGCCGGTTAACCCAGACGCCCACCCCCAACGGACTAGCACAGCAATGGAAAAGACCTTCCAACCCGCCGATATTGAAACCCGCTGGTACCAGGAGTGGGAGGAGCGCGGTTATTTCGCCCCCCAGGGTGGTGAGCACGCCTACAGCATCATGATTCCACCGCCGAACGTGACCGGCAGCCTGCACATGGGCCACGGCTTCCAGGAGGCGATCATGGACGCCCTGATCCGCTATCACCGCATGCGTGGTTACAACACCCTGTGGCAGGTGGGCACCGACCACGCCGGCATCGCCACCCAGATGGTGGTCGAGCGTCAACTGGAGGCCCAGGGCATCAAGCGACATGACCTCGGTCGCGATAAATTCGTGGAGAAAGTCTGGGAATGGAAGGAGCAGTCCGGTGGCACCATCACCCGCCAGCTGCGCCGCCTGGGCTCATCGCTGGACTGGTCACGCGAACGTTTCACCATGGATCCCGGCCTCAGCGCCGCGGTACAGGAAGTCTTTATCCGGCTCTACCGCGAGGGGCTGATCTATCGCGGCAAGCGCCTGGTCAACTGGGACCCCGCACTGCATACCGCCATTTCCGACCTGGAGGTGGTCGCGGAGGAAGAACAGGGCCATCTGTGGCACTTCCAGTACCCGCTGGCGGGCGGCGAGGGTCACCTGACAGTGGCAACCACCCGGCCTGAAACCATGCTCGGGGATACCGCCATCGCGGTTCACCCGGACGATGAACGCTACAGCCACCTGATCGGCCGGAGCGTTGAACTGCCACTGACGGGACGGGAAATCCCCGTGATTGCCGATGACCATGTCGACCGCGAGTTTGGCACCGGCGTGGTAAAGATCACCCCGGCCCACGACTTCAGCGACTACGACATGGGTAAGCGCCACGGCCTGCCGATGATCAACATCTTCGACGATGACGCCGCGATCAACGACCAGGCGCCGGCGCCCTACCGCGGGCTGGACCGGTTCGAGGCGCGCAAGCGGGTGGTTGCCGACATGGAGGCCCTGGGCCTGCTGGCCAGGATTGACGACCATACATTGCGGGTGCCCCGGGGCGACCGCTCCGGTGTGGTGATAGAGCCCTACCTGACGGACCAGTGGTATGTCGACGCGCGGGAAATGGCCAGGCCGGCGATCAGCGCGGTCGAGAGCGGCGCTATCCAGTTCGTGCCCAGGCAGTGGGAGAACACCTATTTCGCCTGGATGCGCGATATCCAGGACTGGTGCATCAGTCGCCAGCTCTGGTGGGGGCACCGCATACCCGCCTGGTACGACGACGCGGGGAATTTCTACGTGGGTGCCAGCGAAGCGGAGGTACGCGCGGACAATACACTGGCTGACGACATCACCCTGCGCCAGGACGAGGACGTACTGGACACCTGGTTCTCCTCCGCGCTATGGACATTTTCCACCCTGGGCTGGCCCGAGGAAACCCCGGAGCTGGCAACGTTCCACCCGACGTCGGTACTGGTGACGGGCTTCGATATCATTTTCTTCTGGGTCGCCCGGATGATCATGATGACCCTGCATTTTCGCAATGAAGTGCCTTTTCACACCGTGTATGTACACGGCCTGGTGCGCGACGGCGAGGGACAGAAGATGTCCAAGTCGAAGGGCAACGTGATCGACCCCATTGACCTGATCGACGGGATCGACCTGGAGAGCCTGGTCACAAAGCGCACAGCGGGGATGATGCAGCCGCAGCTGGCCAGCAAAATCGACAAGGCGACCCGCAGGCAGTTTCCCGAGGGCATCGCACCCTACGGCACCGACGCCCTGCGCTTCACCTACTACTCACTCGCCTCCACCGGCCGCGATATCAAATTCGATATCGGCCGGATCGAGGGCTATCGCAACTTCTGCAACAAGATCTGGAATGCAGCGCGCTATGTACTGATGAACTGCGAAAACCAGGATTGCGGCATCACCGGTGACCCGCCAATGGAGTTCAGCCTCGCGGACCGCTGGATTACCGGCAAGCTGGAGGAAACCACGGCCGCGGTTGCCAGGGCGGTGGGCAATTACCGCTTCGACTTCGCATCACAGGCATTGTACGAATTCGTCTGGAACGAGTACTGCGACTGGTACCTCGAATTGTCCAAGCCGGTGCTGTGGGATGACAACGCAACGGAGGCCGCCAAGCGCGGCACCCGGCATACGCTGCTCCAGGTGCTGGAAAACATGCTGCGCCTGCTGCATCCCTTTATGCCTTTTATTACCGAGGAAATCTGGCAAACCGTCGGCCCCATGGCCGGCAGAAACGGCCCGACGATCATGTTGCAGCCCTATCCCGAGGCCGGGGAGAAAGGCGTGGACAGCGTCGCAAACGCAGATATAGAATGGCTCAAAGGCGTGATCGTGGGTATTCGCAACATCCGCGGTGAAATGAATATCGCGCCGGGCAAGGAGATCCCGGTGCTCTTCAGGAACGGCGACCAGCGCGACGAAACACGACTGGCAGACAACGCGCAATTCCTGAGAAAATTGGCCAGACTGGCGGATGTCACCTGGCTGTCGGCCGGTGCAGCAGCCCCGGTAGCGGCAACGGCACTGGTAGGGGAACTGGAGATCCTGGTGCCAATGGCGGGCCTGATCGACAGGGACGCAGAGTTGCAGCGCCTGGGCAGGGAAATAGAAAAGCTGGAGAAAGACCTCACGCGTATCAAAGGCAAGCTGGGCAACGCATCGTTCGTTGCAAAGGCACCCGCCGCGGTAGTCGAAAAAGAACAGGAAAAAATGGAAGCGCAGCAGCAGGCGCTGGACACGTTACAGGAACAGCAAAGGCAGATAGAGCAGCTGTAACGTCACCTCGGTAACAAGGATTTCCCGCCTCGACCGCCGGCACCGGCGACCGAAGCGCAATAAGAGCATAATGAAAGTCCGAGGAAAGTGGTATGA
>JAZBNW010000291.1:0-8537 GCA_036350855.1 Halieaceae bacterium
GCGCGATGGCCAGGAAGGCCAGCACCGCAAGGCAGGTCAGGAATATATCAAGCATCTGGATTCGTCTCGTTAAGGGGTTACATTGCCCGCTGCCGGGCGGGGGGCGATATTAAACGGTATTGTCGCTGTGGCGATAGGATGAATCAGCGGCGAGCCCGGCGACCCGGGGCCGTGTTGGACTGTTTGCGAGCCTGGAAGCTCAGGGCCGCCGTGCTGGATTGATCACGACGCGGTTGCCTCCCGCGTTGTGACCCCTGCGGGGTGCCTTCGCTTCGCTGCGGCGTCTAAACTCTCCCGTAGGGAGAGCTTGTCGAACCAGCGACCAATTGGTTAAAAGCCCGTCTTGAATTGTAACTTATTGATTTTAAAGGCCGAAGAACGGCGCCCGTTGCTTGGTTTGCACGATAAAGCACAACGATGCTGGACTGTTGTCGGAAATGTGTCGGAACGGCCACTGCCGCCCTACTCGCGACTCTATAGTATCAATACTCTTACGAGTAAGGTCGCTTTGGGCGGGTGGAAATATGACAGATTTAGCTACAATAAAGATGTTCTCAAAGGGACAAGTTCTCATGCCGGAGAAAATTCGAAAACGCCTGGGTCTCGAGTCAGGATCCCAATTCGTGGTGGTTGCCGTGAAAGGCACGGTTATCATGCAGGCCATCTCCCAGCCTTCAACGGACGAATTTGATCCCCTGATAGCGGAAGCCAGAAGGCAGGCGAAAGAAGCTCGACTGAAGCAAGCTGACATCGATGCCGTTATCTCGGAAGTACGTTCCAGGAAATGAGGGTCGTTATCGATACCAACGTCCTCATATCAGGTGCATTTTTTGGCGCCCCCCCTGCAACAATCCTAAAGGCCTCGGACCGGGGTAAACTGCACTCGATCGTGTCGCCGGAGATCCTCGAGGAACACTACTAAGTCCGAGAACGAATATAAGTTCAATATCCCGGCATCGATTTAACTCGCATACTTCCTCTTATCGCCCCGAACTCGCAAGTCAAAAGCGAGTTTTTCGCAAACCGAGCTCTTTGATCAGACCCGATCCAGGCTATTCCACCCGTTCTACCGGCGGAGGCATGTAGCCACCGGAGAGGGCCTCCGGCGCGGGCTGATACATCCGCAAAATCATCCAGAACGGGCCCTTGGGGGACGGCAACCAGTTGGCGGCGGCATCGCCCTCCGGCCTGTCATTCTGCACATAGATGTCGATCGAGCCATCCAACCAACGCTTGAGTGTCGGGGTGCGATCGCCAAATGCATAGCGGTCGATTGGATTATCGACCAGCTGGTTTTCGGGCAGGCTGTACATGGTCACCGACCAGAACGCCTCTGCAGGCGGCAGATTATCCGCATCAAAGTGGATGCGGTAGCGGTGACTGCCATCAAGATTTTCTCCAGTTCCGTCGGTAAACACGGGGATGTACATGGCCTCCTCGGCCGCATTCGCACCGTAACCGGTCATGCCGGCGGCAGATGCGAGCAGCCTGTTGCTGCCATATCTCCCGAGGTTGGTGGCGTAGCGCCAGCCATTCCTGTTCTCACCGATCTCCCGCTTGTGAGAAACCACGCGGTCAAAGCCGGCCTGCACGCCGCGCAACAGACCGCGCCGCTGTGCCTCACTCAGTGTCGCCGGGTCAAATGTCAGGCCGGGACCGATACCTAGGGACGCAAACATGCCTACGACTTCCTTGTCCTGAGCCCGCACCCCACCGAAATCCCAGGCCCGGTTCAACAGCGTGAAAAAGTCCAGCGATTTCCACACCGGGTTGTTCAACTTCGGATTCGGCACCGGGCTCGACGGATCAGCTGCCATGTACCTGGCATCCTTGTTCAGCGGTTCAAGCGTATACGTCTTGAGCTGGGCCACCACCGGTGCGATATCGTCTGCATTTTCCGGTTGTACCACTGTGCGCGCCTGCAGGAATACCCCCGTCGTCGTGGCTTCGATGCGCTCGACGCCCTGGGGGAGCGAACCGCTCCAACCGGGCGGCACATAAGCGTAAGTGCCGGCTTTCGAGTTCACGCGACTGCCAATATAGGAAAAAGTATTGAGTGCCCAATCCGTCGCCTGGATTGTGTAATAGCGACCTTTGACTTCCGGAATGGTGATCAGGACCGGACCCTGTCGCAAATCCAGCCACGCCAGTCCGTAAACCGTGTCATTGTTGGGCGTAAAGTCGATTGCACCAGGTTTTGCCAGTCCCGGATAGACATTGAAGTGATTGAGCGGCGCGTTCAACGGGGCTTTCGGGTGAATATCCTTTTCCATGAGTATCTGCGAGCGTGCATACACTGCTCCGACCACGAAGGCCTGATAGCCGATAGCGAAGGCCTCGGCTTCGGCCATCTCATCGGACATCGCAGCGGAAGCAGGGGCGGCCAGTGTTATAGATGCCACGATCACGGTTGCCAGCGTGATTACCACCAGGTTCGCGGTATATCTCAAATGGGGTATGAAGTTCATCGGTTTTTCCGTGTTATTTTTGTCAAGTGAAATGCACCTGCTACAGATCGCTCGTCAGCGTTTGAGCGCAGAATCTAGAGCCTCGCTGTTCTGGCGGTAACTCTACCTGCTTTTCTGAAATTGTCCTAGTATCCTTCTGGCACTCCTGCCGAACGTAAGCTAATTTGGCAGTACCCTGGCACCAGCCAAAGAAGGAAATCAGGATGAAAGCTTCCAATGACCAGCACGCCATCATTCGCCTGGACGAGACCTTCGAGCTACAGCGAAAAGCGTACTTCAATAATTCCAACCCGGATCTCGAAACCCGGCTGGCCTGGCTGGAGCGCATCCCTGCCATGATGATGCAGTACGCCGACCGTATCGCCGATGCGCTGAACGAGGACTACGGTTATCACAATAGGTTAACGGCCTATCTATTCGACGTGCTGAATGTGGCCGAGCGAGCCGGGTATGCGATGGCTAACCTGAAAAGCTGGATGGCGCGCGACTACAGGGAGATGGAAACCGCTATTTACGGCGATTCCAGAGCGTACATCGATTACCAGCCCAAGGGCGTCATCGGCAACCTGCCGGCCTGGAATTTTCCGGTTGACCTGTCTGTGGGTCCACTGGTGGAGATGCTGGCCGCGGGAAACCGGGTGATCATCAAGCCCTCGGAACAGGTACCAGCGGTAGGCGAGGTCCTGGCCGAGATGCTGGGTGAACACTTCGACCGCGACCTGGTGTGGGTCGTCAATGGCGAGCTGGATCTGGCGCGCCATTTCAGCTCGCTACCCTGGAACCATTTGCTGTATACAGGCAACGCCACCATAGGCCGGGAAGTAATGCTCAAAGCGGCGGAGAACCTGGTACCTGTCACTTTGGAGTTGGGTGGAAAAAACCCTACCGTGTTCACCGAGGAGGCTGTAAACGAACAAAATGTGCGCACGATGCTCGGCTCCAAGCTGTGCAAGAATGGCCAGCTCTGTATCACCGTGGATCATGTCTACGTGCCAGAATCGCAGTTACAGAAGTTCACCAGCCTGGTGCGGGATGTCATCGAATCCACCATGGGTGACTACACCAACAGCCCGATGATGGGCTGCGCTGTCATTAACCGGCGACAGCGCGACCGGGTTCAGGGTTATATCGACGACGCGCGCGAACGCGTCCCGGGTTCCGTTATCGAAATTGGTTCGCCGGCGCACGCCGAGGGGCCCAACAGGATGCCGCTCACATTGGTAGTGAATCCGCCACAGGAGGCTCTGCTATGCCAACACGAGATATTCGGGCCGGTACTGCCAATTCACACTTACGGCGATTTCGACGAGGTTGTCGAGAAGATCAAGACTGGCGAGCGCCCCCTCGGAGTCTATATTTTCTCCAACAATCCGGATCGGATCGAACAATTGCGTCGCAATTCATCCTCCGGCGGGTTCACCGTGAACGGCCCGTCCATGCAGGGTGCCCTTGCATCCCTCGGCTTCGGCGGTGTCGGCAAGAGCGGCATGGGGCGCCACCACGGTATCGAGGGTTTCCGTGAGTTCTCCAACCCCCGCGGCATCGTGGAAATCGCCGACAACGCCCAACTCGATCCCATCCTCTCACCACATGGCGAGTCCACGCGACAGCTGATTGCCGCCGCCACCAACGGCGTCCTCTGTAGCAACATCGACTAACGGCGCTGGTGAAGGACCAGTCCACCGACCAGGCACGCAACTGGTTATCGCACAACTGAGTTCGCCAATGACTAAAAATAAATCAAGGGAGTAACTGCATGCTCAACCTAACTCTACAGAAATGGCGCGCAGGAAAGTCCACCATCGGAATCTGGTCCAATCTGCCCGACATCCATATAGCCGAAATGCTGGGGCGCACAGGAGTGGACTGGATATGTTTCGACCTGCAGCACGGATTGATGGATTACAGCGACCTTACCCGACTGCTACCGGCCATCTGTGGGTTGCCTGTAACGCCCATCGTGCGCGTGGCTGCCAACCAGCCGGACTAGATTGGCAAGGCACTGGATGCCGGCGCTCACGGGGTTATTGTGCCAATGGTCAATTCGGCGACAGACGCGCAAAAGGCGGTTGCGGCCTGTCGGTATCCACCACAGGGCACCCGCTCCTGCGGACCCATGCGAGACGCGATGATGGAAGGCATCGGCTACCTGGCCACGGCGAATACGCAGGTGGCCTGCGTGGTGATGATCGAGACCGAAGAAGGTCTGCGCAACGTAGTTGAGATTGCAGCAGTTGACGGCATTGACGGCCTGTTCGTTGGACCAATGGACTTATGTTACGGCCTCAATATCACACCTGGCAGCTTTACTGACTACCGTTTCACCGATGCCATCGCTCGTATTCTCGCGGCACGCAAGGCACACGATCGAGCCGCCGGCATATTTGGCTACACGGCGGAAATAGCCGCAGACTCGCTGCAAAGCGGGTTCGATTTTGCTTCAATCGGCACTGATGTCGGCTTCCTTCGAGACGGCGCCGCGCAAGCCCTGGCCGTCGCGAGGGGGAAAGATGAGGGCCCCGCAAACGCGCCTGCGCCGCAAGGGGGTTATTGAACGATTCCCCTGAACTTGACAGCAATATATGCCACGGACCAGACTGGGCTTATCATTTTTGGCTCAGTCGCCAGGGTGTAGTCACTTGGCCTAGAATGAGTATCGCTTTTACTTCCTGCAATAGTTCTGAGTGGCAATCGGCTTTCGTTTTACCAAGCCAATACCTGAATAATCGAGGATAAGAATAATGAAGACCAGGGAACCCAAAATTCACGGATACGAGCTATCGGAGAAGCCAGCAGGAACGCCTGGATATCTGGTGGCCATTTTCCTGGCTCTCGTGACTACAGTTTGCTTTTCAGCTGAAGCGCAAACAGCCCAGAACGTCACTGCCGGAATTTCTCCCGAGACCGATTGGCGCGAGGACTATGCGTATATCGTTGGGATGCAGGCTTATATCTATGGCTATCCTGCGTTGCGCTACACCCGCGATCGATACTACATGGTGGAAAAGCCAAGTGGCATTATCCAGATCCGGGTTAATGAATTCTTTCACGTCACTCGATTGGCCGACTCCAGCGACAAATACAGCAACTCCCCCAACAATGACACCATCTATTCGCTATCATGGATTGACCTGAGCGATGAACCAGTGGTGATGCATGCGCCCCAGGGGGATGGTCGTTATGTCGATATTGAGCTGGCGGATTTCTATTCCGATGTGTTTGGCTACGTCAGTCCGCACATGCACGACGGCAAGTCGGTGACCTATCTTATTGTCGGACCCGGTTGGGATGGCCCTATTCCCGAGGGTGAATTCGACGGTGTGCTTCGAGCACCCACCCCCTGGGTTTGGACGGTTGCACGAGTCTACACCTCCGGTGGCGACGACCTGGCTATTGCCAGGAAAATCCAGTCGGAATTTGTGGTTGCACCGCTGTCACAGTGGAAGTCGGGAAAAATCACTCCGAGCACAAGGCGCGATGTGCTCGATCCGTTCCCGGTGGAAAATGACCCGCTCGCCGATTTTCGAACTATGAATGCCGCGATGCGCGAAAACCCACCACCGGAGCGAGACGCGGCTTTCATGCGCGAATTTGCCAGGGTCGGTCTCGGCCCCATGGCCACTGTAAGCCTTGACGATCTCGACGAAAATACCCGCAAGGGACTGGTAAGGGCCTTGAAAGACGGCAACACATTACTGGATAAACTGGCGGACGCCGGCGGTGATACCAAGGTGGTCAACAACTGGTTTTACGGCGACAAGAACTGGGGCCGAATGGCGGAACGAGGCGATTTTCTCGGCCGGGCATCACCACAGGCATATGCAGGCGGAATCGAGCACTGGGTTGAGATGGCGGCGAAGTTACGCACTTTCGCGGATGCTGACGGACAGGTATTGAATGGCAAAAACCGATATGTCCTGCACTTCGACAAGAACCAGGTCCCGACCGCGCGGGCATTCTGGTCCATAACCGTGTACGACGATAAATTCAACCTGGCCGAGAATGATTTCAATAAATACCTGGTAAGCAGTACATCAAAGGACCTGGTTTATGGGAAGGACGGCTCGCTGGAGATTTATTTGCAACAGGATCAGCCAGACCAGGCACTGCGCGGAAACTGGATTCCGTTACCCGAGGGCGACTTCAATCTGTTTTTCAGGTTTTACCTGCCCAATCAATCGATGATCGATCAAAGCTACGTGCCTCCGCCGGTACGCCGGGTTGATGACAAGTAGACCCCGGGGTATATCAGTCGGGCGTATACCAGATCGGTGAGCTGTAGGCACGTTCCTGCAGCGTTGCGGGTACATCGGTGGGCAGCTTGACACCAAAGACCTTCGCGTCATAGGTGGTCCAGCGTGGCGTCGGGATCTCCAGCACACGCACATAGTAGAACGCACGCTGCTTCGCATCGAACGCCGGGTCCTTCCAGTACGCCGCGAGATAGGGCGCGCCGATAGCATTGGTGTAGGTGGCATCCTGTATGTTTACGGTATTGCCCACCGGCGGCAACTCGCCGTTGCTGAGCAGCTTGCGGTTGCCCGACCAGGCCACGTCGTACACCTTCTCGTGCATCTCGCCGGCGGTGTCGGTCCAGCCCTTGATAACCTGTACCCGATCGAGGTTTGCGCCATCGGGGTCTCGCAGGGCGCGAATCAGCAGGCTCAGTTCCTTGCCCGCCGGCGCGGCTTTCAGATCACCACCCATGGGCACGCCGCCCTCATAACCGTGCCTGGCAAAGTCAGAACGTTCGAGGTCACTTTCCTGATAGTCGAAGCCGCCGAAGACGCGCACGCGCAGCCGTGTACCCGTGGTGGCAAAGACCTCCTTACGCATCATCGCGTCCCACAGCGCCTCACGCGTGTTCTCGCGCGCCCACACGCCGGCCAGGCCGGCGGCGCTGGTCTCGCGCGCCAGCCGCTGGTCCTTGCGCGCGCGGCCCTCGGGCACACGGCCGACAATGACTTCGTCGAAACGAATCGGGTCGGCCGTCGGCTCGAGCATGGCCACCTTGCCGAAAAAGTTGTCTTCGGAGGTTGTCGCCAGGCCGGTATGCATGTCGGTAGAGCCAATCATGCCGAACTTGAAGGGATTGGCGCCGAGTTCGGCCTCATAGGCCAGGCCGCGCTTCAGTGCCTCGCGGGAATACTCGCGTGGCAGCATGTCAGGTTTGTGCGGCGCGGGTCCAAAGCCGCCCACGTCCCAGGTCTCGAAGTCGGCAAACTCGTCATTGGGCGACAGCAGCGGATGGGCCTCACCGTCGCCCTTGGGCTGCGTGGTCTCGTAGATCGGCTCCCAACGCATGCGCCGCTCGGCGTAATCGCGATCGAGTGGCTGCTTCGAGATCAGCGTGATGTCGTCGAACATCAGGCCGTTCGACAGGTTGCCGTTATGCGGGATGGCCAGCATCTTGCCGCCGGTCTTCTTCTCGTATTCGGCCATCCACTTCCACAACTCCTCCGGGTCACCCGTGTCGTAGTACGACAGCGGGATGATCTGGTCGGCCTTGTCCTTGCCATCCCGAAACAGCACGTTGCGATGGAGATTGTTACCATCCGGGCCGGAGGTCCACTCGAAGCCGATGATCGCGGTGAATCGGCCCGGCTCGTTGAACTTCTCAGCCGTTTTGGTCATATAATGCCACGCGGTCGTTGCCATTTTGTCATCGCCCTTGAAAGGGTCCTGCAGGGCCTGCATCGCCGCGATCCATGCATTGAACGCGTCGGGCTGGTTGCCGGCCTTGATCATGTCGTGGACCTTCTTGCCCCAGGGGTTGGCGAGCACCGCGGGGTCGGAGGCCGCGATAAGCGGTGCCAGGCCGAGGTTCTCTGCATGGTCGGCGACGACCAGGAAGTCCAGCGGCCTGTTCAGTTTGACGGGCAGACCATGGTTGGACTTGACTTCCTCGCCCCGCGCAAAGCGATAGGCCTCGTCCGGTCCGACAATCGCACCAACCATGCCCGCATCGGCCGAGTACGAAGTGTGCAGGTGGGTGTCACCGAAGAAAACCTGGTTCGGGAAATCCTGATCGGGGTACGGCGAATATGTAACGGCCCGGTCGGTCGGCCC
>JAZBNW010000292.1:0-4748 GCA_036350855.1 Halieaceae bacterium
AGCGAGGTCACCTCGTCGGCCTGGGCGGCCCGCTGCACCGCCAGTACCTGCCTTCCGTTCTCCTCGAAGATGCGATGCGCCACCCCGCGCTGCTGCAGCACCGCACTGAGCGGCAACAGGTCTTCTTCAACGCTGACACTGAGGGCCGGGTAAAATTCCGTCATCAATTTACCAGTGCATCACCCCAGCGCAGCTTGTCCCTGCAACTGGCATAGAAGCTGTGGCCCAGCGGATGCAACAGGGTCAACCGGTGTGTCTTCTTGGTGATGTGAACCGAGTCGCCGGGGCGCGCGGTCATATTGACCTGGCCGTCACAGGTGACCGGCGGGTGAATCCTGTTGCGCGCGAGTATGTCGACCCGAATCCGGGAGTTACCGTCCACCACGATGGGGCGGCTGCTCAGGGCTTGCGGAAACATCGGCAACAGCACCATGGCATCGAGGGTCGGGTGCATGATCGGCCCGCCACCGGACAGTGAATAGGCGGTGGAACCGGTGGGCGTGGAGACGATCAGCCCGTCCGCGCGCTGGCGGTAGACAAAGCTGTCGTTGATATACAGCTCGAACTCTATCATCTGGGCAGAGGTGCCGGAGTTCACCACCACGTCATTGAGCGCATCCGCGCGGCCGACCACCTTGCCGGCCCTGTGCACCTCGGCATCCAGCAGGAAGCGGTTCTCGCTTTCGTAGTGACCATCCAGCACCGCCGGAACCTGGCGGGCAATTTCATCGGGCATGATGTCGGTCAGGAAACCCAGGCGCCCCCGGTTTACCCCCAGCACCGGCGTGTCGTACTTCGCCAGCGTGCGGGCCGCGCTGAGCAGACTGCCATCGCCGCCCACCACGATCACCAGGTCGACGGACTGGCCGATCTCATCGCAGCTGGCCAGGCGGTGGCTGCTGTCCTCCACCAGTTCGCCAAGGCGATCCTCCAGCACGACCTCCAGCCCGCGTTCCTCCAGCAGTACCAGCAATTCATGCACGACTTCCCGCAGGCCGGACTGCTTGCTGCGCCCCACCAAACCGATTCTTGTAAACGCTGACTGCATCTAAGGTCCCGCCCCATCAGGACTGGTATTATAACCATGATTTCACAGGAAAAGCGCAGCGATGTCGGCATTTCCCTACCAGACACAGGCAGTGCGCGACCTGGCCTGGGCATGCTTCTGGCCGCCCCTGCTGTGCGCGCAGTATCTGCCCGGCAAGCGGGAGACCGTAGCGGACTGCCGCCCGCGGCTCACCGCCGCACGCCGGGACTGGCTGGCACGACTGGACCGCGACCCGCAGCCCCTGCTGGCGCACCTGGCCGGTAACCGCAGCCATCGCCTCGGCGTGTACTTCGAACGTCTCTGGCATTTTTTTCTCGAGCAGGATGCGGCGTTCGACCTGGTGGCGCACAACCTGGCGGTGCGGGATCGCGGCACCACGGTGGGAGAGTTCGACATTATCTACTGGTGTCGGGAGCGGCAGCGACACTGCCACCTGGAACTGGCTGTCAAATATTTTCTGGGCTCGCGCATCCACACCCCGGACGAAGCCGCAAGCCGCTGGTGCGAGTGGCTGGGGCCCGATACCCGGGACCGTCTCGATCTCAAGCTGCGGCAGTTGCTGGGACACCAGACCGGACTCGGCCAGCATCCACTGGCCCGCGCGCAGCTGCGCGAACTGGGTATAGGTGAAATGAGCAGGGAAATAGCCTTCAAGGGTTATCTCTTCCAGGCCCACGGCGAGCCGCTGCCACCACCACCGGGCTTCAATCCCGAGCTGGGCTTCTCACACTGGGTGCACCTCGAGGGCTTGCGACAGTTCCTGGCCGGGATCCCGGCGGAGCAGTTCCAGCTGCTGTCGAAGATGCGCTGGCTCTCGCCCCTGCGGGCCTGTAAGGGCGAACAATTTTTGGGTCGTTCCATGCTGCTCGAACGACTACAATCGCAGCCGGGCGCACAACTGGTCGCGGCGGTGGATCCGGATGGGCTGGAACTGTGCCGTTTTTTCGTGACCCCCGACGACTGGCCCGCCACCGCGGGCTGAACCAACCATCAATGGAGAATGTATGACGACAGCCAGATCGGTACTGATCACCGGTGCCACCCGCGGCCTGGGCCAGCAGCTCGCCCGCCACTTTGCCGAGCGCGGCTACCGCCTCGCCCTCACCGGGCGCAAGCAGGAAGACCTGGACCGTCTCGGCAGTGAGCTGGCGGGAAAGGCCGCCGACATCGTACTGGAAACACTGGATGTGTCTGACCACGACAGCATCGCTCCGGTGATCCGGCGCTGCGCCGAACGCCTGAACGGACTGGACATCATCGTAATCAATGCCGGCGTGGCCTTCACCACCCCGGCCGGCAAGGGCCATTTCGAGCAGATTCGCCAGACCATCGCCGTCAACCTGACGGGGGCGATTGCCACGGCGGAGGCCGCGGTCGAACTGTTTCGCAGCCAGGGCCAGGGGCATGTGGTGGGCATCACCTCGGTGGCGGGCGTGCGCGGCTTTCGCGGCCAGGGTGCCTACTGCGCCAGCAAGGCGGGCTTCAGTCGCTACCTGGAATCGCTGCGGGTAGAGACCCGGCGCGACTCGATCGTGGTGACCGACCTGGCGCCGGGCTTTATTGATACCGATCTCAACCGCGCCATCCCCAATCGCCCCTTCCTGGTCACCGCCGAGCACGGCACCAGGATCATGGCCGACCTGATCGAGCGCCGGGTCAGCTTCCGCTACGTGCCGCCCTGGCCCTGGACCCTGGTGGCCCGGGTGATCAAATGGCTGCCGGACAGCGTGATCGCGAAAATGTAGACCCCGCGGGTCAGTGGGCCAGCCAGGCGTATCCGCGCCGGCCCTGCAGACCGCCCGTGTGGACCGCCAGCAGGGGCGTGTCTGCCGCGTATTCGCCGCTGCGCAGGCGCCGGTGAACAGCGTAGAGCATTTTGCCCGTATACACCGGGTCCAGCGCCACGTCGTGTACCGCCTCGAAGGCCAGCATGAACTCGCGCAGCTCACTGCTTACCCGGGCGAAACCGCCGCAGTGGCAGTCGTGCAGGATCCGCCAGCGCGCGCGATCGCCCGCCGCCATGTGATCCAGCAGTTCCCCGGTACGCTGCTCGAGGTCCGTGGCGCCTTTCAGCGCGGCCACGCCCGTCACTTCACAGTCACTGCCCAGGCCCGCCACCAGCCCGGCCAGGGTGGTGCCGGTACCCACCGGCACCAGCACATGGCGGATTGCGGGAGCCACTGCCCTGATCAATCCGGCGATGGCCATGCAGGCGCGGGCACCCCCGGCGTTGGCACCACCCTCGGGAATGACCAGGCAGGGCCCGTGATGGTGTTGCAGCGCGGCCAGGTAGCGGGCGTCGTGCCGCCGCCGGTATTCCTGGCGGGATACCCGGACAATCTGCATACCCCAGCGGCGGGCATCCGCCAGCGTGTCCGAGTCCACGCCGGGGTCGTCACCCCGGACGATGCCAACGGTGGCAAAGCCCTGCTCGGCACCGACTGCCGCCAGCGCGTGCAGGTGATTGGACCAGGCGCCGCCGAAGGAGACGAGTCGATTGATACCCCGCGCCCTGGCCTCGGCCAGGTTGGCACGGAGCTTGAATTGTTTGTTGCCCGGGGCGAGTCCACCACCCCTGTCGAGACGCAGCAGGGCGACGTTGGCCATGGATACGCCGGCGACAGGTGCCTCGCCCAGGCGGGTCAACATCGCGGGGACAGGGTCGGTGAAAGGCGTCAGGGCCGGGACAGGCCGACGTTATTTTTCTGCAACACCTGCTCGGCGCGATAGCTGGAGCGCACGAACACACCCGACACCACTTCCATGAAGCCACGCGCCAGGCCCCACTCCCGATACTTCTCGAACTCGTCGGGCGTCACCCAGCGATCGATGGGGTAGTGGTGGGCGGTGGGCTGCAGGTACTGGCCAAACGTGAGGATATCGACGGAGGCCGCCCGCAGGTCGTCCATCGCCTCGAGGATTTCCTCCTCGCTTTCTCCCAGGCCCAGCATCAGGCTGGTCTTGGTCAGCACGCCGGGGCGGTATCGTTTGGCGTGAGCGAGCACCGCCAGGGTCTGCTCATAGCTGGCCCTGGGATCACGCACCGGATGGGTCAGGCGACGGACGGTCTCGACGTTCTGGGCAAACACCTCTATGCCGGAATCCAGCACCGTCTCGACATCGGCCAGGACACCGAGAAAATCCGGCGTCAGCGCCTCCACCGCTGTCCCGGGGTTGCGCGCTTTCACCTGCCGCACACAGTCGGCGTAGTGGCCCGCCCCGCCATCGGGCAGGTCGTCGCGGTTGACCGAGGTGAGCACTACGTACCTGAGGTTCATCAACTGCACGGAGCGGGCCGTGTTGGCGGGCTCGTCGGGGTCCAGCCAGCCCCTCGGATTACCGGTATTGACCGCACAGAAGCGACAGGCGCGGGTGCACACATCCCCCATCAGCATGATCGTCGCGGTACCCGAACTCCAGCACTCGCTCATGTTCGGGCACTTGGCCTCCTCGCACACCGTGGCCAGGCGATGTTCGCGCACGATGCCCTGGACCCTGTCGAAATTGGCGCCGCCCTGGACCCGGACACGCAGCCAGTCCGGCTTGCGCAGGCGCTGGCTGTCGTTGCGGCCGGCCTTGATGCCGTCCTTGATGGCGGTGATGCCCTTGTCGTTGACGAATTTCTCACCACTGGCGACATGGACCACCGGAATGAGCTCAGTGTCTGGCATGGCCTTGGACCCCGGGACTGGTATATGCG
>JAZBNW010000293.1:0-10581 GCA_036350855.1 Halieaceae bacterium
CCCGCAGGTCGAAATCCACACCCTGGTCAACCAGCCATTCCACACACCGCCGGCTGTTATTTACTGTAAACTCCACCGCTTCGCGCCGGCACAGGCCGGCACCCGCGGCAATGGTGTCTTCCACATGTGAATTCACCGTGTCCCGGGTGTGCAGGACCGCAGCCATACCCCCCTGGGCCCAGTAAGTTGAACCCTCATTGAGCTGGGATTTGCAGATCAGGGCGACTTTCAGGTGGCTGGGCAGGTGCAGGGCGAGGCTGAGGCCAGCAGCGCCGGTGCCAATGATGAGCACATCATGTTGGTGAAGGGTTGCCATAAAGCACTGTGCTTGCCGCGTCAGGAGGTGAAATATATTATGCGAGTCAAAGACTTAGCCTTTTTCGCACCGCTGCGCTCGAGTATATACGAGCTGGTGGCCAATAAGGAAACACCCTGTTGCGGAACTTTATCGATATCCTCGCCTCTTACTGCCGGCAATCTGGTCGCGCCAGCGAACTCGGCGCGCGCGGCGCTGTCTGTTTGTACAATAGCCGTAAAAACGGCAGGGCAGTAATGTCCTCAACCAGGGAGAGGGACAGGGCGTGACTGCCGCAGCGACGGACCAGCAGCTTGTTGCACGGGCACAAAAGGGCGACTCGCGGGCGTTTGATCTGCTGGTACTGAAGTACCAGCACCGGATTTTCGGCCTGATAAGCCGGTATGTCCACGACGCGGACGAAGTCCAGGATGTAGCGCAGGAGGCCTTTATCAAGGCCTACCGCGCCCTGCCCCGGTTTCGGGGGGACAGCGCGTTCTATACCTGGCTGTACCGGATCGCCATCAACACGGCGAAAAACTACCTGGTCTCCCGCTCCCGGCGGCCGCCCGGTTCGGACGTGGAAGTCGAGGATGCCGAGTACTACGCCAGCGGCGGGGCCCTGCACGAGATCGAGACTCCCGAAAACGCCCTGTTCGGCGCGGAGTTGAAGCAGGTGGTGGAGCTGGCGATAAAGAATTTGCCGGAGGACCTGCGAACCGCGGTAACTTTGCGTGAATTTGATGGTCTCAGTTACGAGGACATTGCAGAGATCATGGATTGCCCGGTCGGCACCGTGCGTTCGAGAATCTTTCGCGCACGTGAGGCGATAGACAGCCAGGTCAGGGAGCAGCTGGATGGAGATAACTAGTATCACCGCAGGGGTGTTCCATGCAGCATGGTGAGCCGGGATGGCAAGCAGAACTTGAAGCGGCGCGCGCAGGCGCGCAAGGAAACGGGTTATGAGTGAAATGATGCGAGAGTCTCTGTCGGCGCTGATGGACGACGAGGCCAATGAGCTGGAAATCGAGCGGGTGCTGTCGCGAATAGCCGACGACCCGGAACTGCGTCAGGCCTGGGTTCGCTATAACATGGTGCGCGCAGTGGCAAGCGGGCAGCATCCGGTCCGGCTCGACCTGGATGTGTCCGCGCAGGTGCGCGCCGCCCTCGGCGGCGAGGGCCACCGCGCTGCCGGACTCCGGCAACGCTGGCTGCGGCCCCTCGCCAGTATGGCGGTGGCAGCGTCGGTGGCGGCGACCGTTGTGCTGGGTGGTCAGCAACTGGCGCAATTGGGAACAACGGGCCATGACAGCCAGGCCATCGCCAGCAGTGTTTCGCCTGTGGGTATGGTAAACAGCCTGGGGGCGACCTCGGTACAGGCCAGTTACGGCACCCAGGGTGTCCCGGTTCTGCAGCCTGCCACACGTACCGCCTACCAGGAGCTTGCGCGGCAGCGTTTGCACAAGTACATGCAGGCGCACGCCGAGGAGGCGGCGCTGAATTCGCCGAGCGGTCTGGTGCCGTTCGCCCGTGTACCCCGTATCAAGGAGTAGGAATCGCTTGACGGTGAAAGATTCGTTCCGCTGGCGCCATCTTTTTGTCGTTCCCGCGCTTGCCGCCCTGACACTCACGGCCGCCCGGGCTGGCGCGGACGCCTGCGCAGCCGCGGATGCGGACGCCCTTGCATGGCTGGACAAAATGTCCAGAAGCCTGCAACAGGTCAGTTACCACGGTATAGTCACCTTTCAACGGGGTGACGAGATGCAGGCCATGCAGGTCTCGCACTCTATCGAGGACGGTGTGGCCAATGAACGCCTTACCGAGTTGACCGGACAGGGCGCGGAAGTCGTCCGCGTCGACCATCCGCTGGAATGCGTTCATCCCGGCAACCTGCTGTTACAGTTGGGTGCAAATTTGCAGGCCGGCGAGTGCGGCGTGGCGCAGTTCTATCGCTTCGGCGTTGTCGACGGCCAGCTGGTCGCCGGTCGCCGGGCGGTGCAGATACGGATTGAGCCAAGGGACATGTACCGCTACGGCTATATTCTGGAGCTGGACCGTGATACCGGGCTGTTGTTGAAAAGTGCGACCATAGGGCGGGGCAACAAGGTTCTCGAGAGTTTCCAGTTCGCCAGCCTGTCCTATAGCGGCGAGGCGACTCCGGCGGAAGGCGCCCAGGTGGTGCACGAGGCCCGGCACTCCCAACCTGGGAACGGCGTATTGTCCCTCGGCGGCGCCCATCCCGCGTGGTCGGTGAATTGGCTGCCCCAGGGGTTTACCGCCACCGACCAGCCGGCGGATGTTTCCATGCGCCGGACCTTTACCGATGGGCTGGCCGTGTTTTCGGTTTTCCTGGAGATACTGAGCCAGGGTATTACGCCCGGTGAGGGTGTGGTTCGCAGCGGCGGCACGATCTCCTACACCCGTGGCATGCACATGTCGGGGATGCCGGTGCTGGTGACCGTGATCGGCGAGGTGCCGCTCAACACCGCCAGAATGGTGGCCGACTCAGTCGCGGCGGTGCCCTGAGATGCTGGTCGAAACCGGCAGGGTGGTGGCGGTCGAACCCGGGGCCGTGTGGGTCGAGACCATTCGTCAGAGCACCTGTGGCAGCTGTGTGGCCAACAAGGGCTGTGGCCACGGTTTGCTGAACCGCATTGCCGACGGTCGAACCGGCTATGTCCGCGTGCTGGCAGGGCCTGCCGGCACCGATGCTTGTGCCGTCGACGACCAGGTCCGCATCAGCATTCCGGAGCAGGTCATACTGCGCGGCTCCCTGGTAGTCTATGTCCTGCCGCTGCTGTGCATGCTGGCAGCTGCGGCCGGCGCCGATGGCCTCTGGCCCGGTGCTTCGGAACTGGCGAGCGTCGGCGGGGCGGCAGTGGGGCTTGCCCTGGGCTTTGCCGCCGTGCGCTGGCATGCCTGGCGCCATCGCCAGGACAGGTCGCTGCAACCAACCCTGTTGGAAGTGTTGCCGCGGGCGGCGCTGCAGATTCAAACGGCCTGATCCACAGGCCTGATTTTTCCAGTCATTCTTATCGGAACTTATACTATGAATGCGATCCATCGACTCCTGACCGCTGTCCTGCTCGCCTCGGCCCTGTTGCTGCCGGCACTGGTCTCGGCCGCTGCACTGCCCGAATTTCGCGACATTGTGCGGGAGAGTTCACCGGCGGTGGTGAAGATCGTGGTGCAGCAGAGCCGCGCCATGAGTGGCCATGGGCAACCCGGCCCCGAGCAGATGCCCGAGTACCTGCGGCGCTTCTTCGAGTTCCGGGGCGGCCCCCCCTCGCCCCAGGAGCAGATGGCCATGGGCTCGGGTTTTATCATTTCCAGCGACGGTTACATTGTCACCAACAACCACGTGGTGGACGGCGCCGACAGCGTGCTGGTGCGCCTCAATGACCGGCGTGAATTCGACGCGGAAGTGGTCGGCACCGACCCGCGCTCGGACCTGGCCCTGCTGCGGGTGGAGGGTGAAAACCTGCCCGCGCTGACCCTGGCGAGCAAGGACAATCTCGAGGTGGGCGAGTGGGTTCTGGCCATCGGTTCGCCCTTCGGCCTGGACTACTCGGTAACCGCCGGTATCGTCAGCGCCAAGGGCCGCAGCCTGCCCACCGAGAACAATGAAAACTACGTCCCCTTCATCCAGACAGATGTGGCGATCAATCCGGGCAACTCCGGCGGCCCGCTGTTCAACCTGGACGGCGAGGTGGTGGGTGTCAACTCGCAGATTTTTACCCGCAGCGGGGGCTCGATAGGCCTGTCTTTCGCGATTCCGGTCAGCGTTGTGCGCAATGTCGTGGAGCAGCTGAAGGAGCAGGGCCGGGTGACCCGGGGCTGGCTGGGCGTGACCATCCAGGACGTGGACAAGAACCTCGCTGAATCCTTCGGGCTGAAGCGGCCCCGTGGCGCCCTGCTGGTGCAGGTGGCGGAGGGCGGCCCTGCGGCGAAGGCGGGGCTGGAGGCCGGGGACATCATCATCACGTTCGACGGTCAGGACATCCCGGCGTCCGCCGATTTGCCCCATGTGGTCGGCCTGGTGGCGCCGGACACGGTGGTGCCGGTGGAAATCATGCGCGACAGGAAACTCAAGACCTTGAAGGTCAAGGTGGGAGGGCTGGATGCCGACGACAGCTACAGCCTTGCCGCCGGCTCGACCAGTAGTGGCCAGGGCGGGCGCCTGGGCTTGGTAGTGGAAACGGCCCCCGCCGATGTTCTGGAGCGCTTTGGTATCAATGGCGGCGTGGTGGTGCGGGAAGTGCTGCCCGACTCGGTCGCCGCTGAAGGTGGCATTATGCCCGGGGATATCATCACCCTGGTGGGTTCGACACCGGTGAAAAATGCCCAGGCCTACGAGGAAGCAGTGACCGGACTCAGCGGTGGCAGTTCGGTACCGCTGCGCCTTATCCGTCGCGGTTCCCCGTTGTTTATCGGCCTCAAACTCAAGGACTGACCCAAACAGGCGGGTGGGTCCCGGCGCCTGCCCCCGGCGGCACCTTTGGACGTGGCGGTTGTAGCCCGGTTGGGGTACAATCGCGCGTTTTTTACAGGGCGGCCAGACGTGTCGTTATTCCCTTCAGTTTACTGCGCCGGCAGCATGGCCTGTCCGCGTCAATCGAGCCCTATTGAGTGAGTGATCTCAGCCACATCCGCAATTTCTCCATTATTGCCCACATCGACCATGGCAAATCCACGCTCGCAGACCGGTTTATCCAGCACTGTGGGGGCCTCAGCGCGCGGGAGATGGACGAGCAGGTGCTCGACTCGATGGATATCGAGCGCGAGCGGGGCATCACCATCAAGGCCCAGAGCGTCACCCTCGATTACACGGCCAGGGACGGGCAGGTCTACCAGCTGAATTTCATCGATACCCCCGGCCACGTCGACTTCTCCTACGAGGTGTCGCGCTCCCTCGCCGCCTGCGAAGGTGCCCTGCTGGTGGTAGATGCCGGCCAGGGAGTTGAGGCCCAGTCGGTCGCCAACTGCTATACAGCGATTGAACAGGGACTCGAGGTCCTGCCCATTCTCAACAAGATGGACCTGCCCCAGGCCGACCCGGAGCGGGTCAAGGTAGAGATCGAGGAAATTATCGGTATCGATGCCACCCATGCCTGCCTGGTCAGCGCGAAATCCGGCCTGGGTATCGAGGATGCGCTGGAAAGCCTGGTGCAGCGGATTCCGCCGCCGGAAGGGGACAGGAACGCGCCACTGCAGGCACTGATCATCGATTCCTGGTTCGACAACTACCTGGGCGTCGTGTCGCTGGTGAGGGTCAAGAACGGCGAGTTGCGCAAGCGGGATAAAATCGTCGCAAAGTCCATCGGTAAGTCCCACCAGGTGGATGCCGTGGGCATCTTTACACCCAAACGGGTGGAGCAGGATGTGTTGCGGGCGGGCGAGGTGGGCTTCGTGGTTGCCGGCATCAAGGACATTCACGGTGCGCCGGTGGGCGATACCCTGATCCATGCGCAGCGCCAGGACGAAGTGCCGGCACTGCCGGGTTTCAAGCGGGTGAAGCCCCAGGTCTACGCCGGCATCTTTACCATCTCCTCGGATGACTACGAGGACTTCCGCGATGCCCTGGCCAAGCTCACGCTCAATGACGCCTCGCTGTTTTACGAGCCCGAAACCTCCGATGCCCTGGGCTTCGGCTTTCGCTGCGGCTTTCTCGGGATGCTGCACATGGAAATCATCCAGGAAAGGCTCGAACGCGAGTACGACCTGGACCTGATCACCACGGCGCCCACGGTAATCTACGAGGTGGTGAAGAAGAACGGCGAGGTCATCCAGGTGGACAACCCATCGCGGCTCCCCGATGTCGGGGATATCGAGGAGATGCGCGAGCCTATCGCCCGCTGCAATATCCTCGTTCCCCACGATTACCTGGGCAACGTCATCACCCTTTGCGTGGAAAAGCGCGGCACCCAGAAAGACATGCAGTTCCTCGGCTCCCAGGTATCACTGACTTACGATATTCCCATGGCCGAGGTCGTGCTGGATTTCTTCGATCGCCTGAAGTCGGTGAGCCGCGGCTATGCCTCGCTGGACTACGGCTTCGAGCGATTTGAGCCGGCCGCGCTCGCTCGACTCGATGTGCTGATAAACGGCGAACGGGTGGACGCACTGGCAGTGATCGTGCATCGTGACCAGGTGCAGCACCGGGGCAGGGTCCTGGTCGAGAAAATGAAGGAGCTGATACCCAGGCAGATGTTCGACGTGGCCATACAATCCGCTGTAGGCGGCAAGATCGTTGCCCGGCAGACGGTCAAGGCACTGCGCAAAAACGTGACAGCGAAATGTTATGGCGGGGATGTGAGCCGCAAGCGCAAATTGCTGGATAAACAAAAAGCAGGTAAGAAACGCATGAAGCAGGTGGGCCGGGTGGAAATACCCCAGTCCGCGTTCCTCGCAGTGCTCAAGGTAGACGGCTAACTCAAGCAGTGTAAACAGGCCCAAGTATATGGACATCGATTTCCCCCTCATCCTGGTAATCCTGGTATTCGGCAGCGGCCTGATCTGGATGCTGGACGCGCTTTTCCTGGCGCCCGGGCGCCGTCGCGTGGTGACCGAGCTGCAGGGCCAGTTTCCGCAGTGGCAGGAGGAGGGCAGCGGCCAGGCCGAAAAATACCAGGCCAGGGTGGCAGAAACCGCCCGGGAGCCGGTGGTGGTGGAGTACGCCAAGTCCTTTTTCCCCGTGCTGCTGGTTGTTTTCGTCCTGCGCTCCTTTCTCGTGGAGCCTTTCCAGATACCGTCCTCCTCGATGGTGCCAACCCTGGAAGTCGGGGACTACATCCTCGTCAACAAGTACACCTACGGTATCCGCCTGCCGGTTGTCCGCACCAAGGTACTGGCCCTGAACGAGCCACAGCGCGGTGATGTCATGGTGTTTTTTCCTCCCCACATGAATGACACCTACTTTATCAAGCGGGTGATCGGCTTGCCGGGGGACATTATCAGCTACCGGCAAAAGCGGCTGTACATAAACGGGAAGGAGGCGCCCCTGGAGATGCTGGCGGTCGTTCCGGAGGGGGCATCGAGGTACGGCATGGGGATGGAGACCATTGGCGATGCCACCCACCTGGTGCAGGAGGACCAGTTGCGGCCCGCCCAGGATTTTTCCGTGCAGGTCAAACCCGGGCACTATTTCATGATGGGCGACAACCGGGATAACAGCAGCGACAGCCGGATTTGGGGTCAGGTCCCGGAAAAGGATATAGTGGGCAAGGCCTTCGCAGTCTGGATGCACTGGGATTCGCTGTTCAGTATCCCCAGCTTCAGCCGGGTCGGCCGGATAGAATAACCAGGGCGCAATCGGGGAGTACTAACTATGTATACGCTTTCAAAACAAAAGGGTATGTCGATTCCGGGTATCATGGCGGTGGTGGCCATGGTGGCTTTTTTCGTCATGTGCGCGATTCGCATGGCGCCGCACTATTTCGAATACCTCAGTATCCGTGAAATCGTGGAATCCGTCGCCACGGAGTACAAGCGCGAGGAGAACAGCATCTCGGACATCCGGCGTCGCATAGACACCATGTTCAATACCAACCAGATTTACGATCTCCAGCCCAAGGATGTCGAGGTGTTCCACAAGGACGGCCGGACCTGGATCGATGCCCGCTACGAGGTGCGGATCCCGATCATGGGCAACATCTCGGCTATCATGAGCTTTGACGACCTCGAGATAGAAGCCGGCGTCAGCAGGAAGTAGCGGGCGGATTGTGGCGAGCACTGCGGCCCTGCAACGTGCCCTGGGGCACGAATTTGCCGATCCCGCACTGCTCACCACGGCGCTGACCCATCGCAGCATGGGCAGCCGCAACAATGAACGGCTGGAGTTTCTCGGCGACTCTATCGTGAACCACATTATCGCCGATGCCCTGTACCAGCGTTTTCCGGATGCGCGGGAGGGTGATATGAGTCGAATGCGCGCCTCTCTGGTCAAGGGGGATACCCTGGCCGAACTGGCCAGGGAGCTGGAACTGGGCGAGTACCTCCTGCTGGGCCCCGGGGAGCGCAAAAGCGGTGGCTACCGCCGCTCCTCCATCCTCGCCGATACCCTCGAGGCACTGGCAGGCGCTATCCTGCTCGATGCCGGCTTCGAGCGTTGCAGGGATTGTGTGCTGGGCTGGTTTGGGGCGCGCCTTGAGCAACTCGCTTCGGGGGTGGCGGACAAGGACGCGAAGACCCGCCTGCAGGAGTACCTGCAGGGCCGCGGCAATCCGCTGCCGGACTATGAACTGCTGGCAGTGACCGGCAGTGACCACGACCGCCTGTTCAATGTCGGCTGTCGCCTCAGCAAGCCGCAGATGCTGGCGGAGGGCAGCGGCAGGAGTCGCCGCAAGGCGGAACAGGCGGCCGCCCGGAGCGCCCTGCAGAGACTGGAAGACAATGGCAACTGAAACCAGGCAGTGCGGTTATGTGGCGATAGTCGGTCGGCCAAATGTGGGCAAATCGACCCTGCTGAACCACCTGCTGGGCCAGAAAATCAGTATCACCTCGCGCAAACCCCAGACCACCCGCCACCGGGTCCTCGGTATCAAGACAGAGGCCGGGCACCAGATCATTTTCGTCGACACACCGGGCCTTCACAAGGGTGCGGAGAAGGCGATCAATCGCTACATGAACCGGGCCGCGACAGCGGCTATGCGCGATGTGGACCTCGTGGTCTTCGTGGTCGATCGAACAGCCTGGACGGAAGAGGACGCGATGGTGCTCGAGCAGATACGCCAGGGTGGGCTGCCCTGTCTCCTGGTGGTCAATAAGGTCGATCTGCTGGAGGACAAGAGCAGCCTGTTGCCGCACCTGGAATTCCTGTCCCGGCAGGCGGATTTCGCCGCCATTTTACCGGTTTCGGCCCTGCGACGGCACAATGTGGAGGAGCTCGAGAGGGAAATCCTAAAGTTCCTGCCGGTCTCCGAGCACTTCTTCCCCGAGGAGCAGATTACCGATCGCAGCCAGCGCTTCCTGGCGGCCGAAATTGTGCGCGAGAAGATCATGCGGCAGCTGGGCGAGGAAATTCCCTACGCCATCGCGGTGGAAATAGAGGAGTTCGCGCTGGAAGGCGAAGTCCTGCACATATCCGCCCTGATCCTGGTCGAGCGCAAGGGACAGAAGAAAATCCTGGTGGGGGAGGGCGGCAGCCGCCTGCGCTCGATCGGCAGCGATGCCCGCCGGGACATGGAGTTGCTGTTCGACAGCAAGGTGATGCTGCGACTGTGGGTCAAGGTCAGGTCCGGCTGGTCGGACGATGAGCGGGCCCTGCGCAGCCTGGGCTATGACGATGTGTAGTGTCTTGCCCTGGCGGGTGATGCGGACTGCCCCGGGCACCGCCTAGACCTGTATGCGCGTCAGCCTGCAACCTTCCTTTGTGCTCCACCGCCGCCCCTACCGCGACAGCAGCATGTTGCTGGAGGTGCTGACGGCCGAGCAGGGGCGTATCAGCCTTGTGGCCCGGGGCGCCAGGCGCAAGAGCCGGGGCGGCAGCGGCGGCGCCCTGCTGCAGCCCTATATTCCCCTGTTGCTGTCGTTCAGCGGTCGCACCGACCTGAAAAACCTGAATGCGGTGGAGGCCGCCGGGAGGCCGCTGACCCTGCGCGGGGAGCGGATTTTCAGCGGGCTGTACCTCAACGAGTTACTGGTGCGACTGTTGCACCGCCACGACCCCCACCCCCAACTGTTCGCCGCCTACGCGTCCAGCCTCGAAGCCCTGGCCGGCAGTGACGAGGTCGACGATGTGTTGCGTCGTTTCGAGTTTGCCCTGTTGGGGGAACTGGGCTATGGCTTCGACCTGGACCTGGACGGCCACAGTGGTGAGGCAGTGCAAGCGGAGCTCTGGTATCACTATGACCCGGAGCGCGGGCTGGTTGCCAGGTGCGCGGGGGCGGACCCTGCTCAGCCGGCCTTCCGGGGCGCCGACCTGCTGGCGATAGCGTCCAACGATTTCAGCGGTGCGGCCCGCCCCACGGCGAAGCGGCTGCTGCGACTGGTGCTGGCACTGCAGCTGGGCGATGCGCCCCTGCGCAGCCGTGACCTGTTCCGGGCCCATGCCAGCGCGCTGCGTCGACCCCAGGGCGCCGCCGAGGAGGAGCAGCAGTGATCGGTATCGGTACGGATATCCTCAGGATCGCACGGGTAGAGGAGGTGGTGGCCAGGCTTGGCGATCGCTTCGTGGCGCGGATCCTGACCCCGGCCGAACAGGACGAATACCGCGCCAGTGGCCAGCCCCAGCGACTGCTGGCGAAGCGCTTCGCGGCGAAAGAGGCTGTCGCCAAGGCACTGGGCAC
>JAZBNW010000294.1:0-11591 GCA_036350855.1 Halieaceae bacterium
ACCAGGTTGATGCTCGGCATGGATCTGAATGCGGCGGCGATATCCGGCAGGGTGGTGCTGCCGAACAGCAACATGGCGTAGAGCTGCCGCACGGCGGAGGGTAACTTTGCGCTGCTGTGCTTTATCCGGGTTACCGAGGTCTGGATCTGCTGCAGCCGGTCGGACACGCTGGCATCGGGTTTGCCCATAGGCACGAGCTCGGCAGCCACCTGGTTGCCCGAGGCTTCACCGCCTTCCGCGCGAATCGACATGGCCATCAGTGCCACCAGTGGCTTGTTTGTGGCTGCAGCGTGTGCTTCCAGATAGCCATGCAAGGCATGGTCAATGACCGTCATCAGAATATCGTTGACGGTGGTGCCTGTGGCGCTGGCGAGAGCCTTGATGTTTGCAAGCGGGATCTCACAGCTACCGTAGCGTCGTTCCGACGAGGTGGCGACGTTATTAAACAGGGTTCTGGTGGCGGCGAAGGGCAGGGACGAGGCCGAGGGTTTGAGGCGCAGGTTCTGCGCACCCAGTTCCGCCACGCCGGCGCCGATCTGCAGCAGGTCTGCGGGCAGCTTGCCCAGCCGTGACAGCAGGCTCTGCGCCTGGGGCCGGCCCGACCGGGGCCTCGCCTTCGCCGGCTTGTCCAGCGGCATCCAGATGCTGTTCATGGCCTTGTCCGTGGCTGAGAGGCCGATGCACTGGTCGAACAGCTGCATGGCGCCCATGCCGTCGATCATGGCGTGGTGGACCTTGACCATGACGGCAAACTGGTCATCCTCCAGCCCCTCGATGATATAGCACTCCCACAGGGGCAGTGAGCGGTCCAGCAAGGGACTGTTGAGGAAGGAGACGATTTCCGACAGCGACTGCATGCTCCCGGGCGCGGGCACGGCGATATGCCTTACATGGTAGCGCAGGTCGGGCTCGACGGTTTCCCAGGAAGCCACGCCCTTGTCCAGCCACTTGAGCTTCTGGTTGAAGGGTTTGGCAACCGGGCCGCTGCGATAGGCGTCCAGCAGCCTGGGTATGAAGGTTTTCTTCTCCCGCGGCGGCAGGCGGAACACCTGGTAGGCCGTCATATGCATTTGCCGGCTCGGGGTTTCCAGCAGCAGGAAACTCAGGTCAACCGGGGACAGTTTACTCATTCGGTCGCTTCCTTTTCGGTGCTGGCGGCCGGGATCAGCGCGACCAGTTTGTCGAGTTCCTCGACGAAATAGGCGAAGGGAACCCAGCCATCGGCGATGACCTTGCTGTCCGCCAGTATGCACAGGTTGGCATGCTCACAGTAGCTCCACATGGTGATGTTGATGCAGGAGCCGTCGAAGACCTGCCCGGTGGAGAACCAGCTGTCGAGTTTGTAGTTGTTGAAATAGATGGGCTCCCGGGGCCCCGGGACATTGGACAGGACCAGATTGCCGAACATGCCCAGGCCGCCCTGCTGGCGATTGATGTACCAGCGCAGGCCGCCCATGATCCAGGGCGGGCAGATCTGGAACAGGGCACTCAGGTCGGCGCCGGCCTCCACGGTGGCCTTCATATGCTCCTTCATTTCCACCGCCGCCTGGTGGCTGGCCATGAGCCGTTTCACCGGGTCCTCTATTTCTGAATGCAACCAGCAGTAATCCGCGGTGGCAAAATTGCCCAGGCCCTGCCAGCCCTCGGGTCGGGGGCCGGCAAAGGGCGTGCCGGCGATGAGGGGATGCTGGTCGGGGTCGTAGTGTTTGTCCCGCAGCAGGCGGCGCAGGACGCCGGCGGCGCAACCCAGGAATACATCATTGATCGTTACGCCGAAGCCCTTGCTGGCGCGCTTGAAGTGGTCCAGCGGGAGGCTCTCGCAGACGAATGTCCGGCCGTAGGACAGTGATACGTTGAGCGGGGTGCGGCGCATCATGGACATGGAGGGGTGGGGTGGCCTGCCCTGGGCGGCGAGGCTTTCATCCAGGGCTTTCTTCTTGCTGATTCCCGATATCACCCTGGGCAGGTTCTTGCCCAGTACCCTGGGCAGGTCCCGGCTGCCCCACCACAAGCGCTTGAACCAGGAGGGCCACGGTCGGGGTTGCCACGGGGGAACCGTCCCGGGTTTCCAGCCGGGTTCGGCGCGATACAGTTTCTGCAGGTTATAGGCGGCCCCGACACCGTCCACGTAGGCATGGTGCAGCAGGAGCACGATGGCGATCTTGCCGTCCTGCAGCCCCTCCACCACCCAGGACATCCAGAGCGGACGGCTGCGATCGAGCTGGTAGGCGTACACCGACGACATGAACTCGCACAGGGCCTTGTGGTCCCCGGGAGAGGGGCAGGCCACCCGGCGCACGTGGTAGTCCAGGTTGAAGTTCGGGTCGTCCACCCACATGGGGTGGTTGATACCCAGTGGTGACGGGGCGTATTTCCACCGCAGCATGGGCACCAGGTGCAGGCGGTTGGCGAAGTCGTCGTGGAATTTCTTGAATGACCAGCCATCGGGGTCCGTGGACGGGTCGAGGATGGCTACCTTGAAGGTGTGCATGTAGGCGCTGGCTGTCTCGTAGGACAACATCATCGCGTCGGTGCCGCCCATTCTTATCATCGGCTGGTCTCTCCGTGTACGCTGTTGCGCTAATTATAGTAAGAATGCGCACAGCCGGGCCGATATTAACGACAAGGGCCGCCACTGCATAGCATTGGCGGCCAGGGGGGGGAATCAGAACTCGTAGATCGCCCGGGCGAAGGCGTTGACGCCGTAGCCGGGCAGGCGCTCGCCCGGGCCGATGTCCGGGTTGGCGGCCCGGTTGTAGCCACCCAGATGGTCGCGGTACTCCCTGTCGAACAGGTTGTCCACGCCGGCTGCCAGCTGCAGCGCCGGGGTGACCTGCCAGGTGCCACTGATGTTCACCACGCCGTAGCCCGAGGTTCTCTTCTCGCTATTGGTCTGGCTGATGTGCTTCTGTTCGTCGTAAACCACCCCCTCGAGGCCGGCGCTCCAGTTGTCCCGGCTGTAGCTGAGGCGGGCGGTAGCATTGGGTGGGGCGATGCGATAGAGGTTGTCATCGATGTCGTCCCGCTCGCCGCGCACGTAGTTGACGATGCCGGACAGGCCCCAGTTGTCATCCAGCTGCAGGGCCCAGTCCATGTCGAAGCCGTAGAGCGTCGCCTCCACGTTGCTGAACTGCAGCGGTGGCGGGTTGTTGCTGCCGTTCATCATATTCATCATGCTCACGAACATCAGTGCCGGGGCGGAACGGCTGGGGGTGCCCTGGATGTAGTCCTCCACCTTGCTGTAGAAGATGCGCGGGGAGAGTACGAGCCGATTGTTGTTGAAATCGAGACCGAATTCCACCTGGTTGGAGGTCTCCGGCCGCAGCCCGATATCGCCGGTGTAGGTCTTGCCGTCCGCCAGCCCGCCGGTGGCCTCCAGCGGCAGCCACAGGTAGCGCTCCTGGTAGCTGGGAGAGCGGTTCTTGCGCGCCAGGCCCAGATACCAGCTGCTGGTGTCGGTGGCCTGGAACCAGGCCTTGGCGACCAGGTCGATGTTGTTGTCGGTCTGGCTGCGCTCGGCGTTGTTGAAACTGTCCCGCAACATCTGCGCGGGTGGCATCATCTGCGCGGGTGTGCCGTCCACCTTGCCCGAGTCCATGCTGACCCTGTTGTAGCGAACCCCGAACTCTGCCTTCCAGCTTTCACCCAGGGTCTGCTGCCGCTCGACAAAGCTGCCCAGCACTTCCCGCTCCGCGGAATTGAAGTTCACTACGAAAAACATCGGGTTGTTGGGGTTGTCGATGTCCGAGTCGTGGCTTGAGCCGAAACCGTCGACGCCGGCCAGCCAGGCGCCCGAGGCGTCGCGCAGTGTGCCCTCCAGCCTGAAGCCGATGTTGTCGCTCGTGGCGGTGTTGCGGCGCCAGTTGGCCGGCGATGCCGGGGACTTGCGCAGCCGGTAATTATCCATGCTGTGGCGCAGCTCGCTGCCGTACAGGGCGAGGTCGACCGCGGCGTCCGCGGTGGCCTCGAAATGGTATCCCAGGTTGTAGAGGTCGCCGCGGATGTAGCGGATATCCATCGGCAGGGCGGGGGTGCCGGTATCCCCGGTGTCATTGTTGCCGTAGTCCAGCTGCAGCGTGTGGGCGCCGCTGCGAAAGCCGTAGCCGAGGTCATAGCGGTCGCGTTCGTATTTGGTGGGGATGATTTTCCCGCCGGGAAACTCGGCATTGTCGCCACTCTCGGTCAGCGCCGCCACTTTGAGCCGGTGCTGGTCATTGCTGGCATACAGGTTGGTGTTGAGGTTGTAGCCGTCGTTGACGGACTGGCCACTGCTCATGACCCGGCCGCTCAGGTCAAAATCCCCGGTGTTGCCAAAGCTCCCCTTGGTCATCCTGGCGTCGATAGCGCCGCCGATGGCCTCCTGGGCGACGCTGACCGGAACGATGCCGCGGTACACCTCCAGCGATTCCAGCTGGCTGCCGACCACGTAGGAGATGGGAGGGTCCATCCAGTTCGGGCCCGATGGGGCCAGCTGGTTGCCGTCGATGGCGGTGGCGATGCGCGGGCCATACATGCCGCGGTACTGTGGAATACCGGTGAGGGGGCCGTTGTTGTTGACGTTTGCGCCGGGGGCCTCCTTCAACAACTGGGCCACGTCCGGCGATATCACCAGTGCATTGGTGACATCGATGGTCCGGGTGGAGTGAGTGGCGGTGACCACCAGTTCCTCCAGGTGGTCGGACCAGGCGGGCATGGCGGCGAGAGCTGCGGCGAGGCTGGTGGTGAGGCTGGTGGCAATAGCCCGGTAGAGGCGTTGTCTGGTCATGGGGGTCCCGTTCTGGCTGGAAAAAATCGGGCGCAGTATATAGAGGCAGCCTCCCGCTGGCCTGTGACACGTTGTCGCAGCCTGTGAATACTTCACAATTATACCGGCCTCGAAACTCGTATATTTGGAGGCTGGGACAGTTCCCGTCCGGGGCGTTTGCCGCAAGCCGCCCCGGATAATTCGACAAAATAAAATGGAGCAAGACGATGCCTGGAATACTCAACCGCAAAACCCTGCCCCTGGCAGTGCTGCTGGCCTCTGGCCTGGCTGCCGGAAATGCCGTCGCGCAACTGGAAGAGGTCATAGTCACCGCGCAAAAGCGCACGCAATCCCTGCAGGACATACCCGTATCCATTTACGCCTACGACAACCAGGCCATCGAGTCCATGCGCCTGATAGACGCCCAGGACGTGGGAATGGCCTCCCCCAGCCTGCAGATGCCCTCGTATCCCACCTCCAGCAACAACCTGGCGCTGTTTATCCGGGGTATCGGCAACGCCGACTCGGTGGTGATCACCAAGGACCCCACGGTGGGTCTTTACTACGACGGCGTCTATGCCGCCCGCTCAAGTGGCCTGCTGGCGGACCTGTCGGATCTGGAACGAGTGGAGATCCTGCGGGGTCCCCAGGGCACCTTGTACGGCCGCAACAGCACGGCGGGCGCGATCAACTTCATCAATGCCAAGCCCACCGGCGAGCTGGGCTTCAAGCAGACCCTGGGCGCCGGCAATTTCGACAGCTGGCGCTCCACCAGCCACCTGAACCTGCCGAATGTCGCCGGTTTCAGCGCCAAGCTGACGGCGGCGCTGTCCGACCGGGACGGCTGGGTGGATAACAGCGGCCCCAACAAGCTACCGGGGCTGGACTACACCGACTACTACAAGCGGGAAAACCAGGGCTACCGGGTGGCCCTGCGCTATGACGGGATCGAAAAACTGCTGGTCGACTACAGCTTTGATTACTCCGATATGACCACCGGCCCAGGTTATTTCCAGTACGGCGGCCCGGTGGGGGGCCTCAGCCCTGCCTTCCAACCCATCACCGACAGCTTCACCAGTCGTCTGAAGGAAACCCGCACGCCGACCGGTGGCGGCAAGTTTGCCTATTACCTGCCGGATACGGAAACGAAGGTGGAGGGGCATAACCTCACCATCAGTTACGAGATCAATGAAAACCTGTCTCTGAAATCGATTACCGGTTATCGCAACCTGGATGACGAGGCCTCCCAGAACTTTTCCCAGGCCTTTGGCAACACCGGTTCCCTGGAGGTGTACACCGCCACCGACGACGACCAGTTTTCCCAGGAGTTGCAACTGGTTGGCAGTGCGCAGCGGCTCAGCTATGTCACGGGTCTCTACTACTTTGACGAGAGTGGCGACCAGTCCGAGCGGCAATACCTGGACCGCGCCACCGTGGACCAGACCGGCATCATCGCCCTGGACCTGACCAACTTCCCCCCCACACCCTGTAGCGACGGCTCCACCTCTGATCCGTTCTGCAGCGATTTCGCCGCCTTCTTCCCGCTGTACCTGGGGGAATACACGGTAAAAACCGATATCGAGTCCTGGGCAGCCTTCGGCCAGGCCACCTGGACACCGAATATGCTGGAGGATCGACTGGACCTGACCCTCGGACTGCGCTACACCGATGACAAGCGCGACGCCACGCGCACCAACGACGGCCTGATCTGGAACAGTTTCGGGCCCGGCAAGTCCAGCTCCGACAAGGACAAGGTCGATTACACGGCGGTGGTCGACTACAACTGGTCTGACAATATCTCCACCTACGCCAAGGTGGCGACCGGCTTCCGCTCCGGCGGTTCCAGTCGCAACGGGCTGGATTTTGACCAGGCCTTCGACCAGGAGACGGTGACGTCATATGAACTGGGCTGGAAGTCCGAGCTGATGGATAACCACCTGCGCCTCAATGCGGCCGCGTTCTACATGGAAATCGACGACATTATCCTCGACTACCTCCCCGACCCGGTAAACAACCCCCAGTTCGTGGAGGTGTTCAACTCCGGCAATGCCGACATATACGGCGCGGAACTCGATCTCCAGGCGGCCATTACCGACCGTTTCCTGGTGAGCTTCAATTACGCCTACCTGGACTACACGATCAACGACGCCATATTCCCCGATGGCTCCGACCGCAGCGATACCACTGAGCTGGTGTGGTCGCCCGAGCACGCCTTCGCCGTCAGCACCGACTACAGCCTGCCGGTCAGTGTGGGGGAGGTTCGGTTTCACCTGGATTACTCCTGGCAGGATGCCCAGCTGGCCCTGGCCAACACGGAGTTCGGCAAGGTGGAGGTCGGCAGTTTCGGCCTGCTCAACGGGCGGCTCAGCCTGGCCGACGTGAGAATGTTCGGCGCCGACTGGCAGTTTGCCCTCTGGGGCAAGAACCTGGCCAACCGCGACGATGCCAACTACCTGATCGGCACCACTGCATCCACCTACCTGCAGCCGCGCACCTACGGCGCGGAACTGATACTGGAGCTCTGATCGCGCCAGACCGGGCATCGGCATCTTGCCGGTGCCTGGTGGTTCAGTTGCCGCATGCCGGGATAGTGCGGATGTTGGGCTCGGCCTCTATTTGCTGGCCAAGTGCTGCTCCGTTTGCGGCGAAGAGCGGGGGTTGCCTCGCTCCATGGCCGCGGCCCTCCGGGCTGCCCTCGCTCGGTCAGGAGCCTTAAAACGCTTCGCTGTCTCCTTCCACTCCCTCGGCGCTGGCCTTTTACATTCCGCGAGGCAACCCCCGCTCTCCGCCGCTGACAGCTCTAGCAACAGAGGTGAAAACGGACCATCGCGTACCTGGAAATCGTATGGGTCGGGACATCGTTAAAGGTGACAACCCCAAGGTCGGTCGAAGCTCTGTCTCAAATTGGAACAGCTCGATTTGAGGGCGCAACCGGGAATTAGCCCTTCGAAAAAGTCAGGCCGCGCTTAGCGGAGTCAACAAACTCGGGGCTTTCTGCGAGCACTGTCCGAGTCCCAATTTTTTTGCGCAGCAAAAAAATGGTCGAGTTGCGCAGCAGCCGAGTTTGTTGACGGAGCTGCGGCCTTTTCGAAGGGCTGCTTCCCGGTTGCGACCTCCTGGCAAGCACAACCCCAGGATGCCCTCGGCCAGGAGAAGCCCGCCACGAGATACTTGAGTGAAAGCAAAACATACTGTATGTTCAAATCCGGTTTTGGGGCCTCCCGGCAGCGTGGCGGCCCCGTGTCTATAATGAGGAGCCAAATTGCCGGCCACGGTCCGGCAGTCGTCATCCTGCAATACACAAAGAGGCAATCCCGTGAGCGACCTTGAACAATTCCGCCAGGAGACACGCGCCTGGCTGGAAGAGAACTGTCCCGCCAGCATGCGCACCCCCGCCAAGGGCTTCGACGATCTCTACAACGGCGGACGCAATCCCGAGATCGACCATCCCGACCAGAAAATCTGGTGCGACCGCATGGCCGCAAAAGGCTGGACGGTACCCCACTGGCCAAAGGAGTACGGCGGCGGCGGCCTGGGCAGCGAGGAGGTGAAAATACTGCGGGAGGAAATGGCCCGGATCAACGCCCGCAGGGCGCTGGACAGTTTTGGCATCTCCATGCTGGGCCCGGCGCTGCTGGAGTTCGGGACCGAGGCGCAAAAGCTGGAACATCTGCCCAAAATCGCCAGGGGAGAGATTCGCTGGTGCCAGGGTTACTCGGAGCCTAATGCCGGGTCCGACCTCGCCAGCCTCGCCACCAGGGCGGAAGACAAGGGCGACCATTACCTGATCAACGGCCAGAAAATCTGGACCAGCTATGCCGACAAGGCCGACTGGATATTCTGCCTGGTGCGTACCGACAACAGCGGCAGCAAGCACGAGGGCATCAGTTTCGTGCTGTTCGACATGGCGAGCCCCGGCGTCACCACGCGGCCGATCAAGCTGATCAGCGGCTCGTCACCGTTTTGTGAAACCTTCTTCGACAATGTGAAGGCCTACAAAAGCAACCTGATTGGCGAAGAGGGCAAGGGCTGGGCCATCGCCAAGTACCTGCTGACCCACGAGCGGGAGATGATTTCCGGTTTCGGCGCCGCCCCGAAAAAATCCGTCGGGCAAATCGCGCTGGAAGCCATGGGCAGCGATGCCACCGGTCGACTGGCAAATGGTGTGCTGCGCCAGACGATCGCCCAGTACCAGCTGGACACCCTGGTGTTCGGCGCGACCATGGCCCGGGTGGGCGATGAGGCGAAAGCGGGACAGGGCCTGGGTGCCGCGTCATCCATCTTCAAGTACTACGGTACCGAGTTGAACAAGCGGCGCAACGAACTGAACATGGCGGCACTGGGCGAGGAGGCCCTGGGCTGGGAAGGCGACGAGTATCGCGACGGGGTGGTCAGTCGCGACTGGCTGCGCTCCAAGGGCAACTCCATCGAGGGCGGCACCTCCGAGGTGCAGCTGAACATCATCTCCAAGCGCGTGCTTGGCCTGCCCGACGCGTAAGCGGCGAATAGACGAGGAGCATCACATCATGGCACTGGTATTGAATGAAGAGCAGGCAATGCTCAAGGAGGCCGCGGCGGGTTTCCTGGCGGAAAAGGCCGGCGTGGCCCAGTTGCGCGAACTGCGCGACAGTGGGAGCGAGCAGGGTTTTTCCAGCGGCGTCTGGCAGGAGATGGCGCAGATGGGCTGGGCGGGCATCGCGATCCCCGAGGAATTTGGCGGCCTTGGCTATGGTTATACCGGCCTCGGGCTGGTGCTGGAACAGGCCGGGCGCAACCTGAGCGCCAGTCCGCTGCAATCCACGGTACTGGTGGCTGCCACCCTGATCGCGGAACTGGGCAGCGAGGAGCAGAAACAACAGCTGCTGCCGGCAATCGCCTCCGGCGCGCTGCTGGCCACGCTGGCGCTGCAGGAAGGCAACCACCACGCACCGCTGCAGGGCGCGGCGAGCGCTGTGCGTGACGGCGACGAATTCGTGCTCAACGGCAGCAAGCTGATGGTACTGGATGCCACATCCGCGGCAACATTTATCGTGATCGCCCGCACGGCTGGCGTGGCTGGGGAGGAGCAGGGCCTGAGCGCGTTCCTGGTGGACGCCGGCGTCGCCGGCCTCACGGTGGCCAGGCGCAGCCTGGTGGATTCGCGCAATGTGGGCGCCCTGATGCTCGACAATGTGCGGGTGAGTGCCGCGCAGCTGCTGGGGACCGAGGGCCTGGCCTGGCCGGCTCTGAGCCGGACCCTGGATATTGCCAATATCGGTCTGGCCGCCGAGTTGCTGGGCTTGTCCGCCGAAGCCTTTGAGCGTACGGTGGCCTACCTCAAGGAGCGCAAGCAGTTCGGCCGGGTCATCGGTTCCTTCCAGGGCCTGCAGCACCGGGCGGCGGAGTTGTTCGCCGAGCTTGAACTCGGTCGTTCCATCGTTTTGCAGGCGCTGCACGCGGTGGATGACGGCGAGGCTGACCTGGCGCTCATGGCCAGCGCCGCCAAGGCGAAACTGTGCGAGGTCGCCCAGCGCGCCACCAACGAGGCGATCCAGATGCACGGGGGTATCGGCATGACCGATGAGTACGATATCGGCTTCTTTATCAAGCGCGCCCGCGTGGCGCAGCATACCTTTGGCGACTACAACTATCATCTTGACCGATTCGCCTTGCTCAATGGTTTCTAACGATTTGAGGGAGTAGGCACACAGTAATGAACAGCGACGTCCGCAAGTTTGATGAGACAGTGGCCGCATTGACCGCCCCGGGGCAGCCCTTTGCCCTGGATGCGGTCCGGATAGGCGGGGTCGAGTACCGCAACTACAGCACCATGCCCGCCAACCTGGGCCAGTATTTCCTCAACATGCAGCGCCAGGGTGACAAGGATTTTGCCGTCTATCTGCAGGAGCGTTATACCTATGCGCAGGGCTACAGTCACAGTGCCGAGTTCGCCGCAGCCCTGCTGGGCAGCTTTGGCGTGGCCAAAGGTGACCGTGTCGCCATTCTCAGTCGCAACAACCCCCAGTGGATGATGGCGTTTGTCGGGGTGACGTCCATCGGCGCCGTGGCGGTGCCGATGAATGCCTGGTGGACCACCGAGGAGCTGGACTACGGCTTCCAGGACAGCGGCGCCCGGGTGGTCGTGGCCGATCGTGACAGGATCGAGCGTCTGCTGCCGATCGCGCGGCGCCACGGGCTGCAGATCATCTCGGTGGATGATTGCTCCGGCCTCGATATCGAGCACACTCCCTTCGCGGACCTGCTCGCAGAGTATGCCGGGCAGGCGATGCCCGCAGTGGATGTGGCGCCTGAAGATTACGCCACCATCATGTACACCTCCGGATCGACGGGTCACCCCAAGGGGGCCCTGTCGTCTCACCGGGGCATACTGTCGGCTCTATACAGCTGGATGCTGATGGGGGTCGCTACCAAGATGGTGGCGGGTGCCGGAGCGCCGGCGGACAAGTACCCCCCTGCCGGCCTGCTGACCGTCCCCCTGTTCCACTGCACGGCCAGCCACTCGGCGTTCATGCTGTCGGTGATTATCGGGCGCAAGCTCGTGATCATGCACAAATGGGATCCGCAGGAGGCTTTGAGGCTGATCGAACAGGAGCGCATCACCTGGTTCAACGGGGTACCCACCATGTCCGCCGAGTTGCAGGCAGCGGCTGCGAGTTCTGACCGTGATATTTCCTCCCTCGCGGAGATCATGGCCGGCGGCGCGGCGCGGCCTCCCGACCAGGTGGGCAAGATCAGCGCCACGTTCAAGCGCGCCTCCCCCGGCATCGGCTACGGCCTGACCGAGACCAATGCCCTGGGAGCGGTGAACTCCGGCGCCTTCTATGTGGCCAACCCGCGCAGCACGGGT
>JAZBNW010000295.1:0-10236 GCA_036350855.1 Halieaceae bacterium
CTCCGGGTACATTCGGATGCAACCGTGACTGACCCGCATGCCCACGCCCCAGGGTTTGTTGGTGCCGTGGATGAGATAGCTCGGCATGCTCAGGCGCATGGCGTATTCCCCCAGCGGATTGTCTGGCCCCGGGGGTACCACCGCCGGCAGGGGGTCCCCCTCGGCGGCGTGCTCCCTGCGCACCGAGGCGGGCACGGTCCAGGTGGGATTGGCGGTCTTCTGGATGATGCGGGTCGTACCCTGTGGTGTGTGCCAGCCCTCTCGGCCGATGCCTACAGGGTGGGTGATGACCTCCGCAGCCTGTCCCGCTTTGGCTTTGGGGTAGTAATACAGGCGCATCGAGGCGAGGTTCAATACCAGTCCCTCCCGGGCTCCACCGGGCAGGATGAAGGCTGTGGGTAGCACCACTGGCGTACCCTGGCCCGGCCGCCAGGGATCGACACCCGGGTTGGCGGCGATGATTTCCTCGTAACCCAGATTGTAGCGTCGGGCGATCTCGGGAAGCGTGTCCCGATCTTGGGCGATGGCTACCTGGACTCTTCCCACGATGTCGTTGCCCGCCTCTGGAACGGGGAATCGATCGCTCGGCACGGGGGTGGCAAAGGTGGCGGGCGGCGTGCCGGCCAGGAAAGCGCAACCGGGCAGGAATGTGGCGGCGAGTAATATCGCGGTTCCGATTGCAGCGAGGCGTCGGTCGCGAAGTTGGCTTGAGAGTCCCATAACGTGGATGATGACGCCCGACCAGGCTGCATGCAAGCACCAAACGCCGGCGATTGGGGCTACAATCCCCCGGAATACTGTGGAGAACGTTTTATGGAAACAGTTGTGGCACTTTGGCTGCTGGGCGCGGTCCTCGTGGCAATCGGCATCGCCGGCATGTTGCTGCCCGCGCTGCCGGGACCGCCGCTACTATTCGCCGGCTTTTTTGTCGCTGCCTGGGCTGAGGATTTCGAGTATGTGGGCTATGGCGCCCTCGCCGTGCTTGCCGTCATGAGCGTGCTCGCCTACCTGGTGGATTTCATCTCCGGCGCGCTCGGGGCGAAGCATTTCGGCGCCTCTTCGAAGGCGGCCATAGGCGCCGCAATCGGCGCCCTGGTCGGTATTTTCTTTGGCTTGCCGGGCATCCTGCTGGGCCCCTTCATCGGTGCGGTACTGGGCGAATTGACCGAGCGGGATGACCTGCATGCCGCCGGGCGCGCGGGTATCGGCGCGACGGTGGGGCTGCTGCTGGGTACTGCGGCAAAAATGGCGATTGCCTTTGCCATGCTCGGCTTCTTTTTGTTTGCCCGGTTTCTTTGAGAAAATTCAAGGTTCAAGGGGTCAGAGTCCTTGAACCGCCAGCCAGAGGAGCCAAATCAAGGACTCTGACCCCTTGAATGACGAGATTTACTATGAGTCCCTGAGCTGACACTTGAATCCTGATTTGCACCGGCATAAGTTCCGGGCCGAGCGCGCCATGTAGGCCGGCGAGTAGAGTTACCTATGCCGCTGGTGATAGCGTGGTGGAGCTGAGCGTGACGCGGCTGGCAATTTCAGGGTCAGCAGCTATGATTCTGTTCTCCGGGACGAGCCGGGTAACCTAATAAACGAGAATAGAGCACAGTGCCGGACTGGATTTATGATCTTCCGATTAAGACGCTCGCCATCTGGGTGGCTGTTATCTTTGTCGGCTATTGCTGGCTGGGTGGTACGCTGTTGCGGCCCATTTTGCGCCCGTTTGTCCGCTCGCGCCAGAGTGGTAATGAGATCGTCGGCTATGTCCTGTCCTCATTCGGGGTGTTCTACGGTTTATTGCTCGGCCTCATAGCGGTAGCAGCCTACCAGAATTTCAGTCGCGTTGAGTCCAATATCGTGCAGGAAGTCTCGTCCCTCGAAACCCTGTATGAGGGCGTGTCGACTTTCCCTGAACCACACGGACAGAATCTGAGCTGGTTGCTGCGTGACTATTGCCGATGGGTGATAAAGTACGGCTGGCCCGAGTATGAAAAGGGCAGGGTTCCTGGCCAGGGATCTACAAAACTCAAGGCTTTCCAGGAACGAATGCTGGCTTTCGAGCCCGGCTCGAAAACCGAGGAACTCATCTTTGCCCAGACGCTCCACCAGTTCAATGTTTTCCTGGATAAGCAGCGCATACGGGAGCAGTCGGTGACCACCGGAATACCCGCCATCATGTGGTTCGTCGTTATTGTCGGTGCGATTCTGAATATAGCGTTATTCTGGCTGTTCGATATACGTTACGTAACCATGCTTTTCCTGGGAGGCGTGCTATCGTTTTTCCTGGGTGTGATGATTCTGTTGATCGCAGTGATGGATAATCCATTCAGGGGAGCAGTCAGTATTTCGCCCGAACCCTTCGAACAACTGTATTGGCAAAGGATGCGGGACTAACCATCGATGGCCAGCTTTGATGTGCATGAAGTCGAGGGAGTTCACTATGTCGACATGACACTCAACAATGAAACCGTGCGCGCTGAAGCGGGCGCACTGTCGTACCTGACCGGCGACATCAAGATTCATTCACGGCTCATTCCTTCGATACCATCGGCTATAAAGTCGGTACTTGCGATGCAGGCCATATACCGGCCAACCTATAGCGGGACGGGCGTCGTCACCCTGCTGTCATCCCTCGGCGGATTTCACGTCATGGATCTCCACGATGAGAACTGGATCCTGGAACGCGGAACCTACTGGGCATCGGAAGGCAGCGTAGACGTGAGTTTTCATCGCGTTGATTTCTGGACCGCTTACCGCGCTCGTGAACCAATTATCTATTTACAGACCCGGGTCAGAGGTAGCGGAAAAGTTGCGGTCCGCACACGCGGACCTATCGAGGAACTGACCCTGGTGGAGGGTCAGAAAGTAGCGGTCGATGGCAAGAGCGTGATTGGCTGGAGTTCGGATGTGCGCTTCAGGGTGCGCCGTCCGACCGACAATTTTTTCGGAAAATTTACCGCCGGGCAAGGTCGTTTGCGGGTATTTTTCGGCCCAGGCCGCGTGCTCCTCAACCCCGCACCGCACTGGCGTTATCGTTTGTTCGCGGAGGGGGAAGACGACAAGCCTTTTATTCCCTGGCAGGAGTAGAGCGGACGGCAACTCTGTATTCGGCAATGGAATGAGCGACCAGGATAAATACAGCAGAATGACAGACAAGAATCATTACGTTACCCGCCGGCAACTTTTGAATCGCGGCGCTACCGCGGCAGGACTGGCCGCCGTGGCGCCGCTTGCCCCGCTGATGCTCACTGGCTGTGATAGACGGCCCGTGGAGCGCGATCCGGTCAAGGTTGGCATCCTGCACTCGCAAACCGGTACCATGGCGATCAGCGAAATCTCGCTTGTCGACATGGAGATTATGGCAATCGAGGAGATCAACGCCGCTGGTGGAGTGCTGGGAAGAATGATCCAGCCTGTGATTGAAGATGCGCGTTCGCGCTCTGAAGATATATTCCCCAAAAAGGCTGCCAAGCTTCTACTGGAAGACCGGGTCGCCGCGGTGTTCGGTTGCTGGACATCCGCGAGTCGTATTGCCGTGCTGCCGGTTTTTGAGGAGCACAACGGGTTGCTCTTCTATCCCCTGCAGTACGAGGGCAATGAATGTTCGCGTAATATAATCTACACGGGACTGGCGCCCAACCAACAGATTCTCCCGGCAATCGAGTGGTTGGTCGGCGGGAAAGGGGGCGGGAGAAGACGCTTCTTCCTGCTCGGCTCGGACTATGTCTACCCCAGGACAGCAAACTACATTGTCCAAAAGTATGCCGAGCAACATGGCGCAGAGGTTGTCGGCGAACTTTACACTCCGCTGGGTGAGCGCGATTACAAGGCTGTGGTAGATGAAATTCTGGCGGTAAACCCGGATGTCATCTTCAGTACCCTCAACGGTGACACCAATGTGCACTTCTACCATGAGTTGGCGATCCGTGGAATTACGCCCCAGCAACTGCCGGTGTTTGCCACGAGCATTGGCGAGGACGAATTGCGGGGGATCCTGCCAGCAGACGTCGAGGGTCACCTGGCGGGGTGGAGTTACTTCCAGAGCGTCGATACACCCGCCAATCGCTCATTCGTCGAACGATTTCAAGCTGAACATGGCGAGGACAGGGTTGTCAGTGACCCGATGGAAGCGGCGTATTCCCAGGTATACCTTTGGAAGCTGGCGGTGGAGAAAGCCGGTAGCTTTGAGGTAGACCGCGTGCTGGATGCATTTAACAGCGGTATAGAGTTCGATGCACCGGGCGGCAAAATTATGGTCGATCCCAAAACCCGCCACACCTACAAACCGTTTCTTATAGGCAGAATCCGGGAGGATCGGCAGTTCGAAATTGTGTATGAGACGCCGACGTGGATACGACCGGACCCATATCCTGCTCTGGCCTTCCAGGGCTGGCAATGTGACTGGACCCAGGGAGGCGTAACCGCCGGTGAAGAGGTGCAGATCAAATAGGGTCAGGGCGTGCGGGTACCGGCGCGAGGTTGGGACTGCTGCCGCTGGCGAAATGCATCGGTACTTTCGCGGACCGCCTTGAACTGCCGACCAGTATCACATCCCGGGCGGGACCCGCGGTCAGCAGCATAGCCAGAGTCAGATTCGCCACCTTGCTCTGCAGCGGATAAATCGGCCTGGCAGAATAGGCTGTATAAACTAAAAGGCCACTTTCCTCACCGGTCCACAAGGCGAATACCACGCTGCGTTGCAGAGCCCGCTCCGTTTTGAGTATCCGGGGCCCGGCCCTCAAATTCGTTGAACGCCATTACCCTGACTATCTGCGAGAGCCTGTCAGTGGCAACCTCCGCCGCAGTGCCGGGCAAACCGAGGCCAAAACAGAGCGCGAACGACAGAAGCAGATAGCGGGGTTTCAGATAGGGCGTGCATCTCTCACAGCAAAGTGGCGGTCACCCAACAGTCCAGCCGATGCGGCACAGTCTGAGCATCGGTGGAAGTGGTACAAAAATGTAACTTTCGGTATCAGTTAGAGGTATCAGTACACCTATGTAGTGAGCCAGACATTGATCAATTTATCCATGGTGTCCATACTCCTACCTTCCACGCAGCCCACCGACGGAGTGTGACAGTCCAATGAGATACGAAGCACCAGCAACAACCCGAGAGGCGGCTGCGCTGCTCGAAAGCGAACCCGGCGGTGCATTTGTACTCGCCGGCGGCACCGATCTCCTGGTTCGCATGAAGCTTGGCCATATCGAGCCGGGACTGGTGGTGGATATCAAGCGTATCCCCGCCATGAAGGCCATCAGCCACTCCGCCAGCGGGTCGCGCATCGGCGCCGCCGTATCCGGGGCTGAACTCGGCGAGCACAAGGGGATAGCCAAAGCCTGGCCCGGAGTGGTCGAGGCGACCAATTTGATTGGTTCCGACCAGATACAGAGCCGCTGCACCATGGTCGGCAATCTCTGCAATGCATCGCCGGCGGCGGACAGTGTGCCTGCCATGATAGCGGCCGGGGCGAAGGTCGTGGTGGTGAGCCCGCGCCGGCGTCGCACCGTTCCCATCGAAAAAATTGTCACCGGCCCCGGCAAGACCTCGCTGGCCAAAGGGGAGGTCATCGAGGCCGTGATCCTGCCCGCACGCGCCGCCAGGTCGGCGGATGCCTACCTGCGTTTTACCCCGAGAACGGAAATGGATATTGCCGTCGTCAGCGTGGGGGTCAATCTGACCCTGGAGCGGGGGCGTGTGAAGAGCGCCCGGGTGGTTCTCGGGGCGGTCGCCCCAACGGCTATTCTTGTGCCGGCGGCGGCCAGGGCCATTGTGGGAACCCGGCTGGATGACGAGGCCCTGGATAAGTTGGCTGCCGCCTGTAGCGCCGCCTGTAATCCCATCGATGACAAACGGGGTACCATCGAGTACCGGACAAAAGTCGCCGGCGTACTGGCCAGGCGTGCTGCCAAAATTGCCTTTAAACGCGCAGGGGGTGCCTGATGTCTGCTGTTCTGGTTTCTACCACAATCAATGACGATGCAGTGCAGTTCGCCTGCCCGCCTGAAGAGTCCCTGCTGTCCGTCCTGCGCAACCGACTCGGATTGATCGGTGCAAAGGAAGGTTGCAGTACGGGTGACTGCGGTGCCTGCAGCGTCACGCTCGACGGCCGCCTGGTGTGCTCCTGCCTGGTATTGGGCGTGGAAGCCCAGGGCCGTGAAATCGCCACTATCGAAGGCATGGCGGTAGATGGGAAGCTGCACCCGCTGCAGGAGAACTTCATTGATCACGCGGCGTTGCAATGCGGAATCTGCACCCCGGGATTTCTGATGGCCGCAAGAGTGCTGCTGGAGCGCAACCCCGACCCGACAGAATCGGAGATCCGCTACGCGCTTGCCGGTAATCTGTGCCGCTGCACGGGCTACGACAAGATCGTCCACGCGGTGCAGGCAAGTGCGAAGGAAATGAGGAAATTGGACAAGAAGAAAAGCCCTCGCAAGAAGGCATGAAGAGCCAGATTGAGTAAGTTCCCGACATTGCGCCAACAGTGATGTAACGAACACCGACAGGAAACAGACATGGGAAACGATCCGAGCTATACAAATCAGAAATTCAAAGTCATCGGCTCACGGGTGCAGCGGCCGGATGGCGTTGACAAGGTGACAGGCCGCGCCAGGTACGGCGCCGACTACAATGCCCCGGGCCAGCTGGTGGGCCTGTTCCTGCGCTCGCCACACGCCCATGCCCGCATCCTGAAGATCTCCACCTCTCGGGCCGAGAAACTCAGCGGGGTGAAGGCGATCATCACCAGTGCGGACCTGCCCGACCTGACCAACGGCGACAACGCTGCCCGGGACATACTGGAAAATTGCATGGCCCGGGGTCGGGCCCTGTATGACGGTCACGCCGTGGCGGCCGTGGCCGCGGTGGATGAACAAACCGCGAAAAAGGCGCTGAAGCTGATCAAGGTGACCTATGAGGTATTGCCCCACGTAACGGACGTGGATGAAGCGATGAAACCCGAGGCGCCAGTCATTCACGAGGACATGTATACCGCGGGAATCGAGCCCAGGCCGACGAAACCCTCGAATTTGTACAATGTAGCCGAATTCGGTCACGGCGATGTGGAGGCGGGTTTTGCCGAGGCCGACCTCATCGTCGAGAAGAGCTACAAGACCGAGCAGACTCACCAGGGCTACATAGAGCCCCACGCCTGTGTTGCCAGCGTCAACCCCGATGGTACCGGTGAGCTGTGGGTAACGACCCAGGGGCATTTCACCTATCGCAGTGTCTGCGCCAGCCTGCTCGGTATGGACATCGCCAAACTGAAAGTGACCTCGTCGGAGATCGGCGGCGGGTTCGGGGGCAAAACCCATGTGTGGATAGAGCCCATCACCCTGGCCCTGTCGCGCAAGGCAAACCGGCCCGTCAAGGCGGTGATGAGCCGGGAAGAAGTGTTCCGGGCCAGCGGCCCTACCTCATCCACTTCCATCGACATCAAGATCGGCGCGAAGAAGGACGGCACGGTCACGGCGGCCTTCGCCGCACTGCGCTACCAGGGCGGCGCGTTCCGGGGCGCAATTCCCGGCATGCCCTGGGCCATGATCGGGGCGATGACGTCCTTCGCCTGCTATAACCTGGCCAACGTCAAGTCCGTGGGCTATGACGTCGTGGTAAACCGCCCCAAAGTGGCCGCCTACCGTGCGCCCTCTGCACCCATGATCGCCTTTGCCGTGGAAAGCACCATGGATATGGTGGCGAAGGAGCTGGGCATGGATCCGGTGGATTTTCGCATCAGGAATGCCGCCCGGGAGGGAACGCGGGCATGCTATGGGCCCGTCTACGGCCCCATCGGCATCGGGGCCACCCTGGAGGCCGTCAAAAACCATCCCCATATGCGGGCCAGACTGAAGAAAAACCAGGGGCGGGGCATGGCCTGTGGCTTCTGGTTCAACTTTGGCGGGCAGACCTGCACCGATCTCAACATCGCCACCGACGGCTCGGTGACGCTTACCGTGGGTACCATCGATGTCGGCGGCTCCAGGGCATCGCTGTCACTGATAGCCGCCGAGGAACTTGGTATCCCCTATGAGCAGGTAAAAGCGCATATCGCGGATACCGGGTCGCTCGGTCACAACGACACGACCGAAGGCAGCCGTGGCACATTTTCCTCCGGCATGGCGGCCATCTTTGCCGCTCGCCAGGCGATTGGCGTCCTGCGGGAACGCGCCGCGATCATGTGGAACATCCCGGTGGAGGATGTTGCCTGGGAAGCCGGTAGCGCCAAAGCCATCGGTAGCAAGCACCGCAAGCTCAAGCCGTTGTCCCTGGCGGAGATCGCCGCCGCCTCACCCACGACCGGCGGTCCTATCGCCGGGCACAATGAATCCGTTCCCGATAACGCGGGTGTGTCCTTCGCCAGCCACATATGTGACGTGGAAGTGGACCCTGAGACCGGCGGAACGCGGGTCATTCGATATACGGTCGTGCAGGACGCCGGCAAGGCGATACACCCCACCTACGTGGAAGGGCAGATGCAGGGCGGGGCCGCCCAGGGTATCGGCTGGGCACTCAACGAGGAATACATCTACGGCGAGGACGGGCGACTGCAAAACCCGGGCTTCCTGGATTACCGGATTCCGGTTTGCTCGGACCTGCCTTTTATCGATACCCAGATTCTGGAGATCCCCAACCCCAATCACCCCTATGGCGTACGCGGCGTTGGCGAAACCTCGATCGTTCCGCCGCTTGCCGCGATAGGTAACGCGATATCGAACGCCGTGGGGGTGCGCATGAACCATGTGCCGATGTCACCGCCGCGTATCCTCAAGGCGCTTGAGCAGCTGGATGCCACCTGACCCGGGGTGCCCGCATGCCGTTGGTCAAGGTAAGCTACATGTCGTCATTGCGCTCCGCCCTGGGCGGGGCGGAGTCTCTCGAAATAGAGGCGACAACACTGCGCCAACTCATGAGCAAGCTGCTGGCGAAATATCCTCGCCTGCAGAAACATCTCGATGAAGGCATTGCACTTGCGGTCAACGGTGAAATCTATCGTGACAACTGGGATGTCGAGATCCGCGAAGGCACTGAAGTGTACCTGATGCCCCGGATTCAGGGCGGGTAGCGCGCTGCAGTCACCCCGTCAGCCTTCCACAGTGGTCACTGTACAGCGCGCGCATCGAGTCGTTTTGCCTGAGCTTCTCAACTGCGGACTGCTCCAGCTGACGCACCCTCTCACAACTCAGTGACATCTGGTCGGCGATCTCGGCCCGGCTCAGGGGTGGGCCCTTGCGCAGGCCCCAGCGCTGCACGACAACCCGCTGCTCGGGCTCTGTAAGCCGGCTGATTTCGCCGAGCAGGCGGCGACTGAGCGAAGCGTGCTCCGCTTCGTCCTCCGGGTCGGCAAAGGGGCCGCCGGCTATCGTATCGAGTAGCGCGGCGCCCGGTTCATCTTCGAACCGGGGCGCCGAGAGTGAAAGATTGAAACTGCGCAACTGCAGCAATTCGCGCGTTTTGCCGATGGGTAGCCCGAGCGCGCCCGCCAGTTCGGTATCGCGCAATGGGACCCCGGAGCGTGCCAGGCTCCTGCCACGCTCGCCGTGCAGTCTGCCCAGTTGCTCCTGGATGTGGCCGGGGTAACGAATGGTTCCGGTCGTGTCGGCAAGGTAGCGCTTCACGCCCTGGGTGATCCAGTTGAAGGCGTAGGTGCTGAATCGATAGCCGCGCTCGAACCGGAATTTCTCCGCTGCCCTCAGCAGCCCCAGGTTGCCCTCCTGCACCAGGTCCAGGAATGCAACACCATTCTTGCGGTTGCGCCCGGCGATGGTATAGACCAGACGAAGATTGTGCTTCACGAGCAGGTCGCGCGCCTCGGTATAGTGCTGGATTCGAGTCGCCAGGGATCTCACCGTGGTGGGGCTGGGGCCTACCAACTCAGCCGGTTGTCCTTGCGGCCATTGCCGCTCCCAGGCTTCCATGGCGGCGGCCACCGTGCTGCCATCCGACTCTACATGCTGCTGTGATACGGCTTCAGCCATGCCCACCACGAAAGTGGCTGGAAGCGACAGGCTCAACAGGCCCTTTAAAAGGGCTTCGCCGGAGTCGGCCGTATCGAGCAGTGCAGCCAGTGCCGTAATCCGGTGGTGATTGATACCATCGGGAAGGTAATCCACCAGCTCCCTTCTCAGCAGGATCCGGTGTTCCCGGTGCCTGAATTGTTCTATGGCTGGCAGCGGTTGGCAGCAGGCTATTGTCCAGCGTTTCAGGTAGTGGCGTGAAAAGGGGTCTTCGTACAACAGTTCGAG
>JAZBNW010000296.1:0-6378 GCA_036350855.1 Halieaceae bacterium
CGATGCCCTCGTTGTTGAACTGCACGACCAGGTGGTCGCCGAAGCGGTCGACCACTATGCCCGGCAAGGTGTCGCTGTCGCCGTAGACCAGCCGGTAGAAGGGTTTGTCAAAAACGGTGGTCCTGCCGGCCAGAGCCGTCGCCAGCCGCTCCCGAAAGAGTTCCTCGTCGAGTGCGCGCGATTCCCCCGGGGCGTAAAGCCGGGCGCAGATCAGGGACTGGGGTTCCATGTAGGCGGAGCCCAGGGCTTTGCCGCCGGCGTCCCGGACACAGACCGGGTCGCCTGCCGCAAAGCCCGGCAAGGGGCTGCGCGCGGTGTCTATTTCGTTGGAGTAGATCCAGAGATGGCCGCCGCGCAGGCGCCGGTCGGCGCCCCGTCGCAGGAACAGCTCGGCGGCGGGCGCCACCGCCTAATCTTCGTCGTCACACTGCTGCTGGTAATCTGCCGCTGACAGCAGTGCGTCCAGTTCACTGCTGTCGCTGGGCTGGAGTTTATAGAACCAGCCCTCGTGGTAGGGGTCCGAGTTCACCGTTTCGGGCTCGTCCTCGAGCTGGGTGTTGACCTCGATCACCTCACCACCGATCGGGGCGTAGACATCCGATGCCGCCTTGACGGACTCGACCACACCGGCATCATCGCCCGCGGCGAGCACGGTGCCGACATCGGGCAACTCGACAAAGACCACGTCGCCCAGTGCCGCCTGGGCATGGTCGGTGATGCCCACGGTGACCGTGCCATCCTCCTCCAAACGCGCCCACTCGTGGCTGCTGGCGTATTTCAATTCACTGGGAGTCTGGCTCATGTCATTTCCTCTGGCGATGCTGAATCCGGGTGGGGCGAACGGACGGACAGGGATTACTGCCGCAGCGATGCGGCCGCCCCTATTCTAGCGGGCGGCGGTGGAAAAACAATGACCTGCGAGTGATGGCCTGTAATCAACCGACACCCATGGCGTGACGTATCAGTTGCTGCTTCAGGGGTCCTATCCGGCTGACCCCCCGCATGCCGGCATTGCGCAACCATCGCAACGGCAGGGCCTGCTGTTCGAACAGGGTCTTGAAGCCATCCATCGCCGCCATCATCAGCAGGTTCTCACCCTTGCGGCGTCGCTGGTAGCGCCGCAGCAGCGCCAGTTGCCCGGGGTTGACCCCCCTGGCGTGACCGGCGAGCACTTCCTCGGCCAGCACGCCGACATCCTGCAGGCCCAGGTTGATGCCCTGACCCGCCAGGGGATGAATGGTATGAGCCGCATCTCCCACCAGGGCCACGCCCGCCTGCACATAATCGATGGCGTGGCGCTGGCGCAGGGGAAAGGCAAACCGGGCGGCGCAATCCAGCACCCTGCCGAGCCGGCCCTCGAAGGCGTGCTCGAGGGCAGCACAGAACGCCGGCGTGTCCAGTGCCAGCAAATCATCCACCAGCGCCTCCTGCAGGGACCAGACAATCGAGCAGTAATGCCGTCCAGCCTCACCCGGCAAGGGGAGGAACGCCAGTGGGCCGGTGGTGAGGAATCGCTGCCAGCAGGTGTCCTGGTGCGCATGTTCCACCTGCACCGTGGTCACGATGGCGCGGTGACCGTAGTCCCACTCGCGGGTGGGGAAGGCCATCATTTCACGCACCGGTGAGACCGCTCCGTCGGCCGCGACCAGCAGGTCGGCCTCCAGCGCGAGCCCGCCTTCCAGGCGCACGTGGACCCCGGGGCCGTCTTCCATACGAATGCAGTCCTGCAACTGCGCCCCATCGAGTGTCGTAATATCCGCACACTCGGCAACTCGCGCCAGCAGGGCGTTGACGATAGCCCGGTTCTCCACGATATGTCCCAGGGCGGGGGCCTGCACATCATCACAGTCGAATTCGATAGCCCCGGTGCCCTCGGCATCCCACACGGTCATGTGGCGGTAGGGGCACTGGCGGTAGGCGGCTATGGCCTGCCAGGCGCCCAAGGTCTCGAGCAGCAATTTCGAGCGGGGCGTGATCGCGCTGACGCGCGCATCGAAATGCTGCAGGTCCCTGGCCGCCGGCAGGTCCGCCATGACCAGCGGGCGTGCCTCCACCAGGGCGATCTTCAGGCCCTGGTTTCCCAGAGCGGCCGCAAGGGCACTTCCGGCAATGCCGGCCCCGATGATCGCCACATCAAAACGCTGCGTCTCAGCCATTGGCCCGCCCCTTGTTATCGGCTGACCCGCCGCTCATCGCCGCCACGCCCGCCGCGTGGCGCACAAACTCGCGCTTGAGCGGCGGCAGGATATCGAGGCCCGACAGCGCCAGGTCCCTGGCCAACCCCAGCAAGGGGTCAGACTCCATGAACAGGCCGGGCAGGCGGTCACTGAATTCGATTGTCCGGCTCTGGTCAGACTGCTGCCGCCGCAGGTATTGCTGCAACAGGGCGAGATCACCGACGGCCTGGCCCCGGGCGACACCCCCGGCCAGCACGGCGGCCAGCTCCGCAACGTCCCGCAGGGCAAGGTTAAAACCCTGGCCAGCCACCGGGTGCAGGGCGTGGGCCGCGTTGCCCATGACAACCACTGCCTGTCGCACCTGCTCACTGGATTGCATCAGCGCCAGGGGATAGCAGTGCCGCTCTCCCACCTCCAGCAGCCGCCCGAGGCGATAGCCGAACCTGTCCTGCAGTGTCTGCAGAAACTCGTCTGTGGAACAGGCCTGCAGACGTCCGGCCTGATCGGGAGGCAGGCTCCATACCAGCGCGCTGCGATGCTCGCCCGTTTTTGAGGCAAGCAGCGGCAACAGCGCCAGCGGGCCCCGGTCGGTAAAACGTTCATAGGCACAGCCCGAATGGGGCCGGGCAAACGCCACGTTGGCGATAAGGGCGTGCTGGTTGTAGGGTTTTTCCCGCACCGTGACGCCGAGCTGCTCGCGAAGTCCGGAGGTGGCCCCGTCCGCTACCAGTAGCAGCGCGGTGTGAATGACCGGATCGGGCCCGCCCTCGAGGGCCAGCCTCATGCCGGAGCCATCGGGCGTCGCTGCCTGGACCCGTGCGGGGCTCATTATTTCCACCCGGTTTTGACGGTAAAGCGCCTGGATCAGCGCATTGCCCAACCAGGCATTCTCAACCACATAGCCAAGGGCCGCCCAGCCGTAGTCATCCGCGCGCAACAGGGAACTACCGAAGCGGCCGCGACTGGACACGTGAATACTCTCGATCGGGCACAACCACTTTTGCAGTTCGCCCCAGAAGTCTATCTTTTCGTAAATCAGGCGCGAGCTGTAACTCAGTGCGGTGGAGCGAGCGTCAAAGGAAGGGTGATACTCCAGCCGGCCCTGCTCCAGCGGTTGGGGCAGAGGGAAGCCTTCCACCAGGCAAATGGAAATATGTGACGGCAGGATGGCCGCCAGTTGCAGGGCCAGGCTGGCGCCGACCATGCCGCCACCGGCGATAACGATATCACGATAATTCTTCACAGCATCATCCCGCCATCCGCGCCTCGATGTCATCAATCGTCTTGGGCACGCCGGCAGTCAGCACCTCACAGCCATCCGTTGTCACCAGCACGTCGTCCTCCAGGCGAATGCCTGTACCGCGCCACTTTCTGGCTACCTTGCTGTTGTTGGGGGATATATAGATACCCGGCTCCACCGTCATCACCATGCCCGCCTCCAGTTGACGCCACTGGTCGCCCACCCGGTAATCGCCCACGTCGTGCACATCCAGGCCCAGCCAGTGGCCGACCCGGTGCATATAGAACTGGCGGTAGGCCTCGCGCTCGATCAGCCGGTCCACCCTGCCCTTGAGCAAACCCAGTTCCACCAGGCCCGCGGTGATCACCTGCACGCTCGCGTCATGGGGCTGGTTCCAGTTATTGCCCGGCTTCACGGCCGCGATGGCGGCCAACTGCGCCTGTAAAACAATCTCGTACAGCGCGCGCTGCTCGCGGCTGAACCGCCCGTTGACCGGAAAGGTGCGGGTGACATCCGCCGCATAGTATTCCAGTTCACAGCCCGCATCGATCAACACCATATCGCCATCGCGCATGACGGCGTCATTGCTGAGGTAGTGCAGGGTACAGGCATTCGCGCCGCTGCCGACAATACTGGGGTAGGCCAGATGCCTCGCGCCTGAGGCGGCGAACTCATGAATCAGTTCCGCCTCCAGCTGGTACTCGTATTTGCCGGGCTGGCAATAAGCCATTGCCCGGCAGTGTCCACGGGCGGTGATTTCACCAGCGCGCCGCAGCAAGCGTTGCTCGGCGGCGCTTTTAACCAGGCGTAAATCATGGATCATGTGATCGAGGTCGATGAACTCCCCCGGGGGGACGGCACCGCTTGATTCCTTGCTGCGAATCCTGTTGACCCAGGCCATGATCTGGCGGTCAAAATCTGCGCTGCGGCCCATGCAGTAATAGACACGCTCCCTCCCCTCTATCAACCCGGGCAATATGTCGTCGATGTCATTGATCGGGAACGCATCGTCAGCGCCGAATTTTTCGCAGACGCCATCGGGACCGGCGCGGTAACCGTTCCACAGTTCCTGCGCCGGGTCTTTCTCCCGGCAGAACATGACATACTGGCCGTGGCGCCGACCCGGCGCCAGCACCAGCACCGACTCGGGCTCGGTAAAACCACTCAGGTAATAGAAATCGCTGTCCTGGCGAAAGGGGTGTTCCGTGTCGCGGCTGCGCATCTGCTCCCGGGCCGAGGGAATAATGGCGATGCTGTTGGGTTCCATCAGCGCCATCAGGTTTTTCCGGCGCCGGGCAAATTCAGATTTGCTGATACTCATGATAATCGCGCTGCGCCTGTTCTTCCCTGCGGGCCTGCTCGCCGCTGACCTGTTCCCTGCCAACAAGAGTGCCGCAGATTAGCACAGCTGGTCTCGGGCACTGTAACTGACTGTCGCCGCGGCCTAGTGCAGCCGGGGCGCAGCCGGGTCACCGGAGGACCCCTGCGATGCATGGGCGATGGTATCCAGGTAGGCGTTGAGGGCAGCAAAACGTATATATTCGGACAGTTCGGCGTAACTTCTTTCGCTCTCCTCGTCCTCGACAATCTCGTCCAGGTCTGCCTGCGCAATTGCCGCCAGATCGGCCAGGACCTCGCTGCTGTCTCCCGGCAGTGCGCCGGGCCGCAGCTCCCCGCTCGCGCCGCTGCCCTGTGCATATCCGGCGAGAAAGCTCCTGCACCATCCCGCCAGCGCGGCCGTGCGGCTGGCCAGATCGGCGTTGTCGTCGAGCAGCAGCGGATAAAAATCGAATTCATCATCTTCCAGGGACGCAGCGGTAACCACATGCAGCGCCATCACCTGCTCCGCCAACTCGCCGTGCAGGTCCACACCCAGGGCCAGGTCCAGGCCCTGTAATCCGGCTTCGGCATTGTGACTTCCGCCCGCTGCCAGCAGCCCGCACAGACAACCGTGCAGATCGGCGGGAGACACCGCGTGGCCCTGTTCCATGAGTTGATTCGCCAGGTCTTCAAAATCAAATTGGGACACTTCACCGCGTGAATTGGTGGACATATTTTTCTCCTTCGGGACGGCATCGCCCCACAACCGCCCGGACACCTCGACTGATGGCTGTAAATCACTTGGCAGGCTATTGATATTTATGACTTTTGTTACGTTGACCTTGTTGCGGGCCACCACTATAGTGGCAGACACATTTAGCGACCCCAGTATAACTCCATGGCCGACAACCAGCTCCAGGTTCTTGAACAGAAAATTGATGAGTTGATAGCGCTGTGCGATCAACTGAACCGTGAAAACCAGGCGCTCAAGGCAGACAGCGCAGGCTGGCAGCGGGAGAGACAGGACCTCATGGACAAGAATGAGCTCGCCCGCACCCGGGTTGAAGCGATGATCAACCGCCTCAGGACTATGGAGTAAACTTGTGAGCCAACCCCACACTGTGACGGTAAAAATCCTCGACAAGGAATACCAGGTCGCATGTCCGGCGGAACAGGAGGCTGAACTGCTCGTCTCTGCCAAATACCTCGACAAGCAGATGCGCACAATTCGCGATACCGGCAAGGTGATAGGCCTGGAGCGTATCGCCGTCATGGCCGCGCTGAACATCAGCCACGAGTTACTGCAGGCCTCCGAGGAACCCGAACCGGTGGCACTACCTCCCTCGGTGGAGTCGGTACAACGCATCAACCGCAAACTCGACGATGCCCTGTACCAGTTGCGCCAACTGGAAATTGGCTGAATTGGAGCGCTACCGCGATAATCTGGGTTATACTTGCCGCGGGTACCTGGCGTATACGCCAGGCAGACAGTCCTCGAGCCGATAAATTTGTAACCGGAGGTTTCTCGTTGCTGTTGGTGTGCATGTCCGGCCTGGTCCGGAAAGCCTGATACAGTGCAGGGACCGCCACCTTGAACCATCGGGTTCAAGGGCAGCGCTGTCAGCGGTACGCCAGGAATCC
>JAZBNW010000297.1:0-4943 GCA_036350855.1 Halieaceae bacterium
AAATCGCATATTGCATGATGCAGCTCAAAGCCGTTTCAACGGGGTGCTGGGCTATACTGAGGAGCTGCTGGCCTCCTGTGATTTCAACCACGACGCCCACTCCGGCATAGTCGATGCAAGCCAGACAAGGGTCAGCGGCGGGCGCCTGGTAAAGGTGCTCACCTGGTTCGACAACGAGTGGGCTTACGCTAACCGGATGCTGGATGTGGCCAGGTACTGGGGCGGTCTGGAATAGCGTTGTTCTGGTGATGAGGAGCCTGGAAAGATGACACTCAAAGTAGACCTGATGCGGGATCTCGAACTCAAGGGAAAGCGTGTGTTGATTCGCGAGGACCTGAACGTGCCGATCAAGGATGGACGGGTCGGCAGCGATGCCCGTATCCGCGCGGCGCTCCCGACCATCGAGGCGGCGGTGCGCTCAGGTGCCAGGGTGATTCTGATGTCACACCTGGGCCGTCCGGTGGAGGGTGAATTCGACGCGCAGTTTTCGCTGGCCCCGGTGGCCGACCACCTCGCCGGTTTGCTGGGAATGCCGGTTACCCTGCTGACTGACTGGCGCGGGGGTGTGGAACTGGCGGACGGGGAAGTTGCCCTGCTGGAAAACGTCCGCTTCAATCCGGGCGAGAAAAAGGACGATGAGGCCCTCGCCAGGGCCTATGCGTCGCTGTGCGACATCTTTGTAATGGACGCCTTTGGCACTGCCCACCGGGCCCAGGCATCCACCCACGGGGTTGGCCGGTTTGCCCCGGTGGCATGCGCCGGCCCGCTGCTGGAAGGTGAGCTGAACGCGCTTGAAAAGGCGCTGGCGAACCCGGCGCGCCCGATGGTGGCCATTGTCGGCGGCGCCAAGGTGTCCACCAAGCTGACCGTGCTGGAAACCCTGTCGGACAAGGTGGACCAACTGGTGGTGGGCGGCGGCATAGCCAATACCTTCCTGGCTGCCAGCGGCAAGCCGGTGGGCAAATCCCTGTGTGAACACGACCTGGTCGCCGCCGCCCGGGACCTGATGCAGAAAACCAGCATTCCCCTGCCCGCCGACGTGGTCACCGCCACCGAATTCTCCGAGACTGCCGAGGCCACGCTGCGGCAGGCGGCAGAGGTGGGCGAGAACGATATGATCATGGACATCGGTCCGGTTGCCGCGGCGGAAATCGCCGCTATCCTGAAGGGCGCCGGCACTATTTTGTGGAACGGGCCCGTGGGCGTATTCGAGTTCGACCAGTTCGCCTCCGGCACCCGTGAGATCGCCCGGGCCATCGCGGACAGCCCCGCTTTCTCCCTCGCTGGCGGCGGCGATACCCTGGCGGCGATTGACAAATTTGGCATCACCGATAAGGTCTCCTATATATCTACCGGCGGCGGCGCCTTCCTGGAATATGTCGAGGGCAAGACCCTGCCGGCGGTTGCCATGCTCGAACGGCGCGCCGGCCGGCCGCCGGAGTAACTGGCAACCCCACATTCATCTCGCGAAGAAAAGGACTACGAAAATGGCACTAATCAGTATGCGACAGTTGCTGGACCACGCCGCCGAACACGGCTACGGGGTGCCGGCGTTCAACGTCAACAACCTGGAGCAGACCCGGGCGATCATGGAGGCGGCGGACAGGACCAATTCGCCGGTCATCATGCAGGCCAGTGCCGGGGCCCGTAAATATGCGGGAGCACCCTTCCTGCGGGCCATGATGGAGGCGGCGATGAACGAGTTCCCTCACATCCCCGTCGTGGTCCACCAGGACCACGGGGTGTCGCCGGCGGTCTGCCAGCGTTCCATACAGCTTGGCTTCAGCTCGGTAATGATGGACGGCTCCCTGGGAGAGGACGGCAAGACCCCCATGGACTATGACTACAATGCGGCGGTCACCCGCAAGGTGGTGGAAATGGCTCATGCCTGTGGCGTGTCGGTCGAGGGTGAGCTGGGTTGCCTGGGCTCCCTGGAGACCGGGGAGGCCGGCGAGGAGGATGGTATCGGCGCCGAGGGTACGCTCACCCACGACCAGATGCTCACCGACCCGGAGGAGGCCGCCCGCTTCGTCAAGGCCACCGGGGTTGACGCCCTGGCCATCGCCTGCGGCACCAGTCACGGGGCCTACAAATTCACCCGGCCCCCCACCGGTGATATCCTCGCGATCGACCGCATCGTGGAAATCAACAAACGCATTCCCAATACCCACCTGGTGATGCACGGTTCCTCCTCGGTGCCCCAGGAGTGGCTGGCGATTATCAACCAGTACGGCGGGGAGATTCCCGAGACCTATGGTGTGCCGCTGGAGCAGATACAGGAAGGTATTCGCCACGGCGTGCGCAAGGTCAACATCGATACCGATCTGCGCCTGGCCTCGACGGGCGCCATTCGCCGTTTCCTGGCCCAGAAGCCGTCGGAATTTGATCCCCGCAAATACCTTGCCGAGACTATCACCGCGATGCGGGACATCTGCATCGAGCGCTACGAGGCCTTCGGTACTGCCGGAAACGCCGACAGGATCAAGGTGAAGTCCCTGGCAGTCATGCAGTCGGCCTACGACGCCGGCGAGCTGGACCAGCGGGTTAACTGAGACCAGTCAGCCCGCGGGACGCCAGCTTGACCCCGCAGCAGCTGCGCCAGTTGCGCGAGCAGCTGCCGGCGTTTGCCGATGCCGGGGCAATCACGCCCCTGCAGCGCGAGTTCTGCCGGTTTTACGACCTCGATTTTTCCAGCCGTTCGCCGGCTGCGACCTATCATAGCGGGCGGGTGGCATCGGGCGACTTTTCACTGGCGCTGCACCGCTGGCTGCAGCCCGGCGCCCGCGGCAACCTGCTGCTGGTGCACGGCTACTTTGACCACAGCGGCCTGTTTGCCAAACTCATCGAGTACGGCTTGTCACGGAACTTCAATGTCCTGGTGTTTGACCTGCCCGGTCACGGCCTGTCATCGGGTGAACCGGCGGTGATCGATGATTTCGCCGACTATGGCCACGCCGTGGCCGCTGCGCTGGCAGCTGCCCGACTGCCCGGGTTGCCGCTGTGGGTGATGGCCCAGAGTACCGGCTGCGCCGCCCTGATCGAATATGCCCGCTGTTATCCCTGGCCGTTCCAGGCGGCGGTGATGCTGGCACCCCTGGCGCGCCCCCTGGGCTGGCGCCGGGGGCGGCTGACCCATTCCATCGTGCGCCATTTCACCAACAGTATAGAGCGGGAGTTCGCACCGAACTCGAGCGACCCGGCGTTTCTGCAGTTCCTGCGACGGGACCCGTTGCAGAGCCGGCGCTTGCCGGTGCGTTGGGTAAGCGCCCTGCGCAACTGGCTGGACAGCTTGCCAGCGGCTGACCTCGGCGTGGGCCCGGCACTGATCGTACAGGGAGATGCCGACCAGACCGTCGATTGGCGCTACAATGTGCCGTTCTATACCGGCCTGTTCCCGGGCAGTGAGCTCAATCTGTTACCCGGGGCGGGACACCAGCTGGCAAACGAATCGGCGCAGCTGCGCCAAACCTATCTCGGCCAGGTTGACGAGTGGCTGGCACGGCGCGGGCTGCCGTAGGTGGCCACAATGACAATCGTATACCCATACTGTAGATAGAAGCATTGAGAGAGACGCCTATGAAATATTCCCTGCTCTGCGCCGTGCTGTTGGCCAGTGCCGCCGTCCTGGCACAGGACGGAACGACCTTTCCCGGGGTGGAAGAACTGATGACACCCGAGGAGTACCGGGCAGCCGGGCTGGAGAAACTCACCCCGGCAGAGCGCCAGGCCCTCAACAGTTTCCTGATCCGCTATACCGCCGAGGATTCAGTGATGCTGTTCAATACCGACGAAGAGGTGAAAAAAGCGGCCCAGGAACAGGAAATAGTCTCCGTGATACAGCAGCCCTTCAAGGGCTGGTCGGGGGATACCGTGTTCCGTCTGGAGAACGGACAGGTCTGGCAACAGCGCCAGCGTGGCAACTATCCCTACCGTGGTACCAGGCCCGAAGTCAGAATAACCAAGAATTTTATGGGGTTTTACCGGATGGAGCTGACTGAGAATGGCAAAGCCGTTGCGGTGAAGAGGCTGAAATAAGTTCCCAATTTGGTTTTTTTTCACAAAATTAGCAGGCCAAATACCCCTATAGGGGGGTCTCAACCCAGTTGTTCCATGAAACAATGCCGCATCGGAAGTCTTCCTGCTACATCTTCGCTTAGTACAATAAAAACGGGCGATTGGAACACTTCCTATGAAATCTTTGAAAACAGCCATTTAAGGGGTAACAACATGTTAAAGAAATCTCAGCTTTCATTAGCTGTCGGTGCCGCGTTAGGTCTTTCGACCATGACGTTCATGCCCGCCAACGCGCAGGATGACCTCGGCGCCAACCAGCTGGAAGAAGTGATCGTAACCGGCTCGCGTATCCAGCGACTCAACCTGGTAAGCGCCAGCCCGGTTACCCAGGTCGACGCTGAAGAGTTCAAGTTCTCGGGTACCACCCGGGTAGAAGACCTGGTGAAAAACCTGCCCCAGGTCTACTCACAGCAGAACAGCACCCAACAGAACGGCGCTACCGGCACCGCGACCCTGAACCTGCGCAACCTGGGTGACGAGCGAACCCTGACTTTGATCAACGGCCGCCGCATGCCGGCGGGCTCCCCGGTCCAGGGTGGCCAGGGTGCGGACATCAACCAGATCCCCGGCGCCCTGATCAAGCGGGTTGAAGTACTCACCGGCGGCGCCTCGGCAACCTACGGTTCCGACGCGGTCGCAGGTGTTGTCAACTTCATCATGGTGGACGACTTCGAGGGCGTTCAGTTTGACGCCCAGTACAGCGGCTATACCCACGACAATGACAGCAACAAGTGGCAGGGTGTGGTTGAAGGCGCGGGTTACCCGGCTCCCAGTGGCGACACGACTGACGGCGAAATTGAAGACATATCGCTGATCATCGGCGGCAACTTCGAAGGCGGCCGCGGCAACGCCACCGCCTACGGCACCTA
>JAZBNW010000298.1:0-2403 GCA_036350855.1 Halieaceae bacterium
CTCGACGCCACCCAGTTGTATATCACCGCTACCCTGGACGTTCAAACGGACCGCATCCGCATCGAGACGTACGGCCTGCACCCCCCCGGAACCGGTGACCTGCATTTCGAGATCAGCCGACTTCACGTCAAACATCCGAATCTGGCCGGAACCGTCCACCGAGACCACCAGGTCGTCCACCGACAGCGGCTTGACGAAGACATCGCCCGAGCCTTTCAGCAGTATCTGTGTAATGTTCGCCGCGCTCAGTTTGAACTTGATGTCGTCCACCAGATCACCCTGGGCCGTGACCCCCAGCCGCAACATATCGCCCTGAACCACAAACGGTGGTGGGTTCAGGTCGTCCTTGTCGCCGCGAATCTTCAGGGTATTGGCATCGCCCTGGGTAATTTCAAGCTCATTGGAGCCCAGCAGTTGTACCCGACTGAATTCGAGGGATTCGACGCGGGTAATATCCGCGTGTGCGACGGCGCCGGCCAGGCCGCAAGAGAAAGCGACGATGGCCGCGAGTGACAAACGGCTGCGCCATTGCCCCCCCCAACTTCTGATTCCTAACGCACGCATTTTGGCTGCCTCATTGATATGGTGTTATATATCACTATATCTGTAATCGGTGTTTTCGCAAGTTTTTTTCATCCGGTACCGCCGCCGCTTGTCCAGCCCCACCCACCACCCCATGGGTGTGCACACAGCCACCGCTAGAGTTCAAGGTCGTCGAACTCGCCGAGGCTGGCCATGAACTGGTGGAGGGCGGCGTTGATCGCCGACCTGTCAGTTGCCTCGGACAAATGCCGCACGCTGTCAGTGATGGCAAGCCACCAGCGCATATGCCTGGCGCTCAGTTGTGCGGCGACCGGGATGAGGTCGTGTACGGTAGTGAGATTGCGCCCGGCCACCGACTTCAACCGGGCCATCGCGTCGAGGTCCAGGGGCGGGTTCGCCATGAACTTCCTGAACAGGTAAACGACCACTTTCGGGTCGTCCTCCAGCGCCCTGGAATCTGCCGGCTCCTCGTTCTCGTGCAGGAGGCCAATGTCGATGTGACTCAGTACCTCCCGCAGCGCGCCTCGCAGGCTCTGCCGCAGTTCGTGGCGGCGCTCGTGTTCCCGGCGGCGCTGAATCAGCGAAAACAGGCCAATCAGGAAGAAACCCTCGAGACAGAAGCCGATCAGCTCCGGCACCAGGTTGTCAAACACCCTGCCCTCGTTGCCGGGTGCCAGGAACACATACAACAGGTAGGCGCCGCCCACCCCGAACAGCAGCATGGGTGCGAGCAGGATCAGGCGGTTTATCACCTGGCTCCCTCGCCCGCATCGGGGTCAGCCAGGGCGCGTACCACAGCGGCGATTTTTTCCGCTTCTTTGGGCGTCAGATCGAGGGGGACGTTCTGGATATATACGACAAGATCTTCGCGCAGCGGAACCGGGAATATATCGCGGGGACGCCGGGGCGGGTCCAGCGCGAGTTGCTCCCGGGCCCTGGCTTCACCGGGCGAATCCTCCTTCAGGCTTTCCCGGGTCGCCCTGAGCTCACTCTCGCGGGGCTGGAAAGCGCCGGGATCGTTGGTCCAGCTGATAAAATCTGCCAGGGCGTCCCTGAGGCGCGAGCGATAGACGTCGAGACTCTCCGGTCGAATGGTCGACCCCTGGATCTTGTGGAAACGCGCAACCAGCTCGTCCACGTCAACCAGCCGCATATCCGTCCGCTCGTGGGACTTGAGCTGGATCAGCAGCTGCTCAGCGGCCAGTTTGCGCGCCCTGGCGGTGGAGGGATTGTAGAGACCGGAGATCGCCGCTTCGCGCATAAACCCGTGAAAGCCTGCTTCACTGTAATCCTTTTCCGCCATTGCCGGTTTCATTTCCTTGTTCTGGTACGGTGTCGGGGGGCGGCACCAGTGTAGACGCATCCGTTGCAGGGTAACAACCGCTCTCCCCCCGTTTCCCTGGTAGCGTTCCATCAGCCGTTGATCACGATTACCCGCAAACCCGTACTGGCCTGCGGCAGGCTGGTCGTGAGCAGTTCACTGGCGAGTGCGTCGTGGCGGGCACGCACCAGTAACTGCAGCTGGCCGTCGGCATCGCGGCGCTGGCCGAGGGTTTCCACTTCCACCCCTTGCAGCCGACCGTCAACCACCGTATAGACGCGGTCGTCGCCGTAGAGGCTCTGCAGGGGAATCCCGGCCACCTCCTGCAGGGGCGGCAGTGTCACGGTGACATCCAGCGCCCTGCCAAGCTCGAGGGCATCGCCATTGCCGCCGACCCGGAACAGGGCATCGACACCGGCACGGCCGGCACCGACAGTTGCCGCCAGCTGTCCCAGCGTCAGGGGCAGGTCCTGCCCTGCGCCATACCGGGCGACGATGCGGTCGCCGCGTTCGAGCGCCTGCCTGATCGGTTCGACCGC
>JAZBNW010000299.1:0-17365 GCA_036350855.1 Halieaceae bacterium
CTCGAAACCGGGGAAAATTTGACTCGATTTCCCACTCGCCTCGCTACGAACCCCTGAGTCCGACAGGCTCCTGGAACCACAGAACAGGCCTGCGGATTGGGGACTGGCGGCCGCCAGCGTTTATGTCCCGGCGATGATCTCGCTGATTGCCTGTGGCAGCTCGCGCAGGTTGCTGATTTCCCGGCTGGCCCGGGGCCTGTCCGGCCACTCCTTCTGGCGTGAGTTCATCCAGATCGTCCGCATGCCCACCGCCTGGGCGCCGGCGATATCGTGTTCCGGATCATCCCCCACGTGAACGACATTGTGCGCTGCCACCCCGGTCTGGCGAAGAGCCGCGTGGAACATGTCGGGGTGTGGCTTGCTGGCGCCAATCTCCTGCGCGAGGAACGCGAAGTCAAAATAATCACCGGCGTCGGTCTTGTAGACATCGGCGTTGCCGTTGGTGAGGGCGCCCAAAGTGAAGCTGCCGGCCAGTTCCTCCAGTACTGCCAAAGCCTCCTCGTACAGCTGCACCCGCTGGCGCTGCTCCAGGAACACCGCGAAGGCCTGCTCGGCGCCGCTGCGGGCCTCTTGCTCGGCATAGCCCGCCGCCACCTGCAGTTCGTAGAGCATCTGGATGCGGATCTGGCTGACATGGTGGAGCAGCTCCGGGTGGCGTCGCCACACCGACTTCTTGAACTCCCACAAAGCCTCGTGATCATAGTGTTCCACTGTCCCGGGACGATGCTGGCGCAGCCAGTCCTGTTGCGCCTGCTCCGCCCGCAGCAGGGCGGGCTCCACGTCCCACAGGGTGTTGTCCAGGTCGAATGTGATTACCTTGATATCCACTGGGCTGGTGGTCGGGGCGCCGGCGAGCGGCCCCGTCAGTCCTTGTCGCGCCGTTTGGCGCGCGGATGGGCGGCATCGTAGACTTTGGCCAGGTGCTGGAAGTCCAGGTGCGTGTAGATCTGGGTAGTGGAGATATTGGCGTGCCCGAGCAGTTCCTGCACGGCCCGCAGGTCGCCACTGGATTCCAGCATGTGGCTGGCGAAGGAGTGGCGCAGCATGTGGGGGTGCACGTCCTGGTGCATACCCGCCTTGCGCCCCTGCAATTTCAGTCTCGCCTGGATACTGCGGACGCTGATGCGCTGGCCCTGGCTGCTGGTAAACAGGGCGGCAGCGCTGTCCTCGTCCGCCGCGACCGGGGGCCTGACATCCAGCCAGCGCTGGATCGCCTCCAGCGCGACAGAGCCAACCGGCACAGTGCGGGTCTTGTTGCCCTTGCCGGTGACGGTCAGCAGGCGCGAGTGACGATCGATATCCGCAGTGTTGATGGCGGCCAGTTCAGCCAGGCGCAGCCCGGAGGAGTAGAACAACTCGGCGATGGCGCGATCGCGCCTGGCGACCAGCGAATCTTCGCTGAATGACAGAAACTTGTTTACCTGGTCGGCATCCATGGTCTTCGGCAGCTTGCGGGGCTTGCGCGGTGCCTGCACGCTGGCGGCGGGGTTGCGCGGCCGGCCCTCCTCCCTGCCCAGGTAAGTGAAGAAGGAGCGGGCGGCGGAGAGGCTGCGCTGGATACTGCCGCCGGCGAGTCCGCGGCGGTGCAGCTGGCTTACCCACTGGCGTATATCCGCCTCCACCAGCTGGCCGGGGCTGTCCCTGCCCTGCCCGTGGCAGTGTTGTTGCAGGGACAGAAGATCCCGCTGATAAGCGGCCAGGGTATGGGAGGAGAGTTGGCGTACATCCCGCAGGTAGACCAGGAATTTGTCCACCGCCGCGGTCAGTTCGCTGACCGGCGCAGCCCTGGTCTCCCCTGCCGAAGTGGTCATGGCCGCATCAGCTGTCCTGGCGGGACAGGCGGGGCAGCAGGCGCAGGATGACCTCGGCGATATGCGCCAGGAACAGGGTGCCGGTGGTGCTCGTGTAGCGGTCGGGGTCCTTGCTGCCGACGGCGATCAGGCCCAGTTGCGTGCCGTCGGCCAGCGGCATGATCGCGGCGGAGCCCCCCTGGTGGAACTGGTTGATACCGCCCCTGGGCTTGAACAGGTAGTCGAACTCCTCCTTGCGAAGGACGCCGCACACGGCTTTGCGCCCGCTCAGCAGCGCCCCGATATGCGACCTGGCGCTTTCCAGGCTGTCGGTGCGGCAACCCTGCCAGGCCGGATCGTCGCCAAACAGGATCATGCTGGCGAACTCCACGTCAAAGCCGTGTTCCATGGCGTCCGTGAAGGCGTTGTAGAGGCCGGGCACAGTGTCGGCCTCCAGCAGTTTGATCACCAGCGCGCGTGTCTGTTCGAAGAGTTTGTCATTGTCCCGGGCGTTGGTCGTGAGGGTTTTGAGCCGATGGCGAATATCGACGTTGCGCTCGCGCAGCACGCTGACCTGTTTTTCGACCAGCGATACGGCGCTACCGGACGCGTGGGAGACGTGCAGGTGATCCAGCAGGTCCGGGTTGCGCTGGAGGAAATCGCCATTTTCCTTGAGAAACTCGCGCACGGCGTCATCGCTCAGGTGAGCGCTGCCCGACATGTCGCCGGACTCGCCCGCAGCGCGATTCTTTTTCCCCGCGACGGGCGCTGTACCCGCCTTGTCTTTACTGGCTGACATCGTCTTCCCTGTATGCCGCGCCCTGGTCGGCGCGCGTCTGGATTCTTATACTGCCCTCGAACACCACCTCGGTGGGTCCGGTCATGATCACGGGCTGGCCTGCGCCGGCCCAGGATATCGAAAGCTTACCCCCCGGCAGCTCAACTGTCACTAAATCGCGCAGCCAGCCGCGGCTTATGCCGTACACCACAGCGGCGCAGGCGCCGGTTCCGCAGGCCAGGGTTTCGCCAACCCCGCGCTCGAACACTCGCAAGCGGATCAGCTGGGCAGAGACGACCTCCATAAAGCCGGCATTCGTTCGCCGCGGAAAGTCCGGGTGTGCCTCTATCAGCGGACCCAGGCGCGCGACCGGGGCATCCGCCACACTTTCCACGCGCAGGACAGCGTGGGGATTGCCCATGGACAGGGCGCCGATTTCCAGCGTTTGCCCGTCTACCGCCAGGGCGTAACTCGGCGCCGCGGCATCCGCCCGGTAGGGGATGGCGGCGGGCTCGAACTCAGGAACACCCATGTCGACTTCGACATCCTGCCGGTTGCGCACGCGCAGTTCGATAATGCCGGCCGCCGTCTCAACGGTGATAACACGCTTGCTGGTGAGTTTTTTCTCGCGCACGAAGCGGGCGAAACAGCGTGCGCCATTGCCGCACTGTTCCACCTCGTTACCATCGGCGTTATAGATCCGGTAGCGAAAATCCACGTCCGGCTTGCGCGGCGCTTCCACCACCAGTACCTGGTCACAGCCGACGCCAAAGTGCCGGTCCGCAAGCAGTTTCACGTCCCGGGGTCGAAGCCTGTAGCGCTGGCTGATCAGGTCGATGACGACAAAGTCATTGCCCGCGCCGTGCATTTTGGTGAATTTGAGCAACATTATTCTGGCAGACACCGCTCGGTGCGCATGATGTCTGCGATGGTTTCACGTTCGCGCACAAGGTGCACGCTGTCACCGTCGACCATTATCTCGGGTGCGCGGCCGCGGCTATTGTAATTCGAACTCATGGTAAAGCCGTAGGCGCCGGCGCCGAACAGGGCCAGGAGGTCGCCCTGCTCCAGGCTCAGCTCGCGGTCCTTGCCGAGAAAATCACCCGTCTCGCACACCGGGCCCACCACATCCCAGGTCAGTGTCGGCGCGTGCTCACGCCGCTCCACCGGCTGGATGTCCAGCCAGGCCTGGTACAGGGCGGGGCGGATCATGTCGTTCATCGCCGCGTCCACCAGCGCGAAGTTGTGCAGGGGCGTCGGTTTGAGGTATTCGACCCGGGTGACCAGCAGCCCCGCGTTGGCGGCGATGGAGCGGCCGGGCTCAAACATGAGCTTGAGTTTGCGGCTGCCCAGCTCGCGCCTGATGGCGGCGATGTAGTCGCCGATTGACGGCGGGGTTTCATCGCGGTAGCGCACGCCCAGTCCGCCCCCGAGGTCCAGGTGGCGGATCCCTACGCCGATCCCCGCCAGGGTATCGATCAGCTGGAGCAGGCGACGCAAGGCATCGAGGAACGGGCTGAGCTGGGTCAGTTGGGAGCCGATATGGCAATCCAGGCCGATCACCTCGATATGGCTCAGGGCCGCGGCCCGCTGGTAAACCTGCAGGGCTTCTTCCATGGTAACGCCGAACTTGTTTTCGCGCAGGCCGGTGGAGATGTAGGGGTGGGTTTTGGCGTCCACGTCGGGATTAACCCGCACGGAAACCGGCGCCACCATACCCAGTTCACCCGCAACCCGGTTCAGTACTTCCAGTTCGGCGGCGGATTCCAGATTGAAACAATGAATACCCAGCTGCAGTGCCCGAGCCATCTCGCCGGGCTTCTTTGCCACCCCGGAAAACACGATCCTGCCCGGTTCGCCACCGGCCGCCACCACCCGCTCCAGTTCGCCCGCCGAGACGATGTCGAAACCTGCGCCCAGCCGGGCCAGTACATTGAGCACCGCCAGGTTGGAGTTGGCCTTGACCGCGTAGCACACCAGGTGATCGCAGTCCGCGAGCGCCTGCCTGTACTCGCCAAAGGCCGCCTCAAGGGCGGCCCGGGAATAGATATAGCAGGGCGTGCCATGGGCGCTGGCGATTTCGCTCACCGCCACATGCTCGGCGTACAGCTTCCCGTCCCGGTAGGGGAAATAGTCCATGGCGCGCTCTCGTCAGGGAGTGGGTAAGGTGGTGGTAGCCTGGGGAGGGGCCGGCACCGGGCCGCCCGCCTCCGGTTCATACAGCGGACCCATTTGTCCGCAGGCGCTGATCGACAGCGCGGCGGCCAGTGCAAGGGTGGCAACTAGGTAGCGCATGGGCCCGGTTCCGGTTGGCAAAGCCGGTGATTATAGCGCCGGCTAGTAAGCGGCGCGAGCAGCCCGTATCATTGAATGCGGTGCTTTGGAGGAAACGGGGGTGAAGGATTGAAAAGGTTCTGGCGGGCGACGCCCCTGTCCTTGTGTTCGGTGGTTGCCGCGCTGCCCCTGGCGGCCGGCGAACCCCTGTATGTCAAAAACCTGAGCCCGGTGACGGGTTTGCTCGGCCTGCCTTCCCAGCGTTCTGCCGAAAGTGAGTCCGCGGGCGCCCTGGCGGTTGCCCTGCACAGCAGCGTGGCCAACAGCTACGTGCAGGACGCCAGCAGTCGGGAGTACCTGAACCTGGATGGCGAGACCCTGCGTTTCGCGCTGGATCTGCGCTATGGCCTGGCGCCGGGCTGGGACCTGCAGCTGGAGCTTCCCTGGCTGGAACAGAGCGGCGGAAACCTCGACCGCGTCATCGATGACTGGCACGACCTGTGGGGAATGCCGGATGGCGGCCGCTCCGAGGTGCCCAGGGACCAGCTGGACTACCGCTACGCGTCCGTTTCCGCGCCGGGATTTCTGCTGGAGGACAGCAGTTCCGGCTTGGGCGATATCACCCTGGCGCTGAACTACGCCTTCTATCGTGACAGGGATTCCACGGCGAGCGTTGCGCTGGGTTACAAGTTCGGTGTCGGGGACGAGGACGAGTTTCTCGGCAGTGGCGGCGATGATGTGTATGTCGCCCTGCGTTTTTCCGGGGCTCACCTGACGGACCTGCCCCTGCGCTGGCACGGCCAGGCGGGTTACCTGCGCGCCGGCGACAGCGACCTGCTGGACGACATGCAGCAACAGGACCTGTGGTTTGCCGGTCTCAGCATGGACTGGCTGCTCAACGAGCGCTGGTCGCTACTGGCGCAAATCGATGGCAATGCGGCGCCCACCAAAAGCGACATCACCGCCATCGGCGACACCGCGGCTACCTTCACCGGCGGGGTGCGCTGGCGCTTCCTGCCGGGCTGGTCGGTTGACTTCAGCCTGGTGGAGGACATCGTGGTGGAAACGGCTGCCGATGTTACCTTCCAGGCCAGCCTGCGCTACCGCGCCGACCGGAATTAGAGTACCCCGTCACACTATGAGTGACGAGGTACTCTAGCGACCTTCCAGCCGCTCGCGGGCGCGCTCCGCCGCGGCCGTCACCTGCAGCGGCGCGGTGCCACCCAGGTGATCCCGGGCGGCCACGGAGCCCTCCAGGGTGAGCACCTCGAATACATCCGCCTCTATTGCGGGGCAAAAACCCTGCAGCATTGCCAGCGGCATTTCAGCCAGGTCCTGGCCGCTCGCCACGCCCTGGGCGACCGCCTTGCCCACCACCTCGTGGGCGTCCCGGAACGGCAACCCTTTTCGCACCAGGTAGTCCGCCAGGTCCGTGGCGGTGGAGAAGCCGCGCCGCGCCGCTTCCCGCATCTGCTCCTTCCTCGGCCGGATCGCCGGCACCATATCGGCAAATGCACGCAGCGAGTCGAGTACCGTATCGACCGTGTCGAACAGGGGCTCCTTGTCCTCCTGGTTGTCCTTGTTATAGGCCAGCGGCTGGCTCTTCATCAGGGTCAGCAGTGACACCAGGTGGCCGTTGACCCGACCCACCTTGCCGCGTACCAGTTCCGGTACGTCCGGGTTCTTCTTTTGCGGCATGATCGAGGAGCCGGTGCAGAAGCGGTCCGGCAGCTCGATGAAATTGAACTGGGCGGAGGCCCACAGCACGAGTTCCTCCGACATCCGCGACAGGTGGGTCATCAGCAGTGCGGCGAAGGCGCAAAATTCAATGGCGAAGTCCCGGTCGGACACCGAGTCCAGTGAGTTCTCGGTGGGCCGGTCGAAACCCAGAGCCGCAGCGGTCATGTTGCGGTCTATCGGGTAGGTCGTACCCGCCAGTGCCGCGGCTCCCAGGGGGGACTGGTTGAGGCGCCCCCGGCAGTCCAGCAGTCGGCCGTAATCCCGTTCCAGCATTTCGTTCCAGGCCAGCAAGTGGTGGCCAAAGGTCACCGGCTGGGCGGTTTGCAGGTGGGTGAAACCGGGCATGATGGTGTCGGCCTGCCGGGCCGCCAGCCCGACAGTACCGCGTTGCAGGCGGGTCAGCTCGACCGCGATGGCGTCGATGGCGGAGCGCAGGTAGAGCCTGATATCGGTGGCCACCTGGTCGTTGCGCGAGCGCCCCGTGTGCAGCTTCTTGCCGGTGATGCCTATCAGTTGTGTCAGCCTCGCCTCGATATTCATGTGGACGTCTTCCAGCTCCACCGACCAGTTGAAGCCCCCCGCGCTGATCTCATCGCGGATCTGGCCCAGGCCCCGCTCTATGTCCTCCAGTTCCTGCGGGCTGAGCACAGCCGCCGCCGCGAGCATACGGGCGTGGGCCAGCGACCCCGTGATGTCTTCGTCGGCCATGCGCCGGTCGAAGTTTACGGACGCGGTAAAACGTTGCACAAAGCTGTCAGTGGGCTCGTTGAAGCGCCCGCCCCACAGCTTGCTGGTCTCTTGCTGATCGCTCATTAGGTATGGATTCCTGCTGTTAAAACCAGGCGCGGCGCCCGGGTGTGGCCGCACCGGCGGATCGGTATATTTTGACTTGTCGGGGCCGGGCAAGGGTGCAAGTATACCAGTTATCGCAGGGGAGAACCGTTTATGCAGCCATCACCGGGGCAGGTGGCACAGGCAGTGGAGGACATGGCGCCGGGTGAGTTTTTCATTCCCGACCTGTGCGCTCCCCGCTCGGTTTTTTTCATGGTTTTGCTGGTCGAGCTGATGGTGCTGGTGTACGTGTTGGGCGCCAGCGGCCTGCCGGCGTTCGACTGGGAGAAACTGGCGCTATGCTCCCTGTTCGTCCAGTGGGTGGTGCTGTTGAGCGCGGCGCTGGTGTGCGCCCTGCGCGGCATTATTCGCGGCGGCAGCCTGCCGCTGATCAGCTTGTGCTGCCTGCTGGTGGTGCTGGCCGTCACTGCCGTCAGCAGCCTGGCCGCCTGGCACCTGCTGCCACATTTCAACAGTGGCCCCGGCCAGGCCTGGTGGCTCCTGCGCAATCTGCTGGTGGCCGCGGTGCTGAGCGGCATCATGCTGCGTTATTTTTACCTGCAGCAGCAACTGCTCGTACAGAAACAACAGGAGTTGCAGTCCCGCCTCGATTCGCTGCGCGCGAAAATTCGACCCCATTTCCTGTTCAATACCCTCAACAGTATCGCCAGCCTGATCATATCCCGCCCTGAGGATGCCGAACGGGCGGTCGAGGACCTGGCGGAACTGATGCGGGTCAGCCTGCAGGAGCACACCCGCCCCACCACCGTCGCGGACGAGCTGCGCCTGTGCGAACTCTACCTCGCCATCGAGAAATTGCGCCTGGGCGACAGGCTGCAGGTCGCCTGGGATGTGGCCGAGGACCTGCTGGCGCTGCCGATGCCCAGCCTGATCCTCCAGCCGCTGGTGGAAAATGCCGTGTACCACGGCGTGGCGCAGCTCATCTCGGGCGGCGCAATCCGGGTCAGTGTGCGCAAGGAGGCGGGCACTGTTCACGCACTGGTCCAGAACCCGGTTCCCGACACGGCGGCGCGCAGCGGCGGACACCGGATGGCACTGGAAAATATCCGCCAGCGCCTGGCGGTCCTGTTCGCGGCCCAGGGCCAGCTGCAGACCGCGCAGGCTGACGGGATGTTCAGTGTTGAATTGCGGTATCCGCTGCGGGACATGACATGAAGATTCTTGTCGTCGATGATGAATCGCTGGCGCGTGAACGCCTGCTGCGCCTGTTGCAGAAGCTGCAACCGGCTGCCCACTGCTGGCAGGCGGCCGATGGTGAGCAGGCCCTGGCGCTCATTGGCGAGCACAACCCGGACCTGCTGTTGCTCGACGTTCGCATGCCCGGCATGAGCGGCATCGAACTGGCCGAGCGACTCGACCTGCAGGCCCAGCCCCCGGCGGTGATTTTCTGTACCGCCTACGACCAGTACGCGCTGGATGCCCTGCAGCACCAGGCCGTGGCCTACCTGCTCAAGCCTGTGCGCGAGGCCGAACTGGCGCGCGCGCTGGCGGTTGCCGGCAGGGTCAACCGGGTCCAGCTGGCCTCCCTGGCCGGGCTGGATAGTGTGCCCGGGAACGCGACGCCGGCCCGGACCGGGCAGCGCGCGCATCTCGCCAGCCAGAGCCACCGGGGGCTCGAGACAATCCCGGTAGCCGATATCCGTTGCCTGCTGGCCGAGCAGAAATATGTCACTGCCTGCAGTCCCTCGGCCCAGTTGCTTATCCCCGATACGCTCAAGGAACTGGAGCGGGAGTTTGGTGACCGCTTCCTGCGGGTGCATCGCAATGCGCTGGTCGCCCGGGCGCACATCGTCCGCCTGCAGCGTGATGAGGAAGGAACCTGGTGCGTGGTGCTCGACGGTGTCGAGCACCGACCGGTGGTCAGTCGCCGCCATCTGGCCCAGGTCAAGCAGCGGCTGGTCGAGAGTTGAGCCCCTGTTGTCGCGGGGGCGCGACCCGGCTGTTATCATGCGCGGCTCGCTGACAAGGAACCCCGGACATGCCTTCTACCCTGACGATTGCCACCCGTGAAAGCCCGCTGGCGCTGTGGCAGGCGGAGTACGTTCGGGCCGCCCTGGAGGCGGCCCACCCGGGCCTGACCGTGGCGCTGCTGGGCATGACCTCCCGCGGCGACCAGCTGCTCGACGTGCCGCTGGCAAAAGTCGGCGGCAAGGGCCTGTTCGTCAAGGAGCTGGAAACTGCCCTGCTCGATGGCAGCGCCGACATTGCGGTGCACTCCATGAAGGACGTACCCATGGCGTTTCCCGAGGGCCTGGGCCTGGGGGTGATTTGCGAGCGGGAAGACCCTTCGGATGCCTTCGTCAGCAATCGCTACGACACGCTCGAGGAACTGCCCCCGGGCAGTGTGGTGGGCACCTCCAGTTTGCGCCGCGAGTGCCAGTTGCGCGCCCGGCGGCCGGACCTGGAGGTGAAATTCCTGCGGGGCAACGTCAATACGCGCCTGCGCAAGCTCGACGAGGGTGAATACGATGCGATTATCCTGGCCAGCGCCGGCCTGATCAGGCTGGGTTTCGGCGCGCGTATCGCGCAGCGGATCGCCGTGACCGACTCGCTGCCCGCGGGAGGGCAGGGCGCGGTCGGCATCGAGCTGCGCAGTGCCGACCGGGATGTGCTGCAACTGTTACAGGTGCTGCACCACGAGCCCACCGCCCAGCGGGTGACCGCGGAGCGCGCCATGAACGAGCGCCTGCAGGGCGGGTGCCAGGTGCCCATCGCCTGCTATGCGCAGCATCTTCACGATCCGGGCCGGCTCTGGTTGCGTGGTCTCGTGGGCAAACCCGACGGCTCGGTGATCCTGCGAGCCGAGGCCGAAGCCGACCCGTCACAGGCGCGGCAGCTGGGGTTTCAGGTCGCGCAGCAACTGCTGGAACAGGGCGCCGCCGATATCCTGGCAGGGCTGCAGCATGGCTAGTGGCCGTCGCCAGGCCTCTGGCGTGACCGCCGCTGCGTGCCGCGCCACCGGAGTCCTGGTGACGCGGCCCGAGGGGCAGGCGCAGGCCCTGTGCGCCGCGGTGGCGGCTGCCGGATTCAGCGCACACAATCTTCCCATGTTGCAGCTGTTGCCAATAGCCGGCCCCGCACCGGCGCAGCGTCGGCTGGTGCAGGAGCTGGACCAGTTCCAGCACATTATTTTCGTCAGCGGTAACGCGGTGCGCTTTGGCATGGCCTGGATAGGGGCATGCTGGCCCCGCTTGCCGCCGGACCTCCACTGGTATGCGGTGGGCGATGCCACGGCCCGCTTGCTGTTGCCATTTGGTATCGAGGCGCAGACCCCCGGCACAGACATGAGCAGCGAGGGCCTGCTGGCGCTGCCCCGGCTGCAGGACCTCGAGGGCCAGCGCGTGCTCCTGGTCAAGGGCGAGGGCGGGCGACAGGCCCTGGCCGCCAGGCTGGCAGAGCGCGGCGCCGCGGTTGATGAGCTGGCCTGCTATCGTCGCTCAGCGCCCGCTCTGGAACGCGGCGAGTTGGCGCAGAAGCTGGGACAGTGGGGCATCGGCCTCATCATGATCAGCAGCGGGGAGGGCCTGGCCAATCTGCTGGCATTGCTTAGCCCGGCGGAAACCACTAAGTTTAGCCGTATTACCCTGCTTGTCCCTTCGGCGCGGGTTGCGCAAATGGCGCTTGCAGCCGGTTTTGACAGGGTAATTACCGCAGAAAATGCCTCGGACAGCGCGATGTTGCGCGCCCTGGCAACGTGGCAACCCACTGCTGGAGAATGCTAGTGAGTGATCAGCAAGACAAGAATATAGAACAGCTGGCACAGGAGACTGCCGCGGCGGGGGAGGAAATGCAGGTCGATGACGCCCCGAGGGAGGCGCCTGGAACGTTTGCCGCCCCTCCCGCTAAAGGTGAGTCCGGGCCCGAACCGGTGCAAAAGGGCGGCTCTTCCGCCGTCGCCTGGCTGGCGCTGTTGCTGGCGCTGGTCGCTGCGGGCGGCGCGGGCTGGCTGGTGCGCGAACAGCTGCTGGGCGATAACGCGGGCATTGCCACCCGACTGGAGGCGATCGAGGCCAGTGCCGGGCGCGCCGCGCCGGACCTGGAGGGACTCAAGCGGCAGTGGCGCCAGGAGCTGGATGCGGCCCTGCAGAAAATGCAGGCGGGTGCCGGTGACCTGGGCGGCGAGACCAGCCGCCTCGCCCGGTCCATTGAATCCATGCAGTCACAGCTGGCAGACCTGGGCGGCCAGCTGGCGCAGCAGGGTACGGAACTGGCCCGCTATAGCGCGGACGAGCGCGATGACTGGTTGCTGGCGGAAGCGCAGTACCTGACGCGCCTGGCGAGCCAGCAGCTGTTGATGGCCGGTGATGCGGCCGCGGCCCAGTCCCTGCTGGAGAATGCAGATGGCATTTTATTGCAGCTGGACGACGTGCGGCTGCACGATGCGCGTGCCGCGGTAGCGGTCGACCTGGCGGCAGTGAGGGCGATACCGCGGATCGACGTCGAGGGGTTTTACCTGCGCCTGGCTGCGCTGGCGGAGCAGGCGGACAAGCTGGTGATCTTCGAGTTGCCCGAGCGCGAGGCACAGCCCGGACCGGCGCCCGCGGACACCTGGCGGGCTCGCCTGCGACAGGGCTACGAGGCCGCCCTGGCCAAGCTCTCCGACTACATAATCATCCGGCGTCGCGATGAGCCCATGCAGGCCCTGATGGATCCCCAGTGGGAGCGGCTGGTGCGGCAGAACTTGCGGATGCTGCTGGAACAGGCCCAGATCGCCCTGCTGTCCGGCAATCAGCTGCTTTACCGGGACAGCCTGGAGCGCGCACAGCACTGGGTGCGGGAATTTTTTGAGTCCGACGAGGCCGCGGCCCGCGCCATGTCACAGGAAATCGCTGCGCTGGCACAGACGAATATCGCCATAGACCTGCCGGATATCTCGGCCTCGGTCGAGGCGCTCGACGCCGTGATGAAGCAACGTCTGCAGCAGGGAGGCGCGGAGTAGGCCATGCGCAAGTTATTTGCCCTCGTCCTGGTCGCCCTGCTGCTTGGTGTCGGAGTGGTCGCTGTCATAGAAACCGATCCCGGCTACCTGCTGATGGCCTATGGCGACTACACCCTGGAGTCCAGCCTCTGGGTCGGTCTGGTGCTGCTGGTGCTGTTCACCCTGTTGCTGTACGGGCTGATCGCACTGCTGCGCCGGATCTTTGGCGGGCAGAAGTCCCTGTCCGGCTGGCTGGGCTCGCGCCGTACCCGTCGGGCAACGCGCCTGACGGACCGCGGGCTGGTCAATTTTATCGAGGGCAACTGGTCGAAAGCGCGGCGCGAACTGCTGCGGGGCACCCGCAGTAATGACGCGCCCCTGGTCAACTACCTGCTGGCCGCCCGTGCCAGTGCGCAGTTGGGCGAGCCGGAGCAGACCGAGCAGCAGTTGCTCGCAGCCGAGGAAGCCAGTGGTTCGTCGAAGGTTGCCGTCGCGTTGGCCAGGGCGGAGATACAGCTGCAGGCGGGCCAGTATCAGCAGGCGATCGATACCCTGCAGGAGGCGCGGCGCAGTCCGGGTCGTTACCCGCAGGCCCTGGCCCTGCTGCAGCGGGCCTATACGGGGCTCGATGACAGTGCCGGGCTGGCCCAGCTGCTGCCGCTGCTGAAAAAATACCGGGTCCTCAACTTCGATGAACTGCAGCGCCTCGAACACGAGGTCTACGGCCGGCTGTTGCAGCAGGCAGGCGATGCCTCCCGGGGGGGTAATCTCGAGACCCTGTGCGATACCTGGAAAAAAATGCCTGCCGCGGTGCATCACGATAACGACATGGTCTATCAGTACGCGGGACTGCTGGTGATGCTCGGTGGGCACGCGCTCGCGGAGAAAACGATCCTGGCGACGCTCAAGCACGGCTGGGATTCCCGCCTGGTCCGTGTGTATGGCTACGTGGAAAGTGAGAATGCGGGGCGTCAGCTCGCCCGTGCGGAGGGCTGGCTGGCGGATCAGCCCGAGGACGCCCAGCTGTTCCTGTGCCTCGGCCGGCTAGCTGCCCGGGACCGGTTGTGGGGCAAGGCGCGGGATTATTTCGAGAAGAGTTACCGTTTGCAGCGCAGCCCCGAGATCTGCGCCGAGCTCGGCAGGCTTCTCAGTGGTATGGGCCAGGCCAGTGTCGCCGCCGCCTATTTTCGCGAGGGCCTGCTGCTGCAGGAGAACCACCTGCCAAAACTGCCAAAGCCCGACAAAATCGTTCCCGACCAGCGCCTGCTGACCCGCGGCTGAACCGCGGGTACGGGCAGCCCGGGACGCCAGCCATCGGCCGGCTTACACGCCGATACCCAGCTGCTCCCACATGGCGTCCACGCGCGCTTTCACGGCGGGGTCCATCGCAATGGGGCGCCCCCACTCCCGCTCGGTCTCCCCCGGCCACTTATTGGTGGCGTCAAACCCGACTTTCGACCCGAGGCCCGCCACCGGGGAGGCAAAATCCAGATAGTCGATCGGCGTGTTGTCGATGAACACGCTGTCCCGCCGCGGATCCATCCGGGTCGTCATCGCCCAGATCACGTCCTGCCAGTTGCGGGCGTCGACGTCCTCATCGGTGACGATAATGAATTTGGTGTACATGAACTGGCGCAGGAAGGACCATATTCCCAGCATCACCCGCTTGGCGTGCCCCGGGTACTCCTTGCGCATGGTCACCACCGCCATGCGGTATGAACAACCCTCAGGCGGCAGGTAGAAGTCGACGATCTCGGGAAACTGCTTTTTCAGCAATGGCACGAAGACCTCGTTGAGCGCCTCACCCAGCACCGCCGGTTCGTCGGGCGGCCGACCCGTGTAGGTGCTGTGATAAACGGGTGACTCCCGGTGGGTGATCGCCTCGACGGTAAACACCGGGAACTGCTCAACCTCGTTGTAGTAGCCCGTGTGGTCGCCGAAAGGGCCCTCTGCGGCCATCTCGCCCGGTTCCAGGTAGCCCTCGAGGATATACTCGGCGGAAGCGGGCACCGTCAGCCCGTGGTCGCGGCAGGTCGCGGTGAAACATTCGGCGACTTCGGTCTTGCTGCCGCGCAACAGGCCGGCGAAGGCGTACTCGGAAATGCCGTCGGGAACGGGTGTGACCGCCCCGAGCGTGGTGGCGGGGTCCGCCCCCAGCGCGATAGCCACCGGGTAACGCTGTCCCGGGTGCAGCTGTTGCCAGTCGCGAAAGTCCAGGGCGCCGCCCCGGTGCGACAGCCAGCGCATGATCAGCTTGTTGCGCCCGATCAGTTGCATCCGGTAGATGCCCAGGTTCAGGCGCTCCTTGTTGGGACCGCGGGTAATGACCAGGGGCCAGGTCACCAGCGGCGCGGCATCCCCGGGCCAGCAGGTCTGTATGGGCAATTTGTAAAGATCGACCTCATCCCCCTGCTGGGCGTGGTACTGGCAGGGCGGGTTGCGCACGAGCTTCGGTGCCATATTGAGCACCTGTTTGAGTACGGGCGCCTTGCTCCAGGCGTCGCGCATACCCCTGGGCGGGTCCGGTTGCCGCAGGTAAGCCAGCAGTTCGCCGACCTCTCGCAGTGCCCCGATGTCTTCCCTGCCCATGCCCAGCGCGACCCGTCGCGCGGTGCCGAACAGGTTCACCAGCACCGGTATGTCAAAGCCCCTGGGGTTCTCGAACAACAGCGCCGGCCCGCCGGCCCTGAGGGTGCGGTCGGCGATCTCGGTCATCTCCAGTACGGGATCTACCTCGGTCGTGATACGAACCAGCTCACCGCGCTGTTCGAGCGCCGCGATAAAATCCCGTAAATCTGTATATTTCACGTGTCGGCTGCCATTCCTGCAAGAGTATCGTGAGGGACAGTACACGTTGAATCCCGCGCACGCAATCGCGCGCGCAGGAGGGGGTGAAGCCTGTTACTTGCGCTTCATGGACATGAAGAATTCATCGTTGGTCTTGGTGTCCTTGAGCTTGTCGGACAGGAATTCGATAGCGGCGAGATCTTCCATGCCGTGCAGCAGTTTGCGCAGGATCCACATCCGTTGCAGTTCGTCCTCCGCGGTGAGCAACTCCTCGCGGCGGGTGCCGGAGCGACGGATGTTGATGGCGGGGTAGACCCGCTTCTCCGCGACCTTGCGATCCAGGTGCAGTTCCATGTTGCCCGTGCCCTTGAACTCCTCGTAGATCACTTCATCCATCTTGGAACCGGTGTCGACCAGTGCGGTGGCAATAATCGACAGGCTGCCGCCCTCCTCGATATTCCGCGCCGCGCCGAAGAAACGCTTGGGGCGCTCCAGGGCGTGGGCGTCGACACCACCGGTCAGCACCTTGCCGGAGCTGGGTATGACGGTATTGTAGGCCCGGGCCAGGCGGGTAATGGAGTCCAGCAGTATGATGACGTCTTTCTTGTGCTCCACCAGGCGCTTTGCCTTTTCGATCACCATGTCGGCGACCTGTACATGGCGGGAGGGTGGCTCGTCGAAGGTGGACGCCACCACCTCGGCGCCGCGCACACCTACCGAACGCTGCATTTCCGTCACTTCCTCCGGGCGCTCATCGATCAGCAGTACGATGATGTAGCATTCCGGGTTGTTGGTAATGATGGCCTGTGCGATGTTCTGCATCATGATGGTCTTGCCGGCCTTGGGCGGCGCCACCAGCAGGCCGCGTGCGCCCTTGCCGATCGGCGCTACCAGGTCGATGATCCGCCCCGTCAGGTCCTCGGTGCTGCCGTTGCCTGTTTCCAGGGTCAGGCGCTCATTCGGGAACAGGGGTGTGAGGTTTTCGAACAGGATCTTGTGCTTGGAGTTTTCCGGCTTGGTGAAGTTGATCTCGCTGACCTTGAGCAGGGCGAAATAACGCTCACTGTCCTTCGGCGGGCGGATCTTGCCGGAGATGGAATCACCGGTGCGCAGGTTGAAACGGCGGATCTGGCTGGGTGACACATAGATATCATCGGGCCCGGCCAGGTAGGAACTGTCGGCGGAGCGCAGGAAGCCAAAGCCGTCCTGCAGGATTTCCAGCACACCATCGCCGGAAATGTCTTCCCCGCTCTTGGCGTGGCGCTTCAGGATGGCAAAGATGATGTCCTGCTTGCGCGAGCGAGCCATGTTTTCCAGGCCCATCTCTTTCGCGATATCGATGAGGTCCTGGGTGGATTTGGTTTTCAGGTCGGTAAGATTCATAGAGGAAGTAGCTTTGTTGTATTGGGGGGGTTGGAATGTGTTGTACGGGTGAAGACATGCTGACGACGCCAGCGAGCGATGTTTTAAAAAAATTAATATTGGGTGGCGAGTTATTATCTGTGCACGAGGCTGTGCAACGGAAGAGAAGGTAGCATGCCCGGAAGGTGTCGTCTACCGCTTTTTTGACCCTGGAAGACTTTCAATAACAGGCACTTGCGACACTTGGCTGCCGTGCCCGGGTCGCTCCGGGCACGGCAGCCCGGCTAGACGACTTCCTGGATGAAGGCGGTCAGCTGGGTCTTGGACAGTGCACCCACCTTGGTTGCCTCTGCGTTGCCACCTTTGAACATGATCAGGGTGGGGATACCGCGGATACCGAACTTGGGCGGTATGTCGGGGTTGGCGTCCACATCGACCTTGCATACTTTCAGCTTGCCGCTGTACTCGGAGGCGATTTCATCCAGTACCGGCGCAATCATTTTGCAGGGCCCGCACCACTCGGCCCAGAAATCGACCAGCACGGGGATATCTGAATTGAGTACTTCGGCGTCAAAGGTGGCATCGCTGACGTGTACGATCTGGTCGCTCATGGTGTTCTCCGGTTGATCGGCGGACGAGTCGTCCGCGGCTTTTGAGGTGGACAATGATACCACCGAAGTCTGGGCTCACAACCGCGTCCCTAGAGTTTTTCGGCATGCTCATATGCTTCGCCGGCATAGCTTTGGTCAGCCAGCGCCGGCTAAATTGGGGTGTATTGTTGTCCTGTTCATTCTGATACGCACAGGAAGTGGAGCCTGTCCTCTCAGGACCCGCTACAAGCACATCCATGTGCGCTCGTGTTCC
>JAZBNW010000300.1:0-7991 GCA_036350855.1 Halieaceae bacterium
TCGGCCCTGACCCTCTCCCAGGCCCTGACCAATTCGGGCCTGGTCGCTGTTCTCGCCAACTCCCTGCACGACGGCCTGGTGCAGTTGGGACCCTACGCGGCCCTGGTGGGAATCTACCTGGGCACCTTGCTCCTCACGGAACTGATGACCAATAACGCCGCCGCGGCCCTGAGTTTCCCGCTCGCCTTTGGCCTGGCGGAGAGCTATGGAGTGAGTCACATGCCCTTTGTCATGGCCGTCGCCTTCGGCGCCAGTGCCAGTTTTCTCACGCCCTACGGTTACAACACCAACCTGATGGTGCAGAACCTGGGTGGCTATGAGTTGCGCGACTATTTCCGCGTGGGCCTGCCCTTGTCGATCGCCTACTCGGTCGTCGTGATAAGCCTGATCCCGCTGTTGTTCCCCTTCTAGCGCATTATCCGGCTCCGGTATTGTGCCGTCTTGCTGCTATAATCCCGCCTGTTCCGCAGTGCAAGAATAACAAGGGAGACATCGCATGATTTCCATGCCCGGTATGATCGAGCGGGCCGCACGGCTCAACCCTGAAGGCGTCGCCACCCGCTACCTCGGTCGGGAGTATCGCTGGGTGGAAACCCGGCAGAGGGTTGCGCTGCTGGGTGGGGCGCTGGTGCAGCTGGGCCTGCTGGAAGCGGACCGGGTAGCAATTCTCAGCCTGAACAGCGATCGTTACTACGAGGCGGTGTTCGCCATCCCCTGGGCCGGGTGCTGTATCGTCCCGCTGAATACCCGATGGGCGTTGGCCGAAAACAACTATGCCCTGACCGACTCCGGCGCTCGCGTACTCTTGTTTGACGACGCCTTTACTGCCCAGGCGCAACAGCTGCTGTCGAGCGTCCCCTCCCTGGAGCTGGCGGTCTATATGGGCGATGGCGACACTCCGCCCTGGGCGCTGTCCCAGCAGCAACTGATCGCCGACAGCGCCCCCGTGCCGGCTTCCGGCAGGGGTTGGCACGACATGGCGGGCATCTTTTATACCGGTGGGACGACCGGTTTTCCCAAGGGCGTGATGCAGTCCCACCGCGCGCTCTGGGCCAGTGCCATCGGTGCGCTGCCGGAATTCAGGATGGACCGCGCAAGTGTCTATCTCCACGCCGCCCCGATGTTCCACATGGCGGATTTTTGCGGTTCCATGGGCACCATCCTGCGCTGCGGCAGCAACGTGATCCTGCAGTCCTTCGATGCGGGGGAGGTGCTGCAGTCAATCGCCGCTGAACAGATCAGCCACGCCCTGCTGGTGCCGTCGATGATCAAGATGGTGCTGAACCACCCCGCGGTGACGGAGGCGGATGTCTCCAGTCTCCGCTGTGTCATCTACGGCGCCTCGCCGATGCCCACGGCAACCCTGGAAAAATTCATGCACCAGTGGCCCACGGTTGGCCTGGTCCAGGTCTATGGGCAGACCGAGCTTGCACCTATCGTCACGGCGCTGTCCATGGAGGACCACCGGGCGGGCAGCGAGAAACTGCGGTCCGCGGGGCAGCCCACGGCCAGCAGCGAAGTCCGTATCGTCGATGACCAGGGCAGGGACTGCCCGCAAGGGGTGTCAGGGGAAATTGTGGTACGTGGGCCCCATACCATGCTCGGCTACTGGAACAAGCCCGGGGAAACTGCAAAGGCCCTGCGTGACGGCTGGGTGTTCACCGGCGACGCCGGCTATTTTGACCCGGATGGCTATCTGTATATCGTCGACCGGGTCAAGGACATGGTAGTGACCGGCGGCGAGAACGTCTTCACCACGGAGGTCGAAAACGCTGTGATCAGCCACGCCGCGGTGCAGGACGTCGCGGTGATCGGCATTCCCCACGAGGAGTGGGGGGAGGCCGTGCACGCCATCGTCATTCTCCACCCCGGGGAGTCTGTTGCGGCGGAGGCGATCATCGCCCACTGTCGCGAGCTGATTGCCGGCTACAAGCTGCCCAAGGGAATTACCTTCCGGGAGGAGCCGCTGCCCCTGTCAGGTGCCGGCAAGGTGCTCAAGACGGAGTTGCGCAAGCCCTACTGGGAGGGCCGCGACCGGCAGGTGAACTAGGCCTTCGCCGCAGAGCGTTACAGGGTCAGGCGTAAAACTGGCCGTACCATTTGCGGAACTTGGCAAAGGGACCGTCGTTGTCGCACAACAGGGGCTTGTCAAAATATTTCTTGTGAGCCCAGATGATCTGGTCCTCGGACATCTGTTTGCAGATGTCCTTTACAATGGCATCCGCGACGCCACCGACCGGCTCCTTGCCATCCACTTTTTTCTGGATAAACGCATAGAAGGCGCGGGAGTGTTCCTTGCCCACCGGGGTCAGGTTCGCCATCAGGACGGTTTCACAAATCCCGCTGAAGCGCACCGTGGCCTGGCCCGGGCCGGTACTGTTGTTTGCGATCACGCCCACGATCTCGCCCCTGGGTGTCGCCATCTTGCTGACCAGTTTGCCCCGCCGGTAAACACCGTCGAATTCCATCACCTCGGGGGTAGGTATGTTCTGGGTGCCATGAACATAGAGAAAGTGAGCCGGGTCCACCGCGTTCTCGCCAATTTCCTGCATGTGGGTGTCGATATCCCAGCTGTGCAGCTTCAGTTCGCCCCACTCATCATTGTCCGCGTCTGCTTCGGCGATGTTTTCCGGTTCGAAGTAGGGCGCTATCCCCTGTGGGTGGTACCACACGAATATTACCTGGTTCATCTCCCTCACCGGCCAGGGCCGGATCACCTGTTCGCCCCGCTCCACCCTGGGTGGCATTCGGTTGGCATAGGGGATGTCCGTGCACAGGCCCTCGCCGTTATAGGCCCAGCCGTGGAACGGGCAGACGATGGAGTCGCCCACCACCGAGGCGCCTCCGCCGGCCTGGTCGCGAATACCGTAACCCAGGTGGGCACCCATATGGGGGCAGTAGGTGTCCAGCACCTTCGCCTCGCCGCTCTCGGTCCTGAACAGCACCAGGTCGGTATCGAAATACCGAAGCGGCATGGAGGTCGCCACTGGCAGCTCGTGCGAATAAGCTACCTGGAACCAGCCGAAGGGTATGGACATGGGAATACGTTCGCTCATCGGAGTCTCTCGCTTGCAGTGGAAAATAACAGTCGACCATTGTGGGGCAGGCCGGCGCGGAATGTAATGACTTGTAAAATCCGCCAGGCTCGTTACCCGAGCAAATAGCTAAACCCCGGCGGGAAAATAGTCCCGCCGCGGTGGCACCGGGTCCGAACGCGATGCTGTTTCAGGGCGCGATATGATCGATATATTTCATGTGCTCCAGGCCGACATCCGCGTCCTTGCCGGTACCCCCGGGAGCGCCGTCGGCACCCAGGGTGTACAGCCGGAACTCCTGGGCGACCCCCCCCAGGCCACTGCGTTCGTACAGGTAGGGGCGATCCCAGGGGTCCATAACCGGGGCGGCAAGGTACCCGCCCGGCTTGAATTTGCGCGGCAGCGGAGCTGTGGTGGTGGGCGCCACCAGCGCGTCCAGCCCCTGTGCGGTGGAAGGCAGGAAGAAATTGTCAGCCAGGTAGGCGGCGAGGGCCGCCTCTATCAGTGCGAGGTCGGAACGTATCTGCGCCAGCTGGTTGGCCGGGTCGTCGACAGGTCCGATGCCTGCAATGGCAGTGAGCGCGGCGGAGGGGTCCTCGCTGCACAGGATATTCCAGTCGTCGTCGGAGGGCCTGGTCTCCACTCGCTCCCCCCACACGATGAACCGGTGAAAGCCGCTGCCGCCACGCATCGGGTCGAAATTGCGATATTCGCCGCAGACCACATCGCCGCTGAAGCGTTCGAGGTTCTGGAACTCCACCTCTTTCCTGTCCGGAAGTTGCGAGATAAGGCGCTCCTGCGCCTGCTCCATATGGTCGGAGCAGGCGCACAGCAGTATGGCGCCGGCCGCGATCAGGGCCTTTTTCAGCAATGTCATATCCTCATGAAGTGATGTCCGGGCACGCGCTTTAGCGGGGGCGAGCTACTTCCCGGAGGCGGGTCGCTTGGGCCTGGCCCTGGTCTTGCCCGGGGTCTTGGCTTTCAATCTTGGCACAGCCCGCGCGCCGGCCTTCGCCGCAGTTTTGCTTTTGGCGGGTTTCGATGATTTCGTGCCCGCACTGCGGGTGGAGCCGCTTTTGACCGTGGCCTTGCGTCTGCGCAGACCCGCCGCGTCTTCCAGTTCCACCAGCGATTCTTCCATATAGTCGATCAGGCGCTGCACCTGGGGCACGGATTTGCGGCAGGCCACGATGCCGAAGTCCAGGTTCTCGTTGTTGCTCACCAGGGTAAAGTTGATGGCGCTGCCATCCATGGGGATCGAGACCGGGTACATGCCGTCCACTCTGGCGCCATTCCAGTAACGCTTCTCGCGCGGGCCGGGAACATTGGAGATCACTGTGCTGAATGCCGGGAAGCGGCCGGCCAGCCCGGTGAGTTGTGTCAGTAACAGCGGCGCCTGGCTGATTGCCGTATAGGCCTGGATCTCACCGGCGGACAGCTGTTGCAACTGCGCCTTGGACGCATCCATCGACTCCTTGATCTTGCGAAAGCGCTTGGCGGGGTCCCGCACGTTGGTGGCGAGGTCGGCAATGACCATGCCGATCGCGTTGGCGGAATCCACGTCGCCAGCCGCCCGCAGCGATACCGGGGCCATGGCCTTCAGGGATATCTTGGGCAGGTCGCGCTGCTCCTGCAGGTGCTTGCGCAGGGCGCCGGCGCACATGGCCATCACCGCGTCGTTGAGGGTGCCATCGTAGGCGCGGCCCATGGCGCGCACCCGTTCAAAGGGCCAGGATTGGGCGACAAACCGGCGCGCCCCGGTGATCTGGGTGCTCACGGCGGACTTCGGGACCTTGTGGAAGGGCACGGCCATACTGGTGTTGCGACCGAGCCAGACATTGGCTGATTCGCGGATCGCCCTGGCGACATTCACGGTGCCACCCAGCTGGTTCTTCAATATCTCGACAACCGCCTTGACCTCATCTTCCCTGGGCTTTCCCGGCGGGGCGGTGTTGGCCGCCAGCTGCTGCTTGTAGATCTCATAGGCCTCGCGGGAAAAGGGGGAAATCTTCACTTTGGTGCGGGCGTTGGTCGAGTACATGCTGCTCATCATGTGCATGGCGCCGACGCCGTCGATGGCGCAGTGATGGGCCTTGAAATAGGTGGCGAACTGGCGATTGGGCAGCCCTTCTATGAGGTTCATTTCCCACAGCGGCCGGGACCGGTCCAGCAGGGTGCTGTGCAGACGTGAGACCAGGGCGAACAGTTCGCGGTAACGGCCCGGCTTGGGCAGGGCGGAGTGGCGGACATGGTATTCCATGTCCATCTCCTCGTCCTCTTCCCAGAAAATATTCCCGGCCAGGCCCAGGGGCCCGGTCTTGAGTTTTTCACCGAAGGGACGTCGCAGCTCCCCGTCGTAGCGCAGGATAGTGCCCAGGTTGGCCAGAAACGTCGTGTCGTCGACATCTTTGGGGAGGGTGAACAGGGTCAGTCCACCCACGTGCATCGGGGTGCGGCGCGATTCGGCGAGCAGGAAAAAGGCATCGGTGAGTGGCATTCTGCGCATGGGCATCAGATCCTGTAATTATAAAAATAGTGGCGCTTGTCGCAGCGCTAGAATAGACCATTCGCCCCTGTGATTGAAATACTTACTGTCCGCCTGCTGGTGGCATGATTATTTGTGCTCCGGGGCGGGGACAGGCTGTTTTTTTCCGGCATACTTGCCGCTTGAATTTAACGGCAACGGGTTTGCGGGAGGATTGGATGGAACTGGCTGGCAAGGTCGCCCTGGTAACGGGCGCAGGGCAGGGAGTGGGGCAGGGTATCGCCATGGCGCTGGCGGCGGCCGGGGCGAAGGGGGCGGTGACCGGGCGCACCGGGGCCAAGTTGACGGACACCTGCGGGCTCATCGAACAGCGCGGCGGTATTGCCCTGCCCGTGGTCTGCGACGTGAAGAGTGCTGATTCCCTGGAGCAGTGCGTTGACACCGTGGCAGCGCATTTCGGCGGGCTCAATATCCTTGTCAACAATGCCCAGGAAGTACCGCTGGGGACCCTGCACCAGGTGAGTGAAAAAAGTTTCAACGCCGGCTGGGAGTCGGGCCCGATGGCAGTGTTTCGTGCAATGAAGCTCTGCTACCCCCACCTGAAGGGTGGCGGCAGCATCGTCAACCTGGCCAGTTCATCCGCGAAGCGCTGGGATATGACCGGTTACGGCGCCTACGCGGCGACCAAGGAGGCGATCCGTTCGCTCACCCGGGCCGCGGCCTGCGAATGGGGCATCGACGGAATCCGCACCAATGCCATACTGCCCCTGGCGAGTTCCCCCGGGATGGCCTGGTGGATGGAAAACCAGGCGGAGGAGGCCCGGGCGTTCCTGGCGAGTATCCCGCTGGGACGTGTGGGAGATTGCGAGAGCGACATCGGGCGCTTTGTCGTCACCCTGTGCAGTGACGCCTGCGCCTATATCAACGGGCAGAGTATCGCGGTGGACGGGGGTCAGGCCCTGGTGGGCTGAACCCCCTGGCAATGGGGTAGGTGAGTTGAGACTGGAGGTAATGTCATGAGGGTAATGATCACCGGCGCCACCGGCTTTGTCGGCTTCCATACGGCCCTGGCCCTGCTGAATGAGGGCCATGAGGTCAGCCTGCTGGTGCGCAGCCGGGACAAGATGGAACAGCTGTTCGGCAAGGGCCGGGTCGGGCACGTCACCGTCGGCGATATCACCGATGCGGGGCAGGTGCGCAAGGCCCTGGCCGGCTGCGATGCGGCGGTTCATTCCGCCGCCATGGTATCGACCCACGCAGCGGACGCGGAGGCGGTCTACCGCACCAATGTGGAGGGCACCGCCAATGTGATCGGGGCTGCGCTGGACGCGGGGCTGGCGTCGGTCATTCATGTCTCCAGCGTCACCGCACTGTATGACCCGGCGGCGACCGTGCTGGACGAACATTCCCCGCCCGGCGCGGGGGCGACCGGTTACGGGCGCTCCAAGGTCGCCTGTGAGCGTTACGTGAGGGGCCTGCAGGAGGCGGGGGCGCCGATCAGTATCACCTACCCGGCGACCGTGATCGGGCCCGATGACCCGGGGCTGACCGAAGCCCATGTGGGCCTGCGGACCTACCTGCAGCAGTTCGTGCCCCTGATGCCATCGGGGACCCAGTATATCGACGTGAGGGATATCGCCCGGGTGCACCTGCGCCTGCTGGATCAGCCCGATTCAGGCGGCAGGTATATCCTCGGCGGGCACTACGTTCCCTGGCGCGAGCTGGGCGGTGTGCTGCGGCGGGTCACCGGCAGGAAGCCGCTGGAGCTCCCCCTGAATGCCGGGATGATGCGCCTTGCCGGCCGCCTGTTCGACCGTATAGGTAACTATATAAAGGTCGACCTGCCCCTGACGTCGGAGGGCATGAGCTACGCGACCCACTGGGTGCCAATGGACAGCCGCAGCGTGGAGCAGGGGCTGGGCATAGGGTTTCGCCCGGTGGAGGATTCGTTTCGCGACGCCATCGCCTGGCTCTGCGCCGCGGGCTATATCAGCCGCAGCCAGGCCGGCGACGCCGCCCGCTGTAACCTGCCATAAGAGACACGCGGGGCGCGCGGGGATGATGGCGGTGCTGCCCCGCCCCGCCAAATTCGCTCCCGACCCGGGCCGGAACCCGGGGAATCGGACAAAAAATTGTTTGAAATCAATCTCACCGGCTTATTGTTCCCGTAAATTTAAATGGTATTATGGCGCTATAAATCATAAGGAAGCCCAGTGGTACCTGACCCGCTGCAACACAGCCAGATAACCAACCCGTTTGCGATCGCTTCGTGGTGTGCACACGGGGATTGTGTGCGGGCAGCCGAATCGTGGCAGTCATGTAGTAGCCCCGAAGCCTCCGGTTCCCCGGAAACTTTGGTAAGAGTTGGCTAAATTTTTAAATTCCATGGCTAAATACCCCAATGCTATTTATCTTGTGGCGGTGATGGGAATCAGGAACATGGAGGCGGGAGCTTCCGCAGGGATATAAGA
>JAZBNW010000301.1:0-5698 GCA_036350855.1 Halieaceae bacterium
CCGTCGCTCTCCTTGCGATAACGGTACTTTACCGGACTGCCATCCTCCGCCTCCTGCACTCTCGGGTCGGGCGGCAGCTTGAACTCCATTTTCTCACCGCGCCGCACCCTGCAGGGCGAGTCCTGGTCATATTTACTGACCGAGTGAAACTTCACGTTGACACCCTGCTCCTGGTCCTGCTGCCCTTTCTGTACAGTGCCCTCGAGCATGCAGTCACGGGTGTTGTCGGCAATGCTGGCAGTCGCAAACAGGGCGAGTGAGCTTACTGCGGCGATCCTGACTAGCGCTTTCATTGTGTTGCCTCCTTTTATGTATCAAGCCGTCTGTAGCGGCTTGTTGTCAGTCGGTAATGCATCATCCAGTGCTGTTGACCGGGCAAAAACCTGTTGGACGAAACAAGTGTACTCCTGTTGTATATACAAAATACAGTGAGTTCACGCAATCTTCATAATACTGTCATATTTATGGTGTAGGGCTCCCGCTCACGAGTCATTAATGTGTCATATCGTTGTCATGAAAGCCCGTTATCATCCTGCCCATTCGTCGATCACAGGCATGTTCAAGCGAGCTGATTATGGTTGCCACCCGTATTTTCACGGCCCTTCTCCTGGGCGTGTTCTGCCAGCAGGCTGCTGCGCTCTCACTCGCGCCCGAGGAGTTCCAGGCCTCCCGGCAACTCGCCTGCGTGCTTGCCGAGCAATCCCTGGGATATCTCGACGAGAGGCAGTATGGCGAAAAAGCCCACACCGTTCTCGACGGCTTCGACGAAGCGGAACGCGATAATATTCTCGCCAAGGCGCTCGGCTACCATGATGGCCTGATGTTTTCCATTGAACCGGATGACGCCGAGCAGGTTTCGGAACGGCTTGAAACATTTGTGGCAAGCGCATCCTGCCGTCAGGACGATGGCTTCGTTAACGTAAAAGCAACGCTCTCCCTGTAAACCCGCACCCTTTCGCGTTGCCGCGTCTTCCCCAGGCGCGGCTTTTAACGGTTACGCGTTCCCTCCGGATTTTGAGCGGCCTGTCTGACCGCCGGGCAAGGACCATTCGATCCTCCCATGGCCTTCGGCCTTCAAATGTCACAGTTTCGCAATCCGCCTGTCACGCCACTGTCATACAGCCCGCCTAGGATAGCGCGGGTCGGTTTCTCGGCCGGGCACCTTGTAGCCTTGTCCACTATTTCATGAACCATAGGGGTTAAACATGTCGTCTCAACCAAGAATGAAGCAATTCTTGCTGGCACTTGCAGCAGTGGGAGTTGTGTCTACGCTCACCGCGTGTGGCGGATCTTCCAGCAATGTATCACCCGGGAACATCGTTATCCCCCCAGACGGCGGCGGCCCGACCGATCCCAATGACCCCGTCGAGCCCCCCCAGCCACCTGTCGATGGCGATACCGTTGAGTCGGTGATCCCATCCTCGCTGGGTGATGTCATCTACGACTCTGGCGATACGGCGCCAAATGGCAAGCCGATTTACATCATCGATGTTACCGCACTGCCGGGGGGCAAGCTTGACCCCAGCGGCCTGTTGCTGGGCAACGACTTTATATTCCGCATTGAAGGCGGTGCCCTGCGCATCGCCCAGAACTAGGGAGTTTGGAACATGAAAAAACGGAGTATTTATACAGCCGTCACTGCGGGATTGGCATTGGTCGGTTGGCAGGGCGCACAGGCCCAGGATTGTGTTCTGGATATCGCCCCGGGGGCCGTTATCGCCGGCAGCAGTTCTTCCGATTTTCTCGTCATCGAGCAGGGTTGCCAGATCAATGCAGCCGGGACCAGGGAGCAGCCGATCAATTTCACCGCCTTTGAGGCGGTAACCGGCAATGTCGACTCCGGCGCTCGCGGCCTCTGGGGTGGCGTCGTCATCAATGGCTTCGCTCCCATCAACGACTGTCCCGAGGGCGCCGAGGGCGGCACCGTCCAGTGCACGAAGGAGGGCGAGGCAAATTCAGGCCTGTTCGGTGGTAATGATCCCAACGATAATTCCGGCGTACTGACCTACGTCGTGGTGAGTTATGCGGGTTCCAACGTTGACCCGGAAAACCAGCTCAACGGTATCGCCTTCCAGGGCGTCGGTGCCGGCACAACGGTGGACTATGTTCAGGTACACAACAACCTCGACGACGGTATCGAGTTTTTTGGCGGTACGGTCAATGCCAGCCATGTGGTGCTTACCGGCAACGCCGACGACTCCCTGGACTGGACCGATGGCTGGCAGGGCGCGGTGCAGTTCGTTTATGTGGAGCAACAGAACGGCGGCGACAACCTGATCGAGGCGGACAACCGCGAGGGTGACGAGAACGCCCAGCCCCGCTCCATCCCCTACATCAGTAATATGTCGGGTTATGGCGTTGCCGGTGAGAACGGCTTGCGCCTGCGTCGCGGCACCGGCCTGTTCCTGACCAATTCGATCGTGACGGGTTCGACCAGCTGCCTGCAGATCGAGGGCGTGTCCGTTGATCTGCTGGGCTCCGACCTGACGATTGGCGGCACCAGTTTCGGCTGTACCGAGACGGCGACCGGCGACAGCAGTGCGACGGTCGATGCCTACCTGGACAGCGCGGACGAGGTTTCCACGGACGGTGGTCAGGTCAGCGCGGTGTCCACCAGCAACGCCTTTTTTGAAGCGGTCGACTATGTGGGTGCCTTCGGGGGTGCCGACTGGACGGCCGGGTGGACGGTAGCCGGTTCTGTCAGCAACCCTGGCACGCCCTCCCTGGGCTGCCCGGCAGGCACTGAAGACGCGTCGCGGCAGCTCGCCGGTTCCCGGGTATGTGAACTGACCGGCCAGGTCACCTCGAACGTCACACTGACGCCCGGCAATCTCTATGAACTGGTCGGCAAGGTAGTGATCGGCGGCGACAACGAGAATTCCGCTACCCTGACCGTGCAGGCCGGGGTCACCGTCTACGGTGGCACCAGCAGCGACTTCCTGGTGATCTCCCGCGGCTCTGAACTGGTCGTGAACGGCACCCGCAGCGCGCCGGTCACCTTTACCGGTATCGACGACCTGCTGGGCAACGCCGATGAAGATACCCGCGGCCTGTGGGGCGGTGTGGTAATCAACGGCAACGCACCCATCAACGACTGCCCCGAGGGCGCCCAGGGCGGCACCGCCGAGTGTACCAAGGAAGGTGAAGCCAACTCCGGCCTGTTCGGCGGCGATGATCCCACCGATTCCAGCGGCAGCCTGAAATATATGGTGGTCAAGTACGCGGGCTCCAACGTGGACCCCGAGAACCAGCTCAACGGCATTGCCTTCCAGGGCGTGGGTTCCGGCACCTCGGTCGAGTTCGTGCAGGTTTACAACAACCTGGATGATGGTATCGAGTTCTTCGGCGGCACCGTCAGCGCGAAGTATGTGGTATTGACTGGCAATGGCGATGACTCCCTGGATTGGACGGATGGCTGGCAGGGCAATATCCAGTACCTGCAGATCGACCAGGCCGACAATGCGGGCGACAACGGTATCGAGGCGGATAATCGCGAAGGCGACGAGAATGCCCAGCCGCGTTCCATGCCGGGCATCGCCAACATGACGATCAACGGCAACAGCGGCGAGCGCGGCATACTGCTGCGTCGCGGCACCGGCGCGTTTATCTATAACTCGCGGGTCAGCGGCAGTGCGAGCTGCCTCGAGGTAGCCGGAGAGTCGGTTGCGCTGGAGGGCACCGAACTCGTGTTCGACGGTGTCTCCCTGGATTGTGATGTCATCGTCAGCGATGGCAGCGCTGCAACACAGGCCTGGCTGGATGCCAGCAACGTCAACCAGAACGGTGGTGCGGTGGCGCCGGCCGACCTGTCAGCTGACAGCTTCTTCGACGACACCGACTACGTCGGCGCCGTGCAGGACGCGGCCAATGACTGGGTGGCGGGCTGGACAGTCGGCATGCCCGATACCACCCCGCCGGTAGCAGGGTGTCCCGCAGGCACCGTTGAAGGTCCCAGCATCGCGGGTACCCCCAGCTGCAGCCTGTCCGGGACCATAGTGTCCGATGTGACGCTGACCCGCGGTAACTACTATGTGCTCGATGGCAAGGTCGTGGTGGGTGGTGACAACACCGACTCCGCAGTGCTGACCGTTGAATCCGGTACCACCATCATCGGTGATGACGACGCCGACTTCCTGGTGATCTCACGGGGTTCGAGAATCCGCGCCCTGGGTACCAATATGGCGCCGGTGACCCTGACGGCTATCGAGGACGTCCAGGGCGATCCCAACCTGGCCAACGCCCGCGGGCTCTGGGGCGGCCTGGTGATCAACGGCAACGCGCCGATCAACGATTGTCCGGAAGGCGCCCAGGGCGGCACCGCAGCCTGTACCAAGGAAGGCGAGGCGAACTCCGGACTGTTCGGCGGCGCAGACGCCGCTGATAACAGCGGTGTACTGCGGTACGTGGTAGTCAAGTATGCCGGCTCCAACGTCGACCCGGAAAACCAGCTCAACGGTATCGCCTTCCAGGGCGTGGGTTCGGGCACCACGGTGGACTACATCCAGGTGCACAACAACCTGGACGACGGCATCGAGATGTTCGGTGGCGCGGTCAACCTCAAGCATGTGGTCCTCAGCGGCAACGGGGACGACTCCATGGACTGGACCGACGGCTGGAACGGCAACGCCCAGTACGTGCACATCGTGCAGGCGGCTGACGCCGGCGACAACGGCATCGAGGCGGATAACCGCGAGGGCGACGAAAACGCGCAACCGCGCTCAAACCCCACCATCGCCAACATGTCGATCCTGGGCAATTCGGGCGAACGCGGCATCCTGCTGCGCCGGGGTACCGGGGCTGACATCTACAACTCGCTGGTGAGCGGTTCGGCGACCTGTTTCGAGGTGGCCGGCGAGTCAGTGGCCCTGTTGGGAACGGACATCAACCTGGCCAGCGTATCCTTCGGCTGCGAAACAGTGTCGGGCGGTGTCGATCCCGAGCTCCAGAATTACCTGGACGGGGCGCCCGGTGTTACCCAGGACGGCTCCGTACCGTCTGCGACGTCGCTGCCGAACAACGGCTTCTTCGAGCAGAACAGCGCGATCGGCTCCGATTTCGCAAGCTGGAAGGGCGCCTGGGTGTTTGGCCTGTAAACGAGACTGGCAAGTAAGCAAGCAAGACAGGGGCTGGCAGCGATGCCGCCCCCTTCGATACAGGATTTGAATGGCTGGCGGCCCGCTTTTGGCGACAGGCCGTGAGTCATTTACCTGTTAAAGAGCGGGTTTCTTACAGGTGGAGAGAGAAAGGAAAATGAAGCGAAATATTTTATCAGTGGCCGTGTTATCTGCCCTGGGGATGCACGTACCCCTGGCCCTGGCACAGGAACCCGAGATCGAGAATGCCGCGCCGTCAGTCGACATGGAGGAGGTGTTTGTACTCGGTGAATTTGTGCCAGAGGAAAAGCGCGACACCTCGGAGATTTCCAATGTGCTGAGTACGGAAGATCTCAACTTCGTGCCTGAGACCAACGTCGGCGCTGCCCTGTCCAGGGTTGCGGGACTCAGCCTGGTGGGTGGAAAATATGTGTATGTGCGCGGCCTCGGCGAGCGCTATTCCTCCACGCTCCTGAACAGGGCCCGCATCTCCAGCCCCGTACCGTTTCAGAAAACGGTACCGCTGGATCTCGTGCCGAACAATATCGTCAAGAGCCTGCTGGTCCAAAAAACCTATTCAGCCGAGTACCCGGGGGATTTCTCCG
>JAZBNW010000302.1:0-2551 GCA_036350855.1 Halieaceae bacterium
CAGGCGCCACCTGTCCAATATCCTGGCCGGGCTCTACAGCCTCGGCGGCAGGAATGACAAGGCCATGGTCGAGGCGATGATCCAGTTCGACCCCTACCTGGAAAAGTACAGTTACGAAGGCGTACCGGATGTGCGCGTGATCGCTTTCAAGGGCATTCCCGTCATGGCCATGGTGCGCTGCGCCACTCACGCCTCAGATGGCAAGGCCAATCTGCACCAGGGGGCTGTAGGTGTGGGTCTGGATATCGCCAGCGGCAAAAGTGTGCGGGCGGTCCAGTACGGCCACCTTGTCACCGAGCATCCCGATACCGGCACCATCTTCAGCGAACTGCAGATCCCCTACTGGGACCGCATTCTCGACCTGGGCGCAAGTTGCGTGGAAATGACCGGGCTTGGCTACCTGGGTGTTGATATCGTGCTGGACAAAACCCGTGGCCCGGTGCTGCTGGAACTCAATGCCCGACCCGGGCTCGCCATTCAGGTGGCCAATATGGCGGGCCTGCGTCATCGCCTGGCCATCGCGGAGAAAATCGCGGCGCAAACCACGGACCTCGCCACCAAAATCGCCCTGGCAAAAGAGCATTTTGGCGTGCGCGACTGAACCTGCCCCCTGGCGTCCGGGGGCCCACAGGAAACAGGAATCGCCGCCACCGTGGCAACCGGTTTGCGCTGCTGTTACCATGAAAACCTGATTTGCACGCAGACTGAGCCCCTTGAAGCGACTGACCTTTTACGGCATTGCCCTGTGTGTGCTGGCAGCGCTCGTCATTTCGAGCAATTACCTCGTGGCGCTGACGCTGGATGCGCAACTGCCGAAACTGCTGAGCCGCGAACTTGGTATCGCGGTTACGCTCGCTCCCACCCGGGCACGGATACCCTCCCTGAGGGTGCACAGCCCGAAACTGGTGATGGGCGACCCCGCCCGCCCGGCCCTGGTGGCGACAGGGGTCTCCGTTTCCCTGGACTGGTCAGACCTGCTCCACGGCGAGATTCGCCTGCGCCGCGCCAGCGCGGAGCAGCTGATGGTGAACACCTCCCTGTGGCCGGGCAACGATAGTCCCTGGCCCACTGACTACCGCTTTCTCGATCCCTACCTGCCGGACTACCTGGAACTCGGAAACGCCAGCTATGTCACTAAAGATGGCGCCAGCTATGAATTTGGCAATCCGCTGTGGCGCCGCAAGCCCCCCGGCGCAACGCTTGGCTGGCAGGGCGACCTGCGTGGCCAGGCGGTGGCGATCAGTGTCGAGCTAAGCTCACTGGACGAGCTCCTGCGGCTGGCCCAAATGAAGTTACAGATCACCGCGGCCGCAGTTGGCAAACCGGAGTCCGCCGTAGAGACCTCCCTGGCTCTGCAGCCCGGGGAGAACGGTGGCTATGACATCAGCGCGGATATCAGCGCGGCGGGAATGACCGGGCGAGTAGGTGCGGGCAACGCCACCGCCTGGCAATTGCCAGAGCAATCCACCACCAGCATCGGGCAGCTCGATATCCAGAAACTGCGCGGGCTGGTTGCGGACTACGCCACAGATAAGGCCGACAAGGATGCGACCGGAATACTGGACTCGCCCCTGCCGCGATTGTCACTGCCGGTCCACAAGGGCACGGTGACGATCGCCGAAATACGTTGGCGGGACGAGGTCGGCACCGACAGCGTGGTTGACTTCACTACCGGGCCCGAGGGCGTGACCATCCCAACCCTGACCAGCAAGGGCCCGGAGGGGATTCTGCACGGCAACCTGGGCATCGCCAGTTCTGACAGCGGCTGGCAACTCGATATCAATGCAAAACTGGAGACACCCGGGACCGGCCAGAGCCTGGCCGCGCCCTACCTGGATGCTGACTGGTTCTGGCGCGAGGGCAGCGCCGTTATTACCGGGCAGGGAGCAACCTGGGGCACCCTGCTGAATTCACTGCAGGGCGATATCGACCTGAACGGTTCCCACCAAGGCGCGACTGAGACACCCGTGGCAATCAGCGCGATACTGGACCATCGACCGGGACAATTCACCCTGGACAAGATTGAGGTAGCCCTGGGCAGGGGGAAAATCACCGGATCGGCGAGCCTGAGCGGCGAACAACACAGGCAGCTTTCCGCCACGGTCAGCGCGGGGCAGGTCAACCTCGATTTCCTGCTGCCCGAAGCCCGCCCCGAAACAGCGCCGGGCATAGCGGTACCCACTTACCTTGCGGTCCTGCCCGGCATTGATCTCGACTTGCAACTGGATGTCAACGATCTCAGTGTCGGCACGGCCACTATAGCCAGCGGCAAACTGAGTTTCACTCGCGGGCCGCAGACGGCAAAACTCACTGCCCTCATCGGCGGCACCGAAAAACAGGTGCTTAAGCTGGAGCTCGACGCCACCACGTTACCCAACGAGCCGTCGGAGGTGACCCTGAGGACCGAGCTTTCGCAGTTCTCGTTTGCCGAACTGTTCCGGCAGGCAGCGCCTCTACCGGATACCCGTACATCCGGCACTGTCCTGTTCAGCAGCCGCGGCAACGGGGTGGAGCAGATATTCGAGGCAATGAGAGGTAAGGCCAGGTTATC
>JAZBNW010000303.1:0-34212 GCA_036350855.1 Halieaceae bacterium
CAATGCGAAAGCGGTGCCGGACCTTCATTCGCGGCATCAACAGCGTGAAGCGATACATGAATTCGTAGTGAATCATAACCACCGTGGCAATAACCATGATGTTCACAGCGAATACGGTCAGCACGTGGGGCGGGCTCCTGCCTCTGCTTACTGCGGGTACTTTACCGCTTTACAGCGGCTGGCGCATTGTCGAAAAAAGGGGGACAGACCCCATTTTTCCGCAGACAAAATGAACCGGCAGCCGCGCTGGGTCGACACACTTTGGCGGCATGGTTTGATGGGTTAGAGCTAGTTTGAAGTGGTGCCCGGAGACAGAATCGAACTGCCGACACGGGGATTTTCAATCCCCTGCTCTACCGACTGAGCTATCCGGGCGGAATCGCGGTTTGCGAGAGGCGCGTATTAAACCCGCAGTGGCCCATGGGAGTCAAGTCCGGCGGGAGCCGACTGGCGGTATGGCCACTTTCGGGCTAGGCTGGCAGCGCACTTTGCGATTGCTCCAGTCGGCGCGATGCAAACCAGGGGTATCCATATGAAGAGGTTCGCGGTATTCACCTACGCACTGCTGTCCTACGCCATCGGCATGGGGGGCCTCGTGGTATTCATGCTTTACCAGGGCGACCTGCTGCTGCCCCGGACGGTCAATACCGCCCCGACGCTTGCACTGGCAGCCGGCCTGGCGCTGAACTGCCTGCTGATCCTGCTGTGGGGTGTGCAGCACTCGCTGATGGCCCGTCCCCGCTTCAAGCAGTGGTTTACCCGGTTCGTCCCGGAGGCTGCCGAGCGCGCCACCTACGTGCTGGCCTCCGGCCTCTGCCTGCTGGCAATCGCGGCGTGGTGGCAGGGTAATTCCGCGATCGCGTGGCACCTGCCGGACTGGCAGCTGCCCCTGCGCGTCCTGTCGTTACTGGGCTGGGGTATTGCAGTATGGGCTACTTTCCAGATCGACCACTTCGACCTGTTCGGGCTCAAGCAACCGTACTGCGAACTGGTCGGGCGCAATTACACCCAGCGCAGCTTTGTAACGCCCTTCCTGTACCGCCATGTGCGCCACCCGATCCAGACTGGGATAATGATCGGCATCTGGTGCCAGGCCCTGATGACTGCGGGCCAACTGCTGCTCACTGTCGCCATGACTGTGTATGTGTTTATCGGGCTGTACTACGAGGAGCGCGATCTGGTGACCCACTTTGGCAACCGGTACCGCAGCTACATGCAGCAGGTGCCGCGCCTGTTCCCGCGCCCCGGCAAGCGTATTTCCGGGACGGATATCCAGGACCGGTAAGACCCGGCGTCAGAGTCGTTGCCGGTTACCCGGCTGGCGGGACATAGCCCTCCGCCCTGTCGTACTCCTCGCCCGCCAGGAACTTGTCCATTTCCTGTTGCAGGTATTTGCGCGCCTCGGGGTCGACCAGGCTCAGGTGCTTCTCGTTGATCAGCATGGTCTGGTGTGCCTGCCAGTCCTGCCAGGCTTGCCTGGACACGGTCTCGAAGATTTCCTGCCCCTTGGGGCCGGGGTAGGGCGGGGCGGCCAGGCCTTCCAGTTCTTTCTGGTACTTCCTGCAGAATACGGTGCGGGTCATGGCTTTGCTCCATCAGGTGTTGCTCAGGCCAGTTGGGCCAACAGGCTGGCTACCGGGGCCGCGAGGCCCACGGCGGCGGGTCGCCGCCTGTTATACCAGAGCTGGTCCGGGGCTTCCATGACGGCTGTCGGATCGGAGGGCAGGGTGACCCGCACCGGCTGGATGTCGAGGTGGTAGTGGCTGAAGGTGTGGCGGAAGCCGGGCCACAGCTCGATCGAAGCCGGGGCCACCCCCAGGCGATCGCGGCACCAGTCGGCGGCCAGGCCTGGGTGCGCCAGTTCGGGAAAGCACCACAGCCCGCCCCAGATACCCGAACCCGGGCGTCGCTCCAGCCAGATGTCGCCATTGCTGGCGCTGGCCATGATAAACGCCGTGGATTTTACCGGCAGTGTCCTGCGTGGCTTTTTGCCGGGGAAGGACAGCTGCTGCCCCAGCGCCAGGGCTTCACAGTCGTCCGCCAGGGGGCAGCGCTCACAGTCGGGAGTCGAGCGGGTGCACAGGGTTGCGCCCAGGTCCATCACGGCCTGGGAGTAATCGGCGCTGCGCCCGGCGGGTGTGTACTGCCCGGCAAGCTGCCACAGCTGCTCGTGTACCGCACCCTGTCCCGGCCAGCCGCCTATCGCCCGGTAGCGGGCCAGCACCCGTTTGACGTTGCCGTCCAGAATGACCGCCCGCTGGCCGTAGGCGATGCTTACGATCGCGCCGGCGGTGGAGCGGCCGATACCCGGCAGTTCGCACAAGCCCTCCACCGTGCGCGGGAACTCGCCGCCCAGTTCACTGCAGATGTATTTTGCCGCACGGTGCAGGTTGCGGCCGCGGGCGTAGTAGCCCAGCCCGGTCCACAGGTGCAGCACATCGTCCTCGCCGGCCGCAGCCAGGGCCTGCACGCTCGGCAGTGCCTGCATGAAGCGCTCAAAATAGGGGATGACGGTTTTGACCTGGGTCTGCTGGAGCATGATTTCCGACACCCAGACCCGGTAGGGGCTGGTGTCGCGCTGCCAGGGCAGGTCCTTGCGCCCGTGCCGGTCGAACCATGCGAGGACGCGGGTCGCAAACGGGTGGGGGGCTGTTGGTCTGGCGGGCATGGCAGGTCGATCGGGTTTGGCAATCAGGCCGACAGGGTAATGTCGGAAGGGCAAAACCGCCAGTGAATTAAGCCCCGCATTCTTCTATAATGGCCCGCTTTTTCGGGGGATCAGCCCCACTCGTGGAGAAACCGATGGCGCAGCGCAAGGCCACAGTAGAAAGAAATACGCTGGAGACCCAGATCACTGTCACGGTGAACCTGGACGGTTCCGGCCAGACCCGGTTTGATACCGGTGTGCCGTTTCTCGAGCATATGCTCGACCAGATCGCGCGCCACGGCATGGTGGACCTGGCGGTAAAAGCCGTGGGCGACCTGCACATCGACGATCACCACACGGTGGAGGACATCGGCATCACCCTGGGGCAGGCCGTCGCCAAAGCCGCGGGTGACAAGAAAGGCATAGTGCGTTACGGCCATGCCTACGTGCCGCTGGACGAGGCCCTGTCGCGGGTGGTGATCGACTTCTCCGGTCGCCCCGGGCTCGAATATCACATTCCGTTCACCCGCGCCGCCGTGGGCGGCTTCGACGTGGACCTGTTCCTGGAGTTCTTCCAGGGCTTCGTCAATCACGCCCTGGTCACCCTGCACATCGATAACCTGCGCGGCGACAACAGCCACCACCAGGCGGAGACCGTGTTCAAGGCCTTCGGCCGCGCCCTGCGCATGGCGCTGACAGAAGACCCGCGGATGGCGGGGCAAACCCCTTCCACCAAAGGCGTTCTGTAGCTCCCATGAGCGGTGTGGTTGCCGTCATCGACTACGGCATGGGTAATCTGCACTCGGTGGCCAGCGCCCTGGCCCACGCCGGGGCCGACGAGGTGCTTGTCACCCACGACGCCGGGTTGATTCACAAGGCTGACCGGGTGGTGTTCCCGGGTGTGGGCGCCATTCGCGATTGTATGGCGGAAATTCGCCGCCTAAAGTGTGACCAGCTGCTGGCGGACGCCCTGGCGGACCGGCACAAACCGGTGCTTGCCATCTGTGTCGGCATGCAGGCGCTGATGAGCCATTCCCAGGAAAACGGGGGAGTGCCCTGCCTGGATATCATCCCCGGAGAGGTGCGTTATTTCGGCAACCCGCTGGTGGACAGTGACGGCGCGCGCCTGAAAGTGCCGCATATGGGCTGGAACGAGGTGCGCCAGGTGCGCGCGCACCCCCTGTGGCAGGGTATTCCCGACATGACGCGTTTTTATTTCGTGCACAGCTACTACGTACACGCCGTCGATCGCGAGCTGGTGGCCGGCAGTGTGCAGTACGGTGTGAATGCCGATGCCGCCCTGGCCAGGGACAATCTTTTTGCCGTGCAGTTTCACCCGGAGAAAAGCCATACCGCGGGGCTGCGGCTGTTACGTAACTTTCTGGAGTGGAACGGCCGATGCTGATAATTCCCGCGATCGACCTCAAGGATGGCCAGTGCGTGCGTTTGCGCCAGGGCCTGATGGAAGACAGTACCGTGTTTTCAGACGAGCCCGTGGCGATGGCCCGGCGCTGGGTGGAGGCCGGTTGTCGCCGCCTGCACCTGGTGGACCTCAACGGCGCCTTTGCCGGCGAGCCGGTGAACGCAGAGGTGGTTGCCGCCATCGCCGCCGCCTGGCCCGGGTTGCCCATCCAGATCGGCGGCGGTATCCGCAGCCTGGAAACCATCGAGCACTATGTCAGGTCCGGCGTCAGTTACGTCATTATCGGCACCAGGGCGGTGAAGGATCCGGCCTTTGTGGCCGAAGCCTGCGCCGCCTTCCCCGGCCGGATCATCGTCGGGCTGGATGCGAAAGATGGACTGGTGGCGACTGACGGCTGGGCCGAGGTCTCCAGCCTGCGCGCCGACGACCTGGCCCGGCGCTTCGAATCGGACGGCGTCTCCGCCATCGTTTACACCGACATCGCCCGGGACGGCATGATGCAGGGCGTGAACGTCGAGGCCACCGTGGCCATGGCCCGCGCCTCCAGTATCCCGGTGATCGCCTCCGGCGGCATCACCAACCTGGATGATATCCGGGCACTCAAGGCGGTGGCCTCCGAGGGTATCTGCGGTGCCATCACCGGCCGTGCGATCTACGAGGGTACCCTGGATGTCGCCGAGGCCCAGCGACTGTGCGACGCCAATGGCGACGGTGGGGCCTGAGGGTGGGACTGGCCAAGCGCATCATCCCCTGTCTCGACGTCGAAAACGGGCGTGTGGTGAAGGGCGTCAATTTTGTCGACATTCGCGATGCGGGTGACCCGGTCGAAATCGCCATCCGCTACAACGAGCAGGGCGCCGACGAGATCACCTTCCTCGATATCACCGCCAGCCATGAAGGGCGCGACACCACTGTGCACACCGTGGAAAAGATTGCCGAGGAAGTGTTCATCCCCCTGACAGTGGGCGGCGGAATTCGCAGTGTGCAGGACATTCGCACCATGCTCAACGCCGGCGCCGACAAGGTCAGTATCAACACCGCCGCGATTCACAATCCCGAGCTGGTGCGCGAGGCGGCGGGGCGATTCGGCTCCCAGTGCATCGTGGTGGCGATCGATGCCAAGCGTGTGGCGGACGTGGATGGCGGGCCCCGCTGGGAAATCTTCACTCACGGCGGGCGCAAACCCACCGGCATCGACGCGGTTGCCTGGGCGGTGCGCATGGCGGAGCTCGGCGCGGGGGAGATCCTGCTCACCAGTATGGACCGCGACGGCACGAAAAACGGCTTCGAACTCGGGGTGACCCGGGCCATTACCGACGCGGTGGAAATCCCGGTTATCGCCTCTGGCGGGGTGGGAAACCTGGACCACCTGGTGGACGGCATCCTGCTGGGCGGCGCGGACGCGGTGCTGGCCGCCAGCATTTTTCACTTCGGCGAGTACACCGTGCCCCAGGCCAAGGCCTACATGGCCGCCAGGGGAATAGAGGTGCGGCTGTAGGGCTTTCGACCCTGCAGGCTAGCCTGATTTCTGGTTGCGCAACCCCAGTATATTAATCCCCTTGAGCAGGGTGAGGGCCTCGTACAGCTGGTTGTCGCTGGCCAGCAGTTCGCTGGCCGCCCTGGCCGATGACGCGCGGGATTTCTTCGCGTTACCCGCGCCGTTCCCGTTATCGAGGTGGCCGGAGAGGTCCGCCTCGGTGATCTGGCCGGCATTGTTGTAAGCCGTTACCTGGGCGCGCTCTACCAGGATATCCGGCACGATTCCCTCGGCCTGTATCGAACGTCCGCTGGGGGTGAAGTAGCGCGCCGTGGTCAGCTTGATTGCCCGCGACTCCGACAGGGGGAGAATGGTCTGGACCGAACCCTTGCCGAAACTGTCTGAACCCATCACCACGGCGCGCCCGCGGTCCTGCAGTGCACCCGCAACGATTTCCGATGCGCTGGCAGAGCCGGCATTGATCAGCACGACTATCGGTGTGCCATCGGCGGCATCTCCGGGGCGGGCGTCGAAGTGCATATCCGAATTGGGCAGGCGGCCCTCGGTGTACACCACCGGCCCGCCGTCCAGGAACAGGTCGGAAACGCTCACACTGGCGCTGAGAACGCCGCCGGGATTGTTGCGCAGGTCCAGCACCAGGCCCTTGAGCTCGCCTTTCTGCTGCAGTTTCGCCAGCTCTTTCGCGACGTCCTCGCCGGTGTTGAGCTGGAACTGGGCGATGCGGATATAGCCGTAGCCCGGTTCCAGCCAACGGCCCCGCACACTGGCTACCTTGATCGTGTCGCGCACCAGGGTCACGTTGAAGGGCTGGCTGGTGCCCGGCCGGCCGATGGTCAGCTCGATTTTACTGCCCTTGGGGCCGCGCATCTGTTCAATGGCCTCGTTGAGGCTCATCCCCTGCACGGGAGCGTTGTCCAGTTTCAGGATGACGTCGCCGCTCTGCAGGTCGGCGGCGGCGGCGGGGGACCCGTCGATGGGGGAGATGATGGTGATATAGCCGTCCTCCATGCCCACCTCGAGGCCCAGGCCGGTGAACTCACCCGAGGTGCCTTCCTGTAACTCGCTGAAATCGTCCTTGTTCATGTAGACGGAGTGCGGATCCAGCCCCATCAGCATGCCCTGGATGGCGTATTCCAGCAGGGTGCTGTCGTCAATCTCCTCGACGTAGCCGGCGCGGATCTGGTTGTAGACATCGGCAAAGGTGCGCAGTTCTTCCAGCGGCAGCTCGCCCTGGGACCCGGTGGCCGCCACGCAGGGAGCGCCGGCCAGCACCAGGGCTGTAGCGGCACCTCGCAGAAGTGACTTGGAAGGAAATATGCAGCGCATGGTTACCGCCGAGATGGCCGGGGGCCAATAGTGACAAAGGGCTGCCAGTTTACCCTATTCGGTGTGTAGATACGCAAGACACCAGTGCGGCGAAAGCGCGCTTTCAACCCTTGCACCAGTGGGACGGATTGGTCGGCTTTCCCTGGTGGCGGATCTCGAAATAGAGGGCCGATTGCTCCTGGCCGCCGCTGTTGCCCACGGTGCTGACGGGCGTGCCCGCGCTCACCCACTCTCCCACCTCCCGCAGCAGGCTCTGGTTGTGGGCGTAGAGGCTCATGTAACCGTCGCCGTGATCAATGATGACCAGCAGGCCGGAGCCGCGCAGCCAGTCGGCATAAACGACGCGGCCGTGGTGAATCGCATTGACGCTGGTGCCCTCTTTGGCGGGAATTGTTACCCCCTGCCAACGCATCTTGCCCTCGTTGCGCGGCTTGCCGAAATCGTTGCTGGGCCGTCCTGCCAGTGGCCAGGGCATTTTGCCCCTGGCGGACTTGAATGGCTGGTAGTCGTCCGGCACCTCCAGCTCGGTCACAGCTTTCTCGATCGCGGCGATAAGGCTTTCCAGTTCCTGCCGGTCCTGCTCCATTTGCCTGAGCTGGCCTGACTTGGACTGGATGCTGTCGTTGAGGCTGGCCACCGCTTTTTCCCGGCTTTCCTGGGCTGTGACCAGCTCCGCCTGCTGCTCCTCGAGGGTGGCCTGCTGCCCGGCCAGCTGGTCGAGGGTTCCGGCGATGCGGTGTTCCACCGCCTGTAATTCGCCCAGCGTCTGGCGGTAGTTGGCCACCAGTTCGTTGCGCGCTTTGAAAAAATAGCGGTAGTACGCCATGGCCCGGGCCACGGTGTGGGGGCTTTCCTGGTTCAGCAGCACTTTCACCTGGCCCTGCTGTCCCAGCTGCCAGGCGGTTTTCAGTTCCAGGGCGATCCGCGCCTGCTGCTCATCCCTGGACGTCTCGAGCTCCCCGCGCTGTTGTTGCAGTCCCGCGAGCTCTTCCTGGCTGGCGGCCATGGCCCGCTGGTTGGCGGCCATTTCATTTTGCAGTCGCCCCAGTTTGAGCTCGGCCTCGCGCAATTCCTGTTGCAGGCTGTTGCGGCGGGCGCTGTCAGCGGAAATTTCCTCGCCGATACGCGTGATATCACCCTGCAGTTTTTCCAGTTTGCTGCGCACCTCGCGTTCGTCGGGTTGCGCCGCTGCAGCGTGGGCGCTGCCCGGCAGCAGCAGGGCAAGTATCACGAGCCGGCACAGGGGGTGGTGCGGGGCCACGGGATTCAGCCCGGGAGGCGGGCCAGGTTGACCCCGGACATCTCCGGCGGCTGCGGCAGCCCCATCATGGCCAGCAGGGTGGGCGCGATGTCCGCCAGTTTGCCCCCGGCGGGGTCCAGTTGCACGGCGCGCTGGCCGATATAGACCAGCGGCACGAGGTCGGTGGTGTGCTGGGTATGCTGCTGCCCGGATTCGTAGTCGAGCATCTGCTCGCAATTGCCGTGATCCGCCGTTACCAGCGCCTCGGCACCGGTTTCCAGTACCGCCTGCTCCACCCGGCCCAGGCACTCGTCCAGCGCCTCGGCCGCCTTGATGGCGGCGGCCAGGATGCCGGTATGCCCGACCATGTCGCCGTTGGCGTAGTTGCAGACGATCAGGTCGTACTGGCCCGAGCGAATGGCCGCGACCAGTTTGTCGGTCAATTCCGGTGCGCTCATCTCGGGTTGCAGATCGTAGGTGGCCACGGCGGGAGACTTGATCAACTCCCTGGTCTCACCCCGAAAGGGTTCCTCCCGCCCGCCGCTGAAGAAAAATGTCACGTGGGCGTATTTCTCGGTCTCTGCGATCCGCAGTTGGGTCATGCCCTGCTGTGCCACATAGTCGCCCAGGACATTGGCCAGGCTCTGGGGCCCGAAGGCGCAGCTGGTATGGATATCCGCGGCGTACTCGGTGGTCATCACGAAATCCGACAGGCGGGGCACCACCCGGCGCTCGAACCTGTCAAAGCCGGGCTCGATGAAGGCACGGGTCAGTTCGCGGGCGCGGTCGGCGCGGAAATTCATGAACAGTATGCAGTCCCCGTCTGCCACCACCGCGGCGGGCTGGCCGGCACCCTGGATCGCAGTGGGCAGGACGAACTCGTCATTTTCGCCGCGCCCGTAGGCGGCTTCCAGTCCCGCCAGGGGATCCCCGGCGCTGTAGCCGGCGCTGCCCTCGGTCAGTAACTCATAGGCCTGCGCAACCCTGTCCCAGTTGTTGTCCCGATCCATGGCGTAGTAACGGCCGGTGATGCTGGCGACCCTGCCACAGCCCAGTTCCGCAAACAGCGCCTGCGCCTGTTCCAGCGACGGGCGGGCGCTGCGTGGGGGGGTGTCCCGGCCATCGAGGAAGGCGTGCAGGTAGACCTGCCGGGCACCGCGTTTGGCGGCGAGGCGAACCGCGGCAAAAATCTGTTGTTCGTGGCTGTGCACACCGCCGGGGGACAGCAGGCCCAGGACATGGACCGCGCCGCCGGCGGCAATGGTTTTGTCGATCGCGTTGCAGTAGGCAGGGTTGCTGTCAAAGCTGCCATCGGCGATGGCCTGGTCGATACGGGTAATATTCTGGTAGATCACCCGTCCCGCGCCCAGGCTCATATGCCCCACCTCGGAGTTGCCCATCTGGCCGGCGGGCAGGCCGACATCCAGCCCGGAGGCGGATATCAGCGTATGCGGGGCTTGCTGCCACAGTCGATCCCATACCGGTGTGTTACCCAGGGCGATGGCATTGTCGCGGGTATCCTCCCGGTAGCCCCAGCCGTCCAGTACGATCAGAACGGTGGTTTTCCTGTCGCCTTTGCCCATCTTTCTTCCTGTTTGAGTCGGCCCTGGCCGCGGTAATCGGGAGCGCCGCATTTTATCGTGTCCGGCTCGGGAGCGCATTGCCTATCTGGCGCTGGCGTGATCCAGTCGAGAACCCTGCTCGCGGCGTCCACCCGGGGCTGGTTGCACCCTGCCCGACCCTGTATACTTGCCGCCTTTTTGAGCAGCCTGAACGGTCAGCGCCCCGCTATCCGGCACAGGCTGGTCATCACACCACCTGTCACCACAGAACGATTGCTTTGCTATGGCGTTATTTCTAGAGTTTCTGACCCAAGAGTGGATCCTGACGCTGGCTCTGCTGGTAGTGGTCATCATGCTGGTAATGCACGAAGCCCGCAAATCGGGCCCCTCGGTCTCGCCCCAGCAGGCGATAAACCTGATCAACAGCGAGCAAGGGGTGTTTCTCGACCTGCGCGACGCTGCGGATTTCAAGCAGGGCCATATCGTTGACGCCATGCACATTCCCGCCAGCAAGCTGGCGGCGCGGATTGCAGAGCTGGAGAAATACAGGGACAAACCCATCGTGCTGGTATGCAGGATGGGGCAGCAGTCCGGCGCCGCCGGCAAGCAGCTGAAGGCCGGTGGTTTCAACCGGGTCTACAAGATGACCGGTGGCATGATGGAATGGAGCAACCTGCAATTGCCGGTTATCAGCAAGTCCTGAGGCGCCATGAGTGCTGCCGTGACCATGTACTCGACCCGGTTCTGCCCCTATTGTGTGCGGGCCCGGGGACTGCTTGACAGCAAACGGGTCGATTACACGGATATCGCGGTGGACGGCGCGCCCGAGCTGCGACACGAAATGATCGAGCGAAGTGGCCGTTACACGGTGCCACAGATCTGGATCGGCGAGTATCACGTGGGTGGTTACGATGACCTCGCCCTGCTCGAGCGGCAGGGCCGCCTCGACGAGTTACTCTCACAGGCGCCCTGAGCGCCGCTACCCTATCAATCACAGTAAACGGAGGACGCCTCAATGGCCGAGGAACAAGCAGCAGGTACGACGGAACAGCCCCAGCAGCAATTCGCACTGCAGCGGATTTACACCAAGGACATCTCCTTTGAATCCCCGACGACGCCGGCGGTGTTCAAGAAGCAGTGGCAGCCCCAGGTCAGCGTCGACCTGGGCACGAAGAGCGACAAAGTCGATGACACCGGCAACTTCGAAGTGGTGCTCACCATCACCATTACCGCCAAGGTCGAGGGTGAGACCGCTTTCCTGGTCGAGGTACAACAGGCGGGGATTTTCTTCATCACCGGCTTCACGCCGGAGGATCTGCGCCGCATCGTGGGCACGGCCGCGCCCAATGTTCTCTTTCCCTACGCCCGTGAATGCATCGACAACCTGTGCGTGAAGGGCGGCTTTCCGCCGGTAATGCTGGCGCCGATCAATTTCGACGCGATGTACCAGCAGGCCATGGCCCAGGCCCAGGCTGCACCCGCCGCCGCAGAGCCCGCCACACACTGACCCGTGGCCGGCACGAGAAAGGGGCTTCGGCCCCTTTTTATCGGCTACCTATTCGACCCTCGATCGGTCAAAGTCATAAAATAAAAGCCCGCCGTCAACAGTAAGCACTAACTCACACCAACCCCTGAAAGCCCAGTTGCCGCAGCCCCTCGTAGGCCACCAGGGCCGCCGCGTTGCTGAGGTTCAGGCTGCGGCTGTGGGGCAACATGGGAATCCGGATGGTCGCCGCCTCCCCCAGCTGCGCCAGCAGATCGGCGGGCAAGCCGCGGGTTTCGGGGCCGAACAGCAGGGCGTCGCCGGCCCGGTACTCGACCTGGTGGTAATAACGTGTCGCGCGGGTGGTGACCCCGTACAGCTGCGGCTGGTCATTGCGCGCCATGAATTCCGCCAGGTCCGTGTAGACCCGGACATCCGCATATTCGCGATAGTCCAGGCCCGCGCGGCGCATCCTGCGATCGTCCAGCTCGAAGCCCAGGGGGCCTATCAGGTGCAGTGAGCAGCCCGTGTTGGCACACAGGCGAATGATGTTCCCGGTGTTGGGGGGGATCTCGGGCTGGTACAGGACAATTCTGAGCATGGGGCATGGTAACCGGCAGGCGTGCCGCCAGCCAGCGGGGCCGTCACTGTATTAATCAGGGGCGCCCTGGTGCCGGTGATCGCCGGGCTGCAGCTCTTTCAGCTTGCGGGTCAGGGTATTGCGGCCCCAGCCAAGCAGTTCGGCGGCGTCGCGTTTCCTGCCCTGGGTGTGCTGCAGTGCGACATCGATCATGACCTGCTCGAAGGCGGGCAGCGCGTCGCGCAGAATATGGTCCTTGCCCTGCAACAGTTCGTTGCGGGCCCACTGGGATAGCATGTCGCGCCAGTCGGACTGGCCCGATTCGGCGACCCGGGGCACTGTCTTGCCCAGTTCCGGCGGGAGGTCGCGCAGGTGTATCTCGCGGCCGGCGGCCATTACCGTGATCCAGCGACAGGTGTTCTCCAGCTGGCGCACATTGCCCGGCCAGTCCAGGCTGGACAGGAATTCCTCGGTACGCGGCAGCAGTATCTTGGTGTCCCCACCCAGCTCTTCCGCCGCGCGCTGCAGGAAGTACTGCATAAGTCGCGGTATATCCTCCCGCCGCTCCGACAGCTTGGGGATATGAATCCTGATGACGTTCAGGCGATGGAACAGGTCTTCCCGGAACGCGCCCTGTTGTACCAGGGCTTCCAGGTTCTGGTGGGTCGCGGCGATGATGCGCACGTTGGCGTGCACCGGCAGGTGGCCGCCCACCCGGTAGAATTCGCCGTCCGCCAGTACCCGCAGCAGGCGGGTCTGGGTTTCAGCGGGCATATCGCCGATTTCGTCGAGGAACAGGGTGCCGCCGTCAGCCTGTTCAAAACGCCCGGTGCGCCGGCTGTTGGCCCCGGTGAACGCGCCCTTTTCGTGCCCGAAGAGTTCCGATTCCAGCAGGTCTTTCGGTATCGCCGCCATATTCAGTGCGATAAACGGGCCCTGTGCCCGGGGACTGTGACGGTGCAGTGCGCGGGCCACCAGTTCCTTGCCGGTGCCGGACTCCCCGTTGATGAGGACGGTGATGTTGCTCTGTGCGAGCCGGCCGATGGCGCGAAACACCTCCTGCATGGCGGGGGCTTCCCCGATGATCTCGGTCTGGGGCAGTTGTTCCGCCTCGGGCAGGTCCCCGCGTTTTTCCCGGGCCTGGGCCAGTGCCCTTTCGGTTATCGCGATGACTTCGTCGAGATCGAAGGGTTTGGGCAGGTATTCAAATGCGCCGCGCTGGTAGGAGGCTACGGCACTGTCCAGGTCCGAGTGGGCCGTGGTGATGATAACGGGCAGCTCCGGGTGCTTTTCGTTGATCAGCGACAGCAGCTGGAGGCCGTCCGTGCCCGGCATGCGAATGTCGCTGATAATTACATCCGGCTGCTCGCTGTTCATGCGCTGCAGCAACTGGTCGCCGTCGGCAAAACTCTCGTTGTCGATCCCCGCCTGGTTGAGGGCCCGTTCCAGTACCCAGCGAATTGAGCTGTCGTCATCGACTACCCAGACTTTGGCTGTTCTATGCATCATCTTGTCTCATCGGTATATATAGGGTGAAGCACGTGTTGCCCGGTTCGCTTGTGCACTCCAGCAGTCCGCCATGGTAATTGATTACGGACTGGGCGATGGCCAGGCCCAGCCCGGTGCCCTCCGCGCGGCCGGTGACCATCGGCACGAAGATGGCGTGCTCCAGTTCCCTGGGCACACCCGGACCGTTATCGATAATGTCGACCTGGCATACCAGGCGGTGCAGTTTGGTGCCGATGGTGAACTGTCGGCGTGAGCGCGTGCGCAGCGTGATGACGCAGTCCTTCGGATCCGGCGCCACCTGCATGGCATTGCGCGTGATATTGAGCACCACCTGGATCAGCTGGGTCCTGTCCGCGTGAATCTCCGGCAGGCTGGGGTCGTAGTCGCGCACAAAGGTGACCCTGTTGTCGGACTCCGCCAGGATCAGGTTGCGCACATGTTCCAGGATCTCGTGAATATTGAGGGGCTGTAACTGCAGTTGCTGGTGGGGTCCCAGCAGGCGGTCGACCAGGTCGCGCAGGCGGTCGGCCTCGCGAATGATTACCCGGGTGTACTCCGCCAACTCCTCGCTGGGCAGCTCCCGCGCCAGCAGTTGCGCAGCGCCCCGAACGCCGCCCAGCGGATTCTTGATTTCGTGTGCCAGGCCGCGGATGACTGCCCGCGTGGTTTCCTGGGCGTGCAGCAGGCCCTCTTCCCGGCTGATTTTCAGCAGCCGATCCACCGGCTGCAGTTCCACCAGCAGGGCGCTGCGCGCTTCGTCCCCCGCCAGGGGCAGTGGAGTAACGATCAGGTCGACGTGGATTTCCTGGCCGGTGTGCAGTGTCAGCGGCATGCCGCGACGGGTCAGTGCCGTTCTGGTGTTGCTGACCTGCTCCAGGTCGGCCAGCCACTCCCCGCTGTCCAGGACCAGCTGGCGGGCGTGGGTGCCCAGACAGCGGGCAGCAGAGGTTTTCAACAGTGCTTCGCCGGCGGCGTTGAGGCTGGTGACCAGGAGGTTCCCGTCCAGGCCCAGCACGCCGGTGCTGATATTGTCGAGAATGTCCCGGTACTGCTCCATGAATGCCCTATATTCGAACTCGTGAGCGTGGCTCGCCCCTTGAGAAAGCAAAAATGGAGCCAACAAACGACTTCGAACGAAATTAAGCCAAATAAGCTGCGATATAACGCTTTAAGCGTGAGTGAGCGCTCGCATCACATGCGTATTACGGCGTTTTATACCGCCGGTGGTGAGACGGGCGCCACGCTGTAAAAACATCGGCGCTATTGTGCACCAACATGGTGCACGATGGGATCGACGCTGTCCAGTGCAAATGGCGCGCCTGGGAGCCTGTCGGACTCAGGGGTTCGTAGCGAGTCGATTTCCCGCCGCCGCAGTAGAATCATCCCAGGTCCGACAGGCTCCTAGCGAGGTGTGGGACGCGGCGGTGGCCGGTTCTGTCTGTTTTCAAAGTTGACGGAGGGGCGCAGCACGTAGACCCGAACTGTCTCGGATATGGCCAACTGGTCGCCATTTTTGTCCACCACGGCCACGCTCAGGTCGTGGGCGCCGCGGAAGACGTTGGTGAGTTCCCAGCTGTTGCTTGACTGGGGGTTGCCCGACGCAGAGCCGTCTATGTAGAGCTGCAGCAGGGCGCCGTCGCCGAGTCCGGGCTCCACGCTCGCACTGACGGAAAAGTTGCCCGGGCCCATGGCGATGGTTGTTTCATTGGCGGGCGCGGTGATGTTCACGCTGTAGTTGGGTCCAGTGGGCTCGTCCCGGGTCGCCCCGGAGTCGGGCTCAAGTGGTTCTATTATCTGCGGAGGCGGCGCGCTGTTGGTCTCTCGCAACTGGATCCGTTCCGACGGCCCGCTGGCCGGAGGCGTGTCGGAAAAGATGACATTGCCCTGCTCGTCGGTGCTCTTGTAGATCTGTGCCGTGCACAGTTGCGACAGCAGCAGCAACATGCCAAGTAGCAGTATTCTCATAGCCGTGACCTGAAATATCCGGAATCAGCAGACACACTATCAGAAAACGCAGGGCACAAAAAAGCCCGCTCGGATGAGCGGGCTTTGCGGTAAAGAGCCGGAGGCTCTTACAGGGAGTAGTACATCTCGAACTCGACCGGGTGCGTGGTCATGTCCAGGCGCTCGATTTCCCCTCTCTTCAGGTCGATGTAGGCATCGATCATGTCGTCGGAAAATACGCCGCCGACGGTGAGGAAGCCGCGATCCGCATCGAGCGCATCCAGTGCCATAGACAGGCTGGAGCAGACCGTGGGGATCAGTTTACCTTCCTCCGGGGGCAGGTCGTACAGGTCCTTGTCCGCAGCCTCACCGGGGTGAATCTTGTGCTGGATTCCGTCGATGCCGGCCAGCATCATGGCTGCGAAGGCCAGGTAGGGGTTGGCGGTGGAATCCGGGAAACGGACCTCGATGCGCTTGCCCCTGGGGCTGGGCTCGTAGGGGATGCGGATCGAGGCTGAACGGTTGCGGGCCGAGTAGGCCAGCATCACCGGTGCCTCGAAGCCCGGTACGAGGCGCTTGTAGGAGTTGGTCGAGGCATTGGTGAACGCGTTCAGTGCCCGGGCGTGCTTGATGATGCCGCCGATGTAGTAGAGCGCTTCATCGGACAGGCCCGCGTAGCCGTCGCCGGCGAAGATGTTCTTGCCGTCTTTGGCGATGGACTGGTGAACGTGCATACCGGAACCGTTGTCGCCAACGATGGGCTTGGGCATGAAGGTCGCGGTCTTGCCGTAGGCGTGCGCCACGTTCTGCACACAGTATTTCAGTATCTGTACTTCGTCGGCCTTGCGCACCAGGGTGCCAAAGCGAACGCCGATCTCGCACTGGCCCGCGGTAGCCACCTCGTGGTGATGCACCTCGACGTCGAGACCCATCTGCTCCAGGGCCGTGCACATGGCACCCCGGATATCGTGCAGGGAGTCAACCGGCGGCACGGGGAAGTAACCGCCCTTGACGCCGGGTCGGTGGCCGGTGTTGCCCTCGTCATAGGCGAGGCCGGAAGACCAGGCCGCTTCTTCGGAGCCGATCTTGAAGCTGGCACCGCTCATGTCGATATGCCACTTCACGTCGTCGAAGATGAAGTATTCGTTCTCCGGGCCGAAGAAGGCGGTATCGCCGATCCCGGTGGTTTTCAGGTAGTCCTCGGCACGCTGGGCAACGGAGCGCGGGTCGCGGTCGTAGCCTTGCATGGTGGTGGGCTCCACCACGTTACAGCGCAGGATGATGGTGGCATCGTCGGTGAACGGGTCGAGCACCGAGCTGCTGTCGTCCGGCATCAGCACCATGTCGGAATCGTTGATGCCTTTCCAGCCCGCGATGGAGGAGCCGTCAAACATCTTGCCGCCTTCGAAGAAGTCCTCGTTGACCAGCTTGGCCGGCATGGTGACATGCTGTTCCTTGCCCCGTGTATCGGTGAAGCGCAGGTCTACCCAGCGGACTTCGTTTTCTTTTATCAGGTTCAGAGTTTGCTCTGACATCTCAATTCCTCCATGGGATGGTATTCCGGCCAGCCTCGCTGGCCCGCGTTCTTTGCTCCGGTCGCATCGGGCGGCGACCAGATGTGCTAGGCAGTATCAGTGTAAGCAAAACCTGTGCCAAAAAGTGGCACAGGCTAAGGTCCTGAAACTGGGGGCGTTTTCAAGAGGAATTGTCATGATCAGCCTGGACGTGCACCAACATATGGCACTTGTGCTCTATATCGGTGCATTCAGCGGCATCCCGATTTCACTGGCTGCCTGAAACACACAAAACCCCGTCCCGGGTCCGTATACTGTGTACCCGACCGGACGCGATGTTATGGCTTCTATGAAATTTATTGTCAAGTACTTCTCGGAAATCGCCATCAAGAGCAAGCCGGTGCGGCGCCGCTTTGTCTCCCGTCTGGTGGCGAATCTGCGGGAAGTGCTGCGGGACATCGATCCGGCTGTGACGGTCGAGGCCCGCTGGGACCGGTTGAGCGTGGAGTCCGCACTGGAGGGTCCGGGGGCGCTCGCACGTATGGTCGATGCCATGCGCCATGTGTCCGGCGTCACCTATATTCTCGAGGTGAGTGAGTACCCGCTGCCGGAACTTGGCGAGATAGCGGAATATGTCCTGCCGCGGTACGAGGGGCGCCTGGGGGGCAAGCATTTTGCGGTGCGCTGCAGGCGCAGCGGCAGCCATCCCTTTACCTCGGTTGATGTGGAGCGGGAGGTGGGCACGGCGCTGCTGGCGCGTACCGCTGCCGCCGGGGTCCGACTGGTGGACCCTGACGTCACGGTGGATCTGGAGATCAGCAAAAAGACGCTGTTCGTCATCGGGCAGCGCCACCTTGGCCCCGGGGGCTATCCGGTTGCCAGCCTGGACCCGGTGCTGTCGCTGATTTCGGGGGGATTCGACTCGCCGGTGGCCAGTTATCTCACGATGAAGCGCGGCATGCGTACCCATTTCCTTTTCTTCAACCTGGGTGGCCGGGACCACGAAATCGGCGTGAAGGAGATCGCCCTGTACCTGTGGCAGAAATACGGCTGCAGGCAGCGGGTGCTGTTCATCAGTGTCCCCTTCGAGGAAACGGTGGCGGAGTTGCTGAACAAGGTTGAAGACAGCCAGATGGGGGTGATACTCAAGCGCATGATGCTGCGGGTAGCCGACCGTCTGGCCACGGATCTTGAGATCGATGCGCTGGTAACAGGCGAATGTGTGGCCCAGGTGAGCAGCCAGACCCTGCGCAACCTGGCGGTCATCGACCAGGTGACCAACCGCCTGGTGCTGCGACCGCTGATTGCCACCGACAAGGAAGACATTGTGCGAATGGCGGCGCAGATCGGGACCGAGCAGTTCGCGGCCAATATGCCGGAGTACTGCGGCGTGATCTCGGTGAATCCCACCACCCGCGCCCGACTGGACCGGGTGGAAGCCCAGGAGAAAAACTTCGACATGGCGATTCTGGACCGGGCTGTCGCCGGGGCGCGCCAGACCCGCATCGACCGGCTGGCCGATGAGGAGCTGGCCCGGGCCGACGTGGAGGTTCTCCCGGTGCCGCTGGCCGGAAGCACCGTGATAGATATACGCCACCCCGACGAGGTCGAGCTGGCCCCCCTGGCGTTGCCGGTGCCGGTGTTGCAGATACCTTTTTACGAACTCCATGGCAGGGCCACGAGTCTGCCGCCGGGCACTTATATGTTGTTCTGCGGCAAGGGTGTGATGAGCCGCCTGCACGCCAGCCACCTGGTGTCTGCAAAGGACCTGGACGTGAAGGTTTATGCACCGTAATTTGCCTGTGCTTGGCAAAGGTCCATGGGGTATAATCCGCGCCCTTTTTTGCATGGGCACACCCGCCCCGAGGTAACCCCTTGATCGACAAGCTTCGCAATATCGCCATTATTGCTCACGTAGACCATGGCAAGACAACCCTGGTGGACTGCCTGCTGCAGCAATCCGGCACCCTGGACCGCCGCTCGGAGGGGTCCGAGCGGATCATGGACTCCAATGACCAGGAGCGTGAACGGGGCATTACCATCCTGGCGAAAAACACCGCGATCGAGTGGAATGACTACCATATCAACATCGTGGATACTCCCGGGCACGCCGATTTCGGCGGTGAGGTTGAGCGGGTGCTGTCCATGGTCGACTCGGTCCTGCTGCTGGTCGACGCCGTGGACGGCCCCATGCCGCAGACCCGCTTCGTGACGTCCAAAGCCTTCGAGCAGGGCCTCAATCCCATCGTGGTGGTCAACAAGATCGACCGCCCCGGCGCGCGCCCCGACTGGGTCGTGGACCAGGTGTTCGACCTGTTCGATCGCCTGGGTGCGACCGAGGAGCAACTGGATTTTCCGATCATATTTGCCTCCGCCATCCAGGGTATCGCCGGACTGGATCACCAGAATATGGCCACTGACATGCAGCCGCTGTTCGAGACAGTGGTGGCAAAGGTCCCGGCGCCGGCGGTGAATTCTGACGGGCCCCTGCAGATGCAGATCAGTGCCCTGGACTACAGCAGCTACGTCGGGGTCATCGGTGTTGGCCGGATCACGCGCGGCAAGCTCGCGCCCAACACCCCGGTGGTTGTGGTCGACCCCGAGGGCAAGACCCGCAAGGGGCGTGTCCTGCAGGTGATGGGTTATCTCGGGCTGGAGCGCTTCGACGTGGAATCGGCGGAAGCCGGGGACATCGTCTGCATCACCGGTATCGAGGGGCTGAACATTTCCGATACCCTGTGCGACCCGGCCATGGTTGAAGCCCTGCCCCCGTTGTCGGTGGACGAGCCGACGGTGAGTATGACCTTCCAGGTCAACGACTCACCCTTTGCCGGCCGGGAAGGCAAGTACGTCACCTCGCGCAATATCAAGGAGCGGCTCGAGCGGGAGCTGATTCACAATGTGGCGCTGCGGGTCGAGCCGGGCGACAGCCCCGACAAGTTCAAGGTCTCCGGACGCGGCGAACTGCACCTGTCGGTGCTGATCGAGAACATGCGCAGGGAGGGCTTCGAGCTGGGGGTCTCCAGGCCCGAGGTGATCCAGAAAGAGATAGACGGCAAGATGCACGAACCCTTTGAACAGCTGGTGATCGACTGTGAGGAGCAGCACCAGGGTGCGGTCATGGAAGAGCTGGGCCTGCGCCGGGCCGAGCTGGAAAACATGGTGCCCGACGGCAAGGGCCGGATCCGGCTGGAATTCATCGTGCCGGCCAGGGGCCTGATCGGCTTTCGCTCCATGTTTCTCACCATGACGTCCGGCTCGGGCATCATGACCCACGTGTTCGACCATTACGGCCCGGTCAAGAACGCCGAGATTGCCGGGCGGGCCAACGGTGTGCTGGTGTCCATGGTGAAAGGCAAGACGCTGGGCTATTCGCTGTTCAACCTGCAGGACCGGGGCCGGATGTTCATCCAGCCCAATGTCGAGGTTTACGAGGGCCAGATCATCGGCCTGCACAGCCGCAACAACGACCTCGCGGTCAATCCCACCAAGGGCAAGCAGCTCACCAACGTCCGGGCCTCCGGCACCGACGAGGCGCTCACCCTGACACCTCCCGTGCGCCATACCCTTGAACAGGCGCTGGAGTTCATCGAGGAGGACGAGCTGGTGGAAGTCACGCCGCAGAGTATTCGCCTGCGCAAGAAGCTGCTGCAGGAGCACGAGCGGCGCAGGGCTGACCGGGGCGGCTGAGCGCCGGTGAAGGCACTCCTGCAGCGAGTCAGCAGCGCCAGTGTGAGTGTCGCCGGCGACTGTGTCGGTGAAATAGGTGTCGGGCTGCTGGTGTTGCTCGGCCTGGACCGGGGCGATGATCAGGCCGGCGCCCTGCGCATGCTGGAGCGAATCCTCGCCTACCGGGTCTTCCCGGACAGCGAAGGGCGTATGAACCGGAGTGTGTGTGACATTAACGGCGGCGTCCTGCTGGTATCCCAGTTCACCCTGTCGGCGGATACCGGCAGGGGGTTGCGCCCCGGGTTTTCGGGGGCGATGCCGCCACAGCAGGCGCGTCCCCTTTACGACTTTGTGCTGGCCGAGTTGCAGCGACGCCACACCCCGGTGGCAGCGGGCCTGTTTGGTGCCGATATGCAGGTAAGCCTGACCAATGACGGGCCGGTCACGTTTCTGCTCGGGTCAGGCTGAGCGCGGGTAGACCATCTGGATGTGGGGGATGTCGTCTTCGTCGAAGACATCGCCCTCGGCGACAAAGCCAAGCGCCTCGTAGAATACCCGCAGGTAAGCCTGTGCGTTGATCCGGATATCGTGATCGGGCCAGCGTTCCAGGTTGTGCCTGATGCCGCGGCGAACCATTTCCCTGCCCAGGTCCTGCCCCCGCGCCTCCGGGCTCACGACGATCCGGCCCAGTGCGCTCTCGCTGAAGTTGGCGCCGGGTGCGAGGCAGCGCTGGTAGGCAAGCAGCCTGCCATCGCACCAGCACAGCATATGGATCGCGTCCTGGTCCAGGTTGTCGAGGTCGAGATAGACACACTGCTGTTCCACCACGAAAACCTGCTGTCGCAGACGCATGAGGGCGTACAGCTCAAGGGTGCTGAGGCCGGCAAAATCGCAGCTTTGCCACTGATATGTCATCGCTGTGCTGCCTCTGGGACAAAAGTGTCGGGAGACGTTCTCCCCCGCCGGATTAGTTGCTACTATAGGTCGCAAAACGCGGTGGGGAAAGGCTTTTGGCCCTCCAGCGCGGCCGCAATAACAGGGTGCAATCCACGGTGGCAATGATGTCCACCGGGGTCAATGGGACAGGGGTTTACCGATGTTGGCCGATGCTGAACTCGGGCAGGATTTTACGATACTTACCCAGCAGTACCGCGAACTGGTCGACGCTTTGCTTGGCGTCGTCGGCATGCCCGGCATTCCCCTGGAAGTCGCGCCTGCCTCAGAGGGAAACTTCCGTGGCTACGATGGCAACCAGTTCTATGTCGTGCAGCGCGGGACCATCAATGCCTGTTATCACGGCAAAACCGTCTATGTGCTGGAAGAGGGCGACATCCTGCTGCCCGATATAGCCGGCAGTGCACAGCAGGACAGCACGGTCTATTTTCGCAGCGTCGCCGGGGCCAGGCTGGACAGCTACCCCGCGCTGGAGTTCATGCGGCGCGTGTTCGCCGACCCGGCCGCGGTGCGCCTGTGGAGCAGGGTGCTGGTCACCTACTCGGGCCTGATGCTGCGGATAACCGCCGCCTGCGTGCCCGACGAGGCGCCGACTACTCCCGGTTACGAGGATTACGCGCCGGGGGACATTATCATCCGCCAGGGCGAGCGGGCGGATTTCGTATTCAACATGTCCAGCGGTGTGGCCGAGGTACTGGTCGATGATGTCACAGTGGGGCGTATCGGTGAGGGTGAAATTTTTGGCGCCATGGCCGCCCTGACCCACTCCGACCGCAGCGCCACCGTGCGCGCCAAGACGGCCTGTTCCGTGGTAAAAGTCCCGCGGGAGCAGTTTACCGAGCTGATCAAGAGCAACCCGGCCACCATTCACAGCCTGCTGGTTGATATGGCAAATTCGATTGTCAATCTCAATGAGCAGCTGGTGGGCCTGCAAGGCAGTCACGTGGTGCACTAGCCGAGATATCAACCCGGGCCCGCGCAGCGGTACCGGAAGAGCTTCCCTCCGGGTGTAATACCCAGCTTAACTTTATCCAGACAGGTCGGTAGTAATGTCCGAAATTCTCGAAATTGATAGCGACGGCGTCGAGCAGGTATCGCTGAAAACCTATGCGGAGAAGGCCTACCTCGACTACTCGATGTACGTCATCCTGGACCGCGCCCTGCCGCATGTCGGCGATGGGCTGAAACCGGTGCAGCGCCGCATCGTCTATGCGATGAGTGAACTGGGGCTCAAAGCCACGGCGAAATTCAAGAAATCCGCCCGCACCGTCGGCGACGTGATCGGTAAGTTCCATCCCCATGGCGACAGTGCGGCCTATGAGGCCATGGTGTTGATGGCGCAGAATTTCAGCTACCGCTACCCGCTGGTTGACGGCCAGGGCAACTGGGGCTCGCCGGACGACCCCAAGTCATTCGCGGCAATGCGCTATACGGAGTCCCGCCTCACCGCCTATGCCGATGTGCTGCTGGCGGAGCTGGGCCAGGGGACGGTGGACTGGGCCCCCAATTTTGACGGCACCATGGATGAGCCCAGGGTGTTGCCGGCCCAGGTGCCCAATGTGCTGCTCAACGGCACCACGGGAATCGCTGTGGGCATGGCGACCGATGTCCCGCCCCACAACCTGCGGGAGGTGGTGTCTGCCGCCATTCGCCTGCTGGAGTCGCCCAAATCGACGGTGGCGGAACTGTGCGAGCACGTGCTGGCCCCGGATTTCCCCACCGAGGCCGAAATAATCACTCCCCGGGAAGATATCCTGGCGATGTATGAAAGCGGTCGCGGTGGCCTGCGCATGCGTGCGGTGTGGGAGCGCGAGGGCAGCGACGTGGTGATCTGCGCCCTGCCCTACCAGGTATCGGGCTCGCGAGTACTGGAGCAGATAGCGGCGCAGATGCAGGCGAAAAAACTGCCCATGGTGGCGGACCTGCGGGACGAGTCGGACCACGAAAACCCGACCCGCCTGGTTATCGTGCCGCGCTCGAACCGCATCGATGTCGATGGCCTGATGAACCACCTGTTCGCCACCACCGACCTCGAGCGCAGCTACCGCATCAACCTGAACATGATAGGCATCGACGGCAGGCCCGGGGTCAAGGGCCTGGACCGCATCCTGCGCGAGTGGCTCAGCTTTCGCACCGATACGGTCCGGCGCCGTCTGGAGCACCGGCTCGAACGGGTACTCAAGCGCCTGCACATCCTGGAAGGCTACCTGATCGCGTTCCTGAATATCGACGAAGTCATCCATATCATACGCACCCAGGACAAGCCCAAACCCGCCCTGATGGAACGCTTCGGCCTGAGTGATGCCCAGGCGGAGGCGGTGCTGGAACTGAAACTGCGCAACCTGGCCAAGCTCGAGGAGATCGGTATTCGTTCCGAGCAGGATGACCTGGACAAGGAACGCGACGAACTGCAGAAGATCCTCGGCAGTGCGGCCCGCCTCAAGACCCTGATCAAGAATGAATTGCTGGCGGTGGCGGAAAAATTCGGCGACGACCGGCGCTCTCCCCTGGTGTCCAGGCCGGAAGCCAGGGCCTTCAGCGAACTCGAGATGGTGAGCGCGGACCCGGTAACCGTGGTGATGTCGGAAAAGGGCTGGATCCGCGGCGCCAGGGGCCACGATATCGACCCCACCAGCCTCAGTTACAAATCCGGTGACAGTTTCAGGATGGTGGTGCGCGGGCGGACGAACCAGCCGGTGGTGATCCTGGATTCCACAGGCAGGGCCTATACCGTTGCCAGCCATAACCTGCCTTCGGCGAGGGGGCAGGGCGAGCCGCTGACCGGGCGTATCAACCCCCCCTCGGGCGCGAGCTTCGAGGGCATGATGATGGGCTCGGAAGACCAGCTGTTCCTGCTGGCCAGTGATGCCGGATACGGTTTCGTGGCGAAACTGGGGGACCTGCAGACCAAGAACCGCGCCGGCAAGGCGGCCATAAGCCTGCCCAAGGGCGCCCGTGTGTTGCAGCCCTCCCCCATTGCCGCCATCGAGGGCTCCTGGGTGGCCGCCGCGAGCAACGAGGGCCGCCTGCTGGTATTTCCCCTGGCGGACCTGCCGCAACTGGCCCGCGGCAAGGGCAACAAGATTATCGGGATTCCCTCCGCCCGGGTACAGAGCCGCGAGGAATTCGTGGTGGCGGTGCAGGTGATCAGCGAGCAGAACAGCCTGCTGGTGTATGCCGGCAAGCGCCATATCAAGCTCAAGTTTTCAGAGCTGGAGCACTATCGCGGCGAACGCGGTCGGCGCGGCAACAAGCTGCCCCGGGGTTTCCAGAAAGTGGACGCTATCCGTATCGAGGACTGAGTCGGCGTCAGCGCCGCGGAGCGGTTGCCGTCAGGCGCTTGAGGATCAGGCGCAGCTGCCGCTCCAGCAAGTCCTGGTAGGGCTCGGCGAACTCCTCCAGCATGGCAAAATCCATGACCTCGGTGGCCTGGTGTTGCAGGCGGGAGGCGATATCCGGGTCCTCGCAGACCACGGGGGCCAGCAGCACCCGCGGTGGCCGGTTGGCGCAGATGGTCTCGAGCTCATCGAGTGTGTGCTGGATATACAGGCCCGGGTAGATGTCCGCGCGGTCGCCCGCGCCGAGTTCGCTCTGTGAAATGGCCATGGCAATGGACAGTGTGCGGCGCATCTGCTGTTCGAGTTCCCGGCTGGCGGCCTGGATCAACCAGGCGCAGGACGCCGCGCGAAACGCGGCGCTGCCGGCGCTGTTCGGGCCGCTGAAGTAGACCGCCAGGCCGAACTGGCGCGCAACCTGCAGCTCACCTGCATAAAAATCAGCCGCCGCCAGCACCAGCTGGTGGAGCCTGTCCGTGTAGCGGTGCAGGGCCTGCTCGTCCAGCGTATCGATATAGTCCGCCAGGCTGGTGAGGTGCAGGTAGAGCACCGCGGTGGTGCGATAGTTTTCTTCCCGCGGATTCGTTTCGCTGCGGGTGCGCAGCAGATCCATGGGCAGTGCCTGGATGTTTCTCGCCAGCGCCTCCACCTCGTTGCCGGCAGCGGCACCCTTGACCTGGTCGTCGAGGGCGATGGAACTGGCGAGGGCACCCAGGCGATTCGCCAGGCGCTGGCCCAGGTGCCGGGTAGTGATATACACGGTGAGGCTGAGCAGCACCGCCAGCCCGAGCAGGCTGAGTACGAATTGCAGCTGTGCGGCGCCGGCATTGTCGGTGCTGATGGTGATGACCACCTGGCCGGCGATATCTTCTTCTACCCGTACTGGTGCCCGGTACTGCTGGAGGTTCTGGCCCAGGGCGTCGCCCGCCTGCCCCAGCGCCTTGCCCTCCACGTCGAAAATCGCCACCTCCTCTGCCGAGGATGTCTCGACAAAACGCTGCAGGGAAGCGGAGACACTCAGCAGGTCACCCGTCTCAAGTGCGGTGCTTATGCGGGTGGCGATCTGGCGGGCCAGTGCAGAACCGTACTCTTCCTGCTGTTGCAGCTGCATATGCCGGGTTGAGATGGCCGCGAGGGTGACCAGCGCCAGGCTGACCAGCAGGCACAGGCCCGCCGCAAGGAGCGCCAGTTGCTGGCCGATGCTGCTGTTCTGCAGTGGGTTTTTCACGTGTGATTGACTGTTTGCCGTATGGGAACGCGGGCCAGTATAAACCACAGCGCAGGCGGCGGAGACTTTTTTCCCGGTGGGTTTTTCCCGGCGGGAAAGTGCGCCGCGGCAGCTTGCTTCCCAGCCCCTGATGCGAACGAGTAGAATACGGGCCTTGCCATTTTCCCGGGACGGATCGAGTGACTGACATCCTGCTGATCAGTATTTCCGGTGAGGACCAGTCGGGCCTCACTGCCGGGATTACCGCCATTCTGGCCAGTTACTCGGTCAATGTGCTGGATATCGGCCAGGCGGTCATTCACGCCACGCTTTCCATGGGTGTGCTGGTGGAGGTGCCGGACAACGGCGACCCGGCGGGAATGCGCGAGGCCGTCAGTCACTACGCCCAGAGCCGGGGTATGCAGATACGCATTGGCCCGGTATCCCCGGACAGCTACGCCCTCTGGGTGGATGCCCAGGGGCGGGCCCGCTACATCATCACACTGCTGGCGCGCAAGATCACCGCCGACCAGCTGTCACGGGTGACCGCGGTGGTGTCCCGTCACGGCCTCAATATCGACGGGATCAGCCGACTGTCCGGACGCATTCCGCTGGGAGAGTTGCCCGCACTGAGCAAAGCCTGCGTCGAGTTTTCCGTGCGCGGGCCGCTGCAGGACTCCGGTTTGTTTCGCCGCGACCTGCTGGAGGTGGCCAGCGAGCTGGATGTCGACCTCGCTTTCCAGCAGGACACCATGTACCGACGCAATCGCCGGCTCGTGGTGTTTGATATGGACTCGACCCTGATCGAGGCGGAGGTCATCGACGAGCTGGCGCGGGTTGCCGGCGTGGGCGAGCAGGTCAGCGCCATTACCGAACGCGCGATGCGCGGCGAGATCGACTTCAGCGATAGTTTTCGTGCCAGGGTTGCATTGCTGAGGGGCCTGCAGGAGGAGGCCCTCGAGCAGGTGGCCGCCAGCCTGAAAATCACCGAGGGGGCGGAACACCTGCTGACTACCCTGCGCGCCCTGGGGTACAAAACCGCGATCCTCTCCGGGGGCTTCACCTACTTTGCCCGACACCTGCAGACCCGTCTTGGTATCGACTATATCCACGCCAACGAGCTCGACATCGAGGGCGGTGTGGTTACTGGAAAAGTGGTGGGAAACATCGTGGACGGTGCCCGCAAGGCCGCACTGCTGCGCCAGCTGGCGCAGGAGCAGAATATAGACCTGCAGCAGGTGATCGCCGTGGGCGATGGCGCCAATGACCTGCCGATGCTCAGTATCGCCGGTCTCGGTATCGCTTTTCGGGCCAAGCCGCTGGTGAAACAGTCGGCCGAGCAATCCATTTCAACCCTCGGCCTGGACGCCATTCTCTACCTGCTGGGCCTGTCCGACCGTTACCAGAACCACGCCCTGGCAAACCGGTAGCAGCGCTCAGATATTGGTCCACAGGGAGTCGAAGGCGAAATCCCTGGGTCGGCTCTTGTCCTCCGCCAGTATTTCGCCCAGCTGCTTTATGTAGCGGAATTCGAACTGCACGAAGGCGCTGGTGATTGCGACCTGCCGCATCAGCTGGATGAAAACCTCTTCGCCATGCCGCAGCAGAATAATCTTCTGCCGCTCCCGGAAGCCCGCCCGCGGTGTGAGCAGGGTGGGGGCCTGTCCCACAAGCTTTATTTCCGGTAGTAACAGGACCCGCATCGGGTCTACCTCCTCGCCCTTTTTTGCCTGCGGCATGCACGCGCCATAGGGGGTGGCCTCGGGGCTGAGAAGTTCCAGTCCGACCAGGGTCCTGCTGTTTTCGAGCTGGCTCATCCAGCGCACGGCTGCCAGCGCCCAGCGCGCGCTTTCATTCTCGCGCACGCAGACGATCTTGCCCGTCGCGATGTCAGTCGTCAGGGCCTCGCTCCACTCGAGGCAGTAGCCCCCGGGACTGGCGTCGTACATATTCACCCTGTGGGCGGTGTATCGCCCCTCATCCGGCAGGTCCCCGGCAGGTTCACGTCCCTCCAGCACCGCAAGGGTCTCCCGGTCCAGTGGCTGGTCGGTCTCCGGCGGTGCTGCGGGGCCGGGTGGCTCGTCCGGGTCAGGCTGTTGCCGGGGGTCGCTGCTGACGCGCCGCTGGAGGAAGGGGTTGCCGCCGCTTCGCCCGGAGGGCGGGGGGTTGTAGTCGCCACCGTGCAGTACCTGCTCAAAGGTTTGTTCTCCTGCCATGAAGTAGTGGCAGGTGCTGAGCCCGATGCCGATCCATACGGACTTGCTCGTGCGCTGGCGGGCGAAGTTGCGCGTGCTCAGCGTGCTCAGGGCGTGTATGAGGTGGGCGATCAGCGGCGCGCTGATGACGGTGTCCTTGTCGAAAACGACCTCCGCCTGGGAGGACAGCTTCTCCAGGTGCTCCACCAGCGGTGCGGTATCGATGTAGCGCATCCCCGGGCCGGGTGTTTCGCGATACAGCTGGCTGTACATGGCGGGTCGGTCGCTGTCGAGGTCGGTGAGAAACAGGCCCTTGTGCTCCGGGTCGCGCTCCAGCGTTAGCAGCGCCGCCCATTCCTGCAGGCCGCGATAGATTGCGCTGAGGTCGTTCTGGCGCAACTGATTGGGCCTGCAGCAGCCGGTGACCAGTGCCTGCAGGTAGGCGGTGGCGATCGTGCCGCTGCCGGACAGGCGATCCTCCACCTGCAGTTGCGTCAATCGCTGCCCCTCCGCAAGGGCATAGAGCTGGTGCAGGGTGAGCCAGCCGCGCTGGGGTACGGGCCGGTAAAGCTGGAATGCCTGTAACAACCTCGCACCGGCAAAGCGCAGGGCGCGGTGAATGGATTCGCAGGCCAGTTTTGCCGCGTTGACCTCGCGAATACTGTCCCTGCGCTGGATGGCATGCACAGCAACCAGCGTGTAGCCGGTGCCCGCCAGGTTGTAGAGATCATCGACCAGCCCAGCCATCCGGCGCGGCTCCTCCGGCATAACAAGGGGTTGCCGCAGAAAGCGCCGTGACAGGCTGGCGAGCGCTACCAGCAGGGCCGGCCGCAGGGTCTCCATCAGCTGGAACCGCAGTTCAGGGCGGAGCTCCACCCGATTCAGGCGGGCGATGACGTCCCGCAGTTGCCCTGCGACCTGGCTGGAACTGGTAACAGGCAGGGCGCTGGTCCACTGCCGCGCAGCTTCAACCGTCAGCGCAAAGCGGTCGAAATCCTGCAGGTCCTGGGGTGGAATTCGCAGCTTTACCGGGGTGTCCCTACTCATGCAAGTGGAGCCCTTCTCATTCTCGGGTTTGGTGGGACGATCATGGCCTGAGTATCTTATAAATCAAAACCACAGCCAATGTGCAAATCCCCCTATCTGCCATTGGCCCGCCGGCTGGGTTATGATTGGCGCCTTTTCTGGACATACTCGAGAACACCATGGCTAATTACTCCACCAACGATTTTCGCTCGGGCCTGAAGGTCATCCTGGACGGCGAGCCCTGCAGCATCCTGGAAAATGAATTCGTCAAACCCGGCAAGGGCCAGGCCTTCAACCGGGTGCGGCTGCGCAACCTGAAAACCGGCAGGGTCTGGGAGCGCACGTTCCGCTCCGGCGAAACCCTGGAAGGGGCCGACGTCGTCGACCGCACCATGGAGTATCTCTATACCGATGGCGAGTTCTGGTACTTCATGGAGCCCGACACTTTCGAGCAGCACCAGGCCGACGCGAAGGCCGTTGCCGATGCGCTGAACTGGCTGAAGGAACAGGACCCCTGCGAGGTCACCCTGTACAACGGCGTACCCCTTTCGGTTGCCCCGCCGAATTTTGTCGAACTGGAAATCGTGGAGACCGATCCGGGCCTGAAAGGCGACACGGCCCAGGGCGGCACCAAACCCGCCAAGCTGAGCACCGGCGCGGTGGTCAAGGTTCCCCTGTTCGTCAACCAGGGCGAGATCGTCCGGGTCGATACCCGCAGCGGCGAATACCAGAACCGCGTCTCGAAGTAATACCGGCACCGGTCGTGGACTGGCAGCCCAGCGCGGATCCCGGCATGTTGCGGGCCCGGGCCGGGCTTCTGGCCCGCATTCGCGCGTTCTTTGCCGACCGGGATATTCTCGAGGTGGAAACACCGCTGCTGTGCGAAGCCGGCATCACCGACCCCTCGATTGAAGCGCTGGTGGTGGAGCGGGGAATCTCGCTCAAACAGCCACGCTACCTGCAGACCTCCCCGGAATACGCCATGAAGCGCCTGCTGGCCTGTCACGGCCTGCCCGTCTTCCAGCTGGCCAGGGCGTTTCGGGATGGTGAGGCAGGTGCCCGCCACAATCCCGAATTCACCCTGCTGGAATGGTACCGCCCGGGTTTCGACCACCATGCCCTGATGGCCGAGCTGGCGGAGCTGGTGCGTTGCTGTCTCGGCGAGCGTCCGCTGCACTACTGCAGTTATCGCCAGCTGTTCCTGGATACCCTCGGGGTGGACCCGTTTACGGCGGCGCTGGAGGAGCTGCAGACGGTGGCGCGGACGCGCCTGGACACGGGAACGATCAGCGGCGACCGCGACCTCTGGCTGGACCTGTTGATGAGCCACCTGATTGAACCGCAACTGGCGGACCGCGGGATGTGCTTTGTCTATGACTACCCGGCGTCCCAGGCTGCCCTGGCGCGTATCGAGACCATAGAGGGTGTCGCGGTGGGCCATCGTTTCGAGCTGTATGTCGACGGCATGGAGCTGGCCAACGGCTATTTCGAATTGCTGGACGCGGCGGAACAGCGCGAGCGCTTCGAGCGGGACAACCTGCGGCGGCGCGAACTGGGCCTGCCCGAACGCCCCCTGGACGAACGCCTGCTGGCCGCGCTGGAACACGGGCTGCCAGCGTGCAGCGGAGTGGCCCTGGGGGTGGATCGGCTGTTGATGCTCTCCACCGGGGTTGCGGATATCCGCAAGGTGCTGGCCTTCGACTGGGCCCGCGCCTGAGCGTTCTAATCGGGGACAGACCACGTTTAATCGGGGCCAATGAATTGAGAGAAATGGTGCTGTCGTCTGCTGCCCGTGGCATTGGCGCCCGTTGCCCTGTTGCCGGCTCAGCCCGTAGACCGGAAAAACACGGCTGTTTTCTCATCAGTGGGGTAGAACGCCTCAATACGCAATTCGTCCGTGGTAATGTCCTGGGGCGTACCGAAGGTTGAAATTACCGAGAACAGGCTCAACTCCAGCTCACCGATGACCAGCTCCAGGGGCAGCACCGGCAACAGGCCCGGGTTGAGCGATTCGCTGTCCGCCAACGGCCCTGCAAGTTCGATATAGCGCGCAAATTTTTCCTGTACCACCGGATCCCCCGAGGCGAGCGCCTCGCTCTTCAGTCGGCGGATGAATGCGGGGGCGGCCTGGTCCCAGTTCGCGATATAAGGCCTCAGGCCCTCGGGGTGGAGCGTCATCAGCGCGAGGTTGAACTCGCTGTCGCCGCCGGTCCTGGCGAGCATGTCAGCGGGGTCGCCGCCGATGCTGAACATCAGGTCCGCCGCCCTGTTTCGTTTTTTCACATTCCAGAAGCGGTCGACGACCACCGCTGGTAGGGGGTCGTGGTGCTGCAACACATGGTTCAGCACATCCAGCACGGGTGTCATGACGGGGTCGTCCAGTTGCGTTTCCCTGTAGGCAGCGGCGTAGCCGGCGGACTGGAACAGCACATTGCGTTCCCGCAGGGGGATTTCCATGGCGTCCGACAACCTGGTCACCATCTCGCGGCTGGGCTGGCTGCGCCCCGTCTCCAGCCAGCTCAGGTGGCGCTGGGAAATATTGGCCGCCAGCGCCAGCTCCAGTTGGGACAGCTTGCGAAAATGGCGCCACTGTCGGCACACGGACATGAATTTGCTTGAAGGGGTTTGGGTGGATGTCACCATGGGAGTCCTCCGGGTTAGGTGTCATTCTCGAACTGGCGGATGGCTCGATTCAATAACCTATGAGGTAATTGCGACGGGGCAGCCAAAGGAAGAGCATAGCCTGAAACCAGACCCCTGAAGTCAGAACAAGGAGCTTGTCATGAACAGACGCACTCTCGCCATCGTCATGCTGATACCGTTCATACTGTTGACGCTATACGCGGTTTCACACGTTGGCTATATCGGCATCTTCGAATACCACCTGCACAGCCCCGCAGGCTGGCAGGTCATCGCCGACCTGGTGATCGCCCTCGTCCTGGTGCTGACATGGTTGGTCCCGGAGGCCCGTAAAGCGGGGCGCAATCCCTGGCCCTGGGTGCTTGCCACCTTGTTGCTGGGATCGATCGGGCCGCTGTTGTACCTGGTGTTTGCGGGGAAAGATGTCCGGCGGGATTAGCCGATAGACCGTTGCCAACGGCGGGCATTTTAAAATCCGACACCGATAATCAGGGACAGACCACGTTATAGCTGATGCCATTTAATTGAATGTAATCGTGGTCTGTCCCCAATTAATCTGTCCCCGATTAGCCCCTCAACACCGCCGGTCCATACCCCTCCAGAAACTCCCTGGGCATTCTTCGCGGCCGGCCGCTGCTGATTTCTATGCAGGCAAAACGCATTCCCGCGCGCAGCAGGGTCACGCCGTCCTGCAGGCGGATTACCTGGAAACGCCGGGCCATGGTGAGTTTGTTGTCCGAGCTGACTATCCAGGTGCCGGCGACGATCTCATCCCCCTCGCGGGAGGCCTGCAGGTAGTCATACTCGCTGTGGGTGATGGCCATGGCCCGGTCCAGTTCGCGGTAGCGCTCCATGTCCAGGCCCAGGCTGACCGAGTGTGACCAGGCCACCTGCTCGCACCACTTCACGTAGACCGTGTTGTTGGTGTGATTCAGGGCGTCCATGTCCTGCGGCATTACCGTTGTGTAAAACGTATGGGGATTCGGGTAATCCCAGAGTGTTTTGAGGTCAGTCATGGGGCTTCAGCCAGTGCAGCTGCCGGTTCCGCTGGCTTCAGGGCGAAGCCGGTAAAGCCGTAAACGATGGCGATCAGCGGACACAGCAGGTTGAAGAATGCGAAAGGGGCGTATTGCATGGTCGCGACACCGAGGGTGGCGGACATGTACGCGCCGCAGGTATTCCAGGGAATGAGCGGGGAGGTCAGGGTGGCGGAATCCTCCAGGGTGCGCGAGAGATTGAGACGCGACAGGCCATGGCGCTCGTAGGCATCCTTGTACATACGCCCCGGCAGGGCGATGGCTATGTACTGGTCCGCGGCGAGAATATTGGTGCCCACACAGGTAGCCACTGTCGTGGTGATCAGCGACCCGTCGCCCCTGACCCGGCGCAGCGCCAGTTGCAGCAGGTAGCCCAGAATACCGGTGCGCTCCAGCACGCCGCCGAAGCCGAGGGCGCAGATGATCAGCCAGACGGTATTGAGCATGCTGCTCATGCCGCCCTTGCTCAACAGGTCGTCGAGAAACGTATTGCCGCTGTTGGATGTGTAGCCGTCGAAAAGGCTGATCCAGATGCCCTTGAGCTGGATAAAAAAGCGTCCGTAGTGCCCCGGGTCGCCCGCCAGCCGGGCGACCGCGTCCGGCTGGAACAGCAGCGCAAACAGCGCGCCGGCCAGGGCGCTGACGACGATGGCGGGATAGGCGGGAAAGCGCTTGTAGACCAGGACGAGCATCAGCGCCAGCGGCAGCAGCAGGTGCAGGCCAATAGTGAACTCCGCACTCAGCGACTGCTGCAAGGACTCTATTTCCGCCGGTGCAGCGGCGTTAGCGCTGCCGATGAGCGCAAACACCAGCAGGGCGAGACCGAAGGCCGGAATCGTGGTCCACAGCATGTGGCGGATATGGTCGAACAGATCCACCCCGGTGGCGGCGGATGCGAGGTTGGTGGTGTCGGACATGGGGGAGAGTTTGTCGCCGAAATAGGCCCCGGAGATGATCGCCCCGGCGGTAATCGTGGGGGACAGCTCGAAACTCCCGGCGATGCCCATCAGGCCGATGCCGAGGGTGCCGGCAACAGTCCAGGAACTGCCGATGCTCAGGGCGACGATGGCGCAGATCGCGGCGCTGGCCGCGTAAAAAATTCCCGGGTTGAGGATCTGCACGCCGTAATAAATCATCGCCGGCACCGTCCCGCAAAGAATCCAGGTGCCGATCAGCATGCCCACCGCCAACAGAATCAGGGTGGGTCCCAGGCCGAGGGCGATGCCGTGTGTAATGCCCTCCTGGGCCTGGCGCCAGCTGATACCGACCCTGCGACCCACGAGGGCTGCCACGCAGGACGCCAGCCCCAGCGCGACCTGGTTGGCGCCGTAGGATGAGTCCGCGCCAAACAGGTAAACCGAACAGGTCAGCAGGGCTATCAGGAAAAAAATGGGCGCCAGCGCCAGGGCGGGGGTCAGTGCGG
>JAZBNW010000304.1:0-10482 GCA_036350855.1 Halieaceae bacterium
CAAGCGGGAAAAACCTGCCGAAAAGCCTCTCGCAGCGTCCGGATTCGTGCATTGACGCAGATCAAGGCTAGCGCGCGCAAGCCGCCGCCACTGGGTTATACTTTGCCGTGAGGAGGGTCTTATGACGTCTTCCACCACGGTGTATGCCAGGCGGATACCGCGGCCCCTGCCGGCGGGCCGGGTAGCTGTTTTTGCTCTGCTACTCTCCCTCTTTGGCTGTGCCGGACCAGCCATTGATCGCCAGGTCATCGACCAGCTCCCGCCACTGCAGCACGGGGGCACACAGCTGACGGTGGCGGATGTTGCCGGCCGTGTGCCGAGGGCGGACCTGCTGGCAGTGGATGAGCCGATGCGCCAGTTTGTCGAGCGCTATACCGCGGGCCAGGACAGCAGCCGATTGCAGATGCTGTCCCTGCACCAGGCGGTGCGGGGCGCAGGCGGCCTGGATATGGAGTACGACCCCTTCGCCGATGGAACTGCCCGGGAGGTCTTCCAGCGCCGGGTGGCCAATTGCCTCTCCTACGCCAACCTGTTTATCGCCCTCGCCCGGGAAGCGGGCCTCGAGGCCAACTACCAGTGGGTCGAAGTGCGGCCCCAGTGGAGTCGCGCCAGCGAGCGGGTGCAGCTGGGCCTGCACGTAAACGTCGTGGTGCAGCTGCGCGACGGCAAGCGTTACATGGTCGATATCGACCCCCTGCCATCCAGCGATATCAGCGGTTCCCGGGAGCTGACCGACGCTCAGGGAGAGGCCCTGTACTACAACAATATTGCCATGGCCGCCCTGGCCGGCGGTGAGACGGAAACAGCCTGGCTGTACGGGGTGCGAGCGCTTCAGCTGAGCCCCGAAGACGCTCATCTGTGGGCCAACCTCGGGGCCATTTACCGCTCCAGTGGCCAGCACCGGGAGGCGGAGCAAAGTTATCTGCAGGCCCTGGAACTGGATTTTACCGAGTACTCAGCCATGACCAACCTGGCCGTGCTGTACGGCCTGGAAGGGCGGATGGAAGAGCGGGATTACTGGCTTGAGCGGGTCGAAACCCACCGGCGATCAAACCCCTATTACCACGCATGGCTGGGGGATGAGGTAGCTGCGTCCGGGGACTGGGCTGCTGCGCTGGTGCACTACGAGCAAGCGGTGGCCCTGGCGCCCGGCGACAGCAACCTGTTGTTCAGCCGCGGGGTGGTCCACTACCAACTCAAGGATTACGAGGCCGCTGCCCGGGATATGGAAGAGGCGATCAACCTGGCGACCCTGCACTCGGATATTGCCAATTACCAGCAGCAACTGGAGGCGGTGCGCGAGGCCCAGCTGGCGGGGATCTAGCTTTTCGGGCGCTCGACCCGGATATACTGCCGCCGTTTCATTTTGCCGGTGAGCCTGGAAAAGCAGTCCCCGATCGCCATTTGCCAGCCGTACTTGCGCCGCAGCGCCTTCAGGGCCCGCTCCATGTCGGCGGGTTTGTCCAGCAGGTAGGCCCGGGTGTCCAGCCATTCGCCGGTCAGCGTTCCCGTCACGGTGCAGGCCGCAATGCGTACCTCGCTGAAGTTGCGCAATCGCTTTACCTTGCCGGCTTCTCCCGCTGAAAACAGGTAATAACTGTCCCCGTCAGGCGCGAACCAGACCGGGGTGGCCACCAGGTCACCGGACTTCTTGCGGGTGGCAAAGCTGATGTAGTTGCCGCCTTCCAGAAACTCAATTTCGTCCTTCTTCATGTAAACACCTGCCGCGTTCGCGCGTACTGCTACCGGGAGCTTATTAGAACCGCAATGCCATTGGGCCACAAGGGCGCGCGAGTCCCCGACTCACTGCACCGGGCGCCGCTGTTAGTGTAGAATCCACCGCGCAGTGCCCGGCGCTGTCGACCGAAACCCCTGTCCCGGCGCGTTGAATCACAAGGAGTAGTACCGATGTCCCAGGTAAATCGCAGCCCTTGGCTGCCCCTGCTCGCAGCGCTGTTGCTGCTGTTGCCGGCCCGCGCACTGTGGGCCGACAGTAAGGCGGTCATCGACGCGGGTTCCGCCGAGGCGCTGGTCGAGCTCCGCGGCCAATCCAGCAAGGCCGCGGAACTGCTGGACAGGGCGGTGGGGGCGCTGGTGTTCCCGGACGTCGTCAAGCTGGGTTTTGGTGTCGGTGGTGAGTACGGCGAGGGCTCCCTGCTGGTGCCGGGTAAACCCACTTCGTATTTTGTGACCGCCGGCGCCTCTTTCGGCCTGCAGGCGGGCGTGCAGACCAAGTCGGTAGTGATCCTGTTCATGACCGCGGAGGCGCTGAAAAAATTCCAGAACAGCAGCGGCTGGAAAGTCGGCGTTGATGGCAGCGTCGCACTCGTTAAACTGGGCGTCGACGGCAGCATAGACTCCCAGACCCTGAAAGAGTCGGTGGTGGGCTTTGTCTTTTCGAACGTGGGGTTGATGTACAACCTGACCCTGGAAGGCAGCAAAATCACCCGAATCGGCAGATAGAGGTTTCCCTGAATCATGTCCCAGTACACCACAGTAGAAAGTGCCCTCAAGGGCCGTGTTGCCGTCGGACAACAGGTCCGCGTCCGTGGCTGGTTGCGCAGCAAGCGGGATTCCAAAGCGGGAATCTCCTTCCTGGCAGTGCATGACGGGTCCGGCTTTGATGCCATCCAGGCCGTGGTGCCCGCTGCGCTGGACAACTACGAGTCCGAGGTCCTGAAACTGTCGACCGGTTGCGCGGTGGTTGTTGCCGGAGAACTGGTGCCCTCCCAGGGCAAGGGCCAGAGCGTTGAAATACAGGCGTCCGCAGTGGAGGTCGTGGGCTGGGTGGACGACCCGGAAACCTACCCCATCGCCAAGAAACGGCACAGCTTCGAGTACCTGCGAACCCAGGCGCACCTGCGCCCGCGCACCAATACCATCGGCGCGATAACCAGGGTGAGGGCGACCCTGGCAAACGCCATTCACAACTATTTTTACGATCGCGGTTTTTACTGGGTCAACACCCCCATCATTACCGGGAGCGACTGCGAGGGCGCCGGGGAGCTGTTCCGTGTCAGCACCCTGGATCTGGCCAATCTGCCCCGGACCGGGGACGGCGCGGTGGATTTCAGCCAGGACTTCTTTGCCGGCGAGTCTTTTTTGACAGTCTCCGGGCAGCTCGAGGTCGAGTCCTATTGCCTGGCCATGAGCAAGGTGTACACCTTCGGTCCCACCTTCCGGGCGGAAAATTCCAATACCAGTCGCCACCTGGCGGAGTTCTGGATGGTGGAACCGGAGATCGCCTTTGCCGATCTCAGTGACGATGCGGACCTCGCCGAGGACCTGCTGAAGTATGTCTTTGCCCGGGTGCTGGAAGAGCGCGAGGACGATATGGCCTTCTTCGCCCAGCATATCGATCCCACGGTCATCTCCCGTCTGCGGGGAGTGGTGGATAGCAGTTTCGAGCGCATGGACTACCGGGAGGCGGTGGAGATACTGAACAGCTGCGGCCAGAAATTTGAGTTTCCGGTGGCCTGGGGGCTCGATCTCGCATCCGAGCACGAGCGCTATCTGTCCGAGCAGCATGTGGGCAGGCCGCTGGTGGTGATGAACTACCCCAAAGACATCAAGGCGTTTTACATGCGGCTCAACGACGATGGTGAAACCGTGGCGGCCATGGACGTCCTCGCCCCGGGTATCGGCGAGATTATCGGCGGCAGCCAGCGGGAGGAACGGCTGGATGTGCTGGACGCCCGGATGGATGAGCACCTGAAGCAGGAGTTGTGGTGGTACCGGGACCTGCGCCGCTATGGCACGGTACCGCACGCGGGTTTTGGTCTCGGCTTCGAGCGCCTGCTCAACTACGTGACCGGCATGGAGAATGTGCGCGACGCGATTCCCTTTCCCCGCACGCCCGGTCACGCCAGTTTTTGACAGGGCCTGTGCCGGTGGGACAGCGCACTATCCCCGCGGCGCGCCGCCCGCCTTTGTGAATTATTGACTAAATTTTAACCAGCCAGCCACGCTATTTCGGCCATACTTGAATTTTCGCCCCGCGTTCAGGCACGTCGCCTGTTCGGAGGCGGCGATGACACGCGGGGAAGACCATGAAGCCGGCAATCGATCCCGGGGCGGCTGAGCCCGTCAGCGAGATGGCCATCGTGGACACTTTCACGAAGCTGATCTTTATTGCGTATGACAGTCTCAGCGCCCGCGAGGAGCTGATAATACAGAGCCTGCGCACGGTGGATCCCCGGGTCGCGCTGGATGACTACAGGGGCATGGGTGAGTATTTGCGGGCGCTGGGAGTGGCGGAAATGATAGAACTGGTCAGCGCTGTGCAGACCAACCTGTCAGCTGCGCTGCAGGCCCCCATGACGGCTCCCGCCGAATTGGCTCCCCGCCGGCGCGCCAGCTGATAAGCCGTACATCGACAGCGACTGGCGCCGCTGTCTCACGCCCTGATCCCCGCGCGCACACCTACGCTTTTTCGGCGTCGCCTGCCTCGGGCCTGGGCGGCTTGAGCCCGCAACCTTCCACCAGCGCAAACATTGCCCGGTACTGGTTCGCCCTGTCTATGGACAGGAATCCCAGCTCTACCGATTGCTCCAGCTGGAACCTGCGGGTCGTGCTGGTCAGGCTGGCCGTCCATTTGTCGTAGCTGAACTTTTCCGGGTCCTTGCGCAGGTCGACAAAACCCTCCAGGCCATTGTCCTCGAGGCGCACGGTAAAGCCACTGCTGTTGACGTGGCTTATTTTGCCCCTGAACGTCAGGCCCCCGGCGCTGCCGGCCAGCCTGGCCAGGTACTTGCCCGCCAGCCAGCGCTCCGCCTCCTGGGTGGCGTTGCGGGTATTTTGCTGGCGTTCCGTCAGCGCGGCGAGCATCGACTTGTCCACCCGATCGGCACTCTGGCCGTGCAGTAGTGCCTTGATCTGCATATGGACCAGGAAGTCCAGGTATTTACGCAGTGGCGACGTGCAGTTGGTATAGGTCTCCAGGGCCATGCCCATATGGGCGCCGGGTTCCGTACTCAGTTCCGCCCGGGTCAGGAGCCGGTTGATCATGCCGCGCAGGGGCAGTGCGTGCCCGTCGGCGGACAGGCAACGCATGATCTCGCGGTAACCGGAGACTGTGGTGGGATCGGTGTCCGCGACGGCAGGTGCGTGCAGCGCCAGGAACTTGCGGGCTTCATCCAGCCGGTCGGCGCGAATACCCGGGTGTGTGACAAAGGGTCCGCTGGCACCGTGCTCACGCAGGAAGCGGGCGGCGCAGCGGTTGGCCGCGATCATGCATTCCTCCACCAGCTTCTGGGACAGCAGTTTTTCGTAGGGCTCGATATTTTCGATCTGCTTGCTGTCGTTCAGGATCCAGCGATACTCCTGGCGATCCTCCATCACCAGCCCGTGTTCCTCCCGGTTTGCCCGCAGCGCCCGAAACACCTGGTACAGGGACTCCAGCGGGGTGGCGTGGCTCATCAGTTCGTCGCCCTGGCCGTTCAGGTAGCGATCCACACCGTAATAGGACAGCTTGCCCCGGGAGCGGACGTTGGCTTCCAGGAACTCGAAGTCGCCGACCTCGCCGTTGTCGCTGATGGCGATCTTGCACACCAGCGCGGGGCGGTCGCTGCCCTCGGACAGGGCGCAGGTATCCTGGGACAGCTCTTCCGGCAGCATGGGCAGAACGTCACCGTGAAAGTAGACCGATGTCCCCCGGGCCGCGATGTCCCGGTACAGTTCGCTGTCCTCGTCGATATAGGCAGTGGGGTCGGCGATGGCGACGAACAGGGTCCAGCCATCACTGCTGATTTCCGCGTACAGGGCGTCGTCGATATCCTGGGTCTTAACCGTGTCGATGGAGATGAATTCCAGCGCGGTGAGGTCCCGTCGCTTGCCGGTGTTGAGCGGCTGGCATTCCGCCACAAGGCGTGCCACTTCCTTCTTGCTGGCGCTGTTCCACTCGGTCGCCAGCCGGTACTTTGCCATGCTGTACAGGTTTTCGATGCCGGGGGTCGTGTCGTCGCCGATAACGCTCAGCACCTTGGCCTGGGGTTTGCCGTCGCGGATGGGGTGGCGCAAAATGGCGCAGCGAACGTAGTCGCCTTCCTTGACCCCGTTGCGGGCGTGGGGCGGTATGAACAACCAGCGGTTCAGCTGTTGCAGGTCAGGCTCCACGAATACGGCCTTGCCTTTGCGCACACAGCGCCCGGTAAAGTCCCCCAGCGGGCTGTCCACCAGTTTCTCGATATCGGCAATGGTCTTGTTATCCGGGGTCGGCCGGATGCAGATTTTGACCCGGTCATCGGGAAAGACCTTGAGCATTTCGTCCGGGGGGATGAAAATTTCGCGGCCGTCATCGAGAACCGCAAAACCGTACCGGTTCTGGGTACCCTTGATAACGGCCTCAGCGCGCTCCTTCTCGGCCTCCATCTGGGATTTCAGGCCTTTGAGTTGCGACAGGGAGTCCTGGTTGAGCATCGAGTCATAAATTCTTGAAAACAGGGGCGCTATGCTAGCGGAAATTGCCAGCTGTGTCAGTGAGATATGTCCGGGGCGACTGAATAGGTTCTATTTTCCCGGTTGTCATTGACAGGCCGGCGAGGAGGGTTTGATAATCGGGGCTACGCGGTAGAAACCAGCCCCGCCGGGAAGAGCCATTGATTGACTTCCGGATGCAGGCCGGACAGCACCTTGTCTGTTGCCCTGTATCGCACATCAAGCGCCAGCGCGCTGCCAGTGAGCCATCCGGGTTCAAGCACCATACGCCCTCGACATTCCGGTCCGGGCGCCGGAAAACACCCTCCCTCCCACCTCTGCCCCGACCCAGGTTGTCGGTACCCGAATACCACACCACCAGACCATTACCCTGTGACACAACGATGAGGAATCCTCTATGGACTCAGGCTCCGCCCTGCGCGTAGAAAAAACCACCCTTAAATCTGTCATCAAGAAAACCTATGTTCTGGACACCAATGTCCTGCTGCACGATCCCACGGCGGTTACCGCCTTCAAGCAACACCACGTGGTCATACCCATGACCGTTCTCGAGGAACTCGACCATATCAAGGACCGGCACGACAAGACCGTGAGTCGGGAGGCGCGCATCGCCATCCAGATGATCGACAAGGTGGTGGACAACGCCACCCCCCAGCAGATCCAGGAGGGGGTGGATGTCCCGGGTACCGGGCTGGAAGGGGAGGCCATGGGTACCCTGGCGATCTACCCCGACCAGCGGCTGGCGGATAACTCATCAGTGCCCTACCTCGACGATACCCCGGCCCAGGCCAACGACAATCGTATTATCAACGTGGCGCTGCGCCTGCAGGCGGAACACCCCAACGAGTTTGTCTGCCTGGTAACCAAGGACATCAACATGCGGATCAAGGCCAAGGGATCGGGCCTGGTGCATGTGGAGGACTACCGTCGCGACCGGGTGCTGGACGATATCGACCTGCTGGCCCGGGGCTATGAGCATATCGAGGGCGATTTCTGGTCGACGATCAGTGAGGTGGACACCCTGCGCGAGGGGGACTGTACCCTGCACCGCATACCCCGCAAGTCACTGCCCCAGGCCTACCCCAATATGTTCCTGTATGACGATCACCAGTTCATGGCGTTCGTCAAGCGGGTGGAGACGGAGTTCGTCTACCTGCGCTGTGACAGCCGGGACAACCTGATGAACCGGCGTTTCTGGGGCCTGGTCCCACGCAACCTGGAGCAGGCCATGGCGATGTCCCTTCTGGCTGACGACAATGTCGACATGACGGTGATGACCGGCCCCGCCGGGTCGGGCAAGACCCTGCTGGCCCTGGCCTACGGCGTGCATGCCATCCTGGAGCAGAAGCGCTACTCCAAGCTGATCGTGGCGCGCTCAACGCCCCCGATCGCTGAGGAAATCGGGTTCCTGCCCGGTACGGAGGAGGAGAAGATGGCGCCCTGGCTGGCGGCCTTCGATGACAACCTGGAGATCCTGCACGGCACGGACGAGTCCTGTCACGGCAGTATCAGCTACGTGAAGGAGCGGGCCAATATCCAGTTCAAGTCCCTCAACTTCATGCGCGGGCGCTCCTTCAACAACGCCTATATCATCATCGACGAGGCCCAGGGCCTGACCCAGTTCCAGCTCAAGTCGGTGATCAGCAGGGTGGGGGCCGACTCCAAAATCGTGGTGCTGGGCAACCTGGCGCAGATCGACAACAAGTACATCTCGCCGCTGACATCGGGTTTGACCTACCTGGTGGAGAAGAGCAAGCACTACCCCCACGCTGGCATCATGCACGTCAACGGTATCGTGCGTTCAAGGCTGGCGGCCTTTGCGGAGGAAAATCTATAGGTCGTCGCTAGTCTCCGGGGAGTCGACCGCCGTCGGGTAGTCGCTCCCGGGTGCCACGGGCAGATCGGCCTCGCTGGTCTGCCCGTCGGCTTCCCCATCGGGGGCCGTCTTCTTTTTATTTTTATTTCTGTTCTTGTTGCGGGCGAGGTCGCGCTCCAGGGCTATCTGCAGGCGCACGGCCACGCTCCAGCCGAATTGCCGTTTGGCGTCCTCATTTTCCTTGCGGTAGTTGTAGGCCGGCTCCACTTCCAGGAACAGGTACCTGCGGTAGACCTGGCGCCGGAACAGTACGCCCACCTGGTAGTTCTTGACGTAATCCGGGTCCGTGACCCCGTTGACGGCGCCGAAGTAGCTGATACCCAGCTGCCGCTTGCGGCTCACGGTCTTGTGGCGCTGGAACAGTGACAGGCGTGTCACCCACTCGGTGCCCCGGGTCTCTTCCCCGTACACGGCACGGTTATTCCACCGCAGCAGTGTATGTTCTCCCAGTACCCGGTTCAGCTCGATCTGGCTGGTGGCAAAACCACCGTTCTTGTTGTCGTACTGCAGTCGCTGGGTGAAGCGATAGGTGCTGACATCGCTCAGCGCACCCTGGTAGCGGTAGCGCACCCCCGGGCGCACCCGGTTCCAGTTGATGCCCATGGTGAGGTCGAAGCGGGAGTGTTCGTCCTCGGAAACCCGGTAGAGCAGGCCGAAACCATCATCCCGTGTGGGCTCGTTCCGGCCGGTGTCGAGTTCGTCACCCTCATCCTCGCTGAACACCAGGTTGAGGCGTTTCGATATCCTCGGAACCTGGATTTTGCCGCGCAGTCGCACGTTGTTATTGGTGCCGTCCTGCTCGTCCCAGTCGGTGGTGAAGTCCAGCCTGAGCAGGGATTCGGCGGCCTCGAGCTCGTAGTTGGGTTCACCGAAGTATTGGTCCATCCACTGGGTAAGCGCCTGGGCCTGTTCGGTGGCGTAGGAGTGACTGTCGTCCAGCCAGTTCTCCTCGGGCTCATTGGGGTCCCCGGGCGCTGACGCCTCCCAGCCCCTGACCCGGTCGGGGTTGCCCGCGCCGTCCTGGCCAGCGCTGTAGGCCAGGGCGGGAGCGGCGCAAAGCAGTAACAGCAGCCAAATCTTCACGGTTTTGTTATTCATTCCAGGACCGGATTACCGTTACACTACGACCTATGGACAGACTTTTCATCTATTTACAGCACATTTTGCCCCAGCACCTGGTCTCCCGTTGCGCCGGCTGGCTGGCGGACCTGCAGCGCCCCCTGTGGCTCAAGAACTGGCTAATCCACATTTTTGTCCGCCATTTCAGGGTGGATATGTCCGAGGCCGCCAATCCCGACCATACCAGTTACGCCTCCTTCAACGCATTTTTCACCCGCCCCCTGCGCGAGGATGCCCGCACACTGGCAGACGCGGACATCGTCTGCCCGGCGGACGGCGCTATCAGCCAGTTGGGCCCGGTCCAGGGCGGCCGCATCTTCCAGGCCAAGGGCCAGTCCTTCAGCGCCTGGGAGCTGCTGGGAGGCGACCCGGAGCGCGCCGCACACTTCACCAATGGCAGCTTTGCCACGATCTATCTCGCGCCGCGGGATTACCACCGGGTGCACATGCCCCTGGCCGGCCGCCTCACTGCCACCTGTTATATCCCCGGCAAGGTGTTTTCGGTAAACCAGGTCACGGCCGAGAACGTGCCGCGCCTGTTTGCCAGGAACGAGCGGCTGGTCTGTTACTTCGATACCGCCGCAGGCCCGATGGCGATGGTTCTCGTCGGCGCCATGATCGTCGCCGGCATCGAAACCGTCTGGTCCGGGCAGGTAACGCCCGCCACCTCCCAGCCGGTGCATCACGACCATGTCGCGACACCGCGAACGATCGAGTTGGCCCAGGGGGAGGAGATGGGGCGTTTCAAGCTCGGCTCGACGGTGATCCTGCTGTTCGGGCCGGATGCGGTTGAGTTCGATGCCGCCTATACTGCCGGCAGTGTCACCCGCCTGGGTGAGGCCCTGGGCAGGTTCGGTTCTGCTTGCTAGCTGTTTTTTCGGCTGCTGGTAATTGAATCGAGAGTTTCTGCGACCGGTCCGACAGGCGCTGCCTCCCGGTGAACGGCCGCAAGTCAGTCACCCTTTCCGGGCGGCTGCGGAACTCGACCATTTTTCGCTGCGCGAAAAATCGGGACTCGAACAGTCCTCGCCGAAAGCTCCCGGAAAGGGTGA
>JAZBNW010000305.1:0-4680 GCA_036350855.1 Halieaceae bacterium
GCAGCTTCAACACCGCGGTGTCACTGCCGCGGGTGACCTCGGCCACCTCCACGATGGCCGGTGACTCGGTGGCGCCCCGGGCAAGCCCTGCCGCGAGCCCGAGAGCCATGACTGCAAGGGCAATAGTGCCGGGATACTTCATGCTTCGGGTTCCTGTTCCAGTTTCATGCGGCTGACTTCAGCGGGCCGGGCTGTTTGCGTTCGTTGATCGCGCTGGCCGGGTGGCCGCTCTTTCCCATACGCAGCAGGCAGGGCAGCAGCACCACGGTAAATACAGTGCTGACACACATGCCGCCGACGATCACGCCGGCGAGGCCGCGATAGATGACGCTGCCCGCCCCGGGCAACAACAGCAGCGGCAGCATACCGAAGATGCTGGTCAGGGTGCTCATGAAAATCGGGCGCAGCCGGGTCTGCAGGGCCTGTTCGACCGCCTGGTCCCGGGCCACACCCTCCCGCTCGGCGGTGCGGGTCTGGTGTACCAGCAGTATCGCATTGTTCACCACCAGTCCCAGCAGGATCACGAAACCTATCATGGTCAGCAGGTCCAGCGGCTGGAAGGCGACCAGGTTGAGCAATCGCAGGGCGATGACACCGCCCACTGTGGCAAGGGGCATGGCGAGCACGACCATCGCGCTGTCCCGGGGCGAGCGGAACAGGGCCGCCATCAGCAGGAACAGCACGATCAGGGCCAGGGCAAAATTCCCTGCCATGGACTTGATCGCCCTGCCCAGCGCGTTGGCACTGCCGCCGTACAGTATGTTGCCATCCCTGGGCATCACCTCTTCCAGACGCGGTGCGATCTCGGATTCGACGATGCCGAGCACGTGCTCCAGGCTCATTTCATCGTTGGGGTAGATATCGAGAGTGACGGTGCGGCGGCTGTCGATGCGAACCAGCTGGTCCGGCCCCACGGTGCGCTGGATGTCCACCAGTTCTGACAGGGGCACGACGGAGCCACTGCGGGTCGCCACCGGCATCGAGGCCAGCTTTTCCGGGGAGTCCCAGGGCTGGGCCCGCAGGATGATGTCCATGCGCTTCTCGCCGTTGAAGTGCTCTCCCACATACTGGCCCCGCCCCAGTGCGCGCACCAGCACCCCCACATCCGAGCGGTTCCAGCCGGCCTCGGATATACGCCGGTCGTTGGGTACGAGCTGCAGCTCCGGCTCGGCCTGCTCGAGGGCGGGGTTGGCGACGATACCGATGTCGGGCAGGGCTTCTTCCAGCATTGACTGCGCCAGTTGCGCGGCCTCGGCCAGCCCCGCCCTGTCCCTGGACTGGAGGTGAAGCTTTATCATCCGGTCGCCGCCGAAACCGGCAAACAGGTTGCCCTGGGCGGCGTAATGTTCGAGGTCCGGCAGGTCGGCAAAAATCTCCTCGTTGATGATTTTTTCCAGCTCCTTCACCCGGTCCTGGTCCAGCACCCGGGCGCCGATGGTCCCGCCGCCCGGCCAGTTGAGGATGTAATAGTTTTTCAGGGCCGGCTCGCGCTCACCGCTCATGAAGGGCGCCATTCGTTCGTCCAGAACCTGCAGGTACTCTCTGGCAATGGTGTGCTCGCCGGCCCCCGGGGGAAACCAGAAATAGGCGTCCACCGCGTCGCGCTTGACCGGTGGCAGGTAATCGAGCTCCGGCAGCAGGGCGATACTGAGCACCAGCGGAAGCGTCACCATGCCCGCGACGATCCCCCAGCGCTTGCCCGGGGTGCTGGTCATCGCCATGACCTGGGCGGTGATGCGGCGCCACAATGTGATGTTGTGATCTTTCAGGCTGGTTTCTCGCAGCCAGGTTTTGGCCGCCAGCGGAACGATGGTAACCGCCACCAGCGTCGACACGATTACGGCGATAGCGATGGTGATGGCCAGGTCGGCAAAGAGCTGGCCCTCCACCTCGCGCATGAACAACACCGGCAGGAAGATCGCCACGGTGGTGGCGGTGGATGCCAGCAGTGCACCCCAGACCTGGCTGGAACCCTGCAGTGAGGCCTCGGTGGCGGGCAGGCCCCTTTCGCGCAGGCGCACGATGTTTTCCAGTACCACGATCGCCGCATCCATCACCATGCCCACCGCGAAGGCCAGCCCCGCCAGGGAGATGACGTTCAGGCTTCGTCCCGCCGCGTTGAGCACAATGAACGTGGCCAGCAGGGAGATTGGGATGGCGACCGCAATGATCAGTGTCGCCCGGACGCGGCGCAGGAACCACCACAGCACGCCGACCGCCAGGAATATACCCAGGAAGATATTCCCCGAAACCAGCGAGATAGCCCGGTAGATGAACACGGAGGCATCGAATGACTGGGCCATCACCAGTCCCCGGTCTTTCAGTTCCCCGGCATTGAGTTCCTCCACGACCGCTTTCACCGCGTTCAGTGCCTGCAAGGCATTGGCGCCGTTTTCCTTGTCGATGCGAATGCCGATGGCGGGGTTGCCATTCTGGGTGGTCACCAGCACCTGCTCTCCCCGGGTCACCTTGATGTCGGCGATATCGCCCAGCTTCACCGGCCGCCCATCGCGCCAGTCCAGCACGAAGTCGGACAGTTCCTGGGGTTCATAGCGACCGGTGAAGCGCAGGGTGTACTGGCGCCGGCCCACCTCGACGAAGCCGCCGCTGACGTCGTTGGCCTGTCCGAGTATCGAGGCCGTCCGCGGCAGGTCGATGCCGAGTTGCGCCGCCCGGTAGGGGTCGAACAGGATTTCCAGTACCTGCTCGCCGCGCCCGTTGCCAAGGGACGCGCTTACCCTCGCGACCCCGGGCACCACCTCGATGGCCGGTCGCACCGTATCCTCGATGAACTGCATGTAGTCGCTGACCTGGCCTGGAGTGCCGGGTAACAGCTGCATGAAAAAGTAGGTCAGGGCCGGCTTGTCGCCGCTGTCGCCGCCCAGCATGATCATCGGCTGGGTGGCGTCGCGGGGCAGGGGGTCCAGCCGGTTCATCCGGGAGATCACATCCACCAGGGTGCGCTGCATATCCGTTTCCAGGCCAAACTCCAGGTTGACCCAGCCCTCCCCGGGATTGGCAACGGCGGACATTTCCTTCAGGCCCGGCAGGCCGCGCAGCACCGCCTCGATGGGCTCGATGATCTCGGATTCTATCTCCCGCGGCGAGGCTGCCCGCCAGCCGGTCTGGATGGTTATTTTCGGGTTCTCGATATCCGGGAACAGTTGTACCGGCAGCCTTACCAGACTGGCGATACCGAACACCAGGATGATAGTGACCGCAACGATAACGGCCGCTGGATTATTCAGCGAGCTGGCGGTGAGTTTCACTGGTAAGCCCTTATTCGGCTGGTTGTTGTTATTCTAGCGTTTCATGGCCCGATTGTAGGGGAAAGGGGGGCTTTAACCAGCCCGGCACCGGCGATTGTGGTGTTTTTCCACACTTTTGTTTTCTAATTTCCGGTTTTCTTCCCTCGTTCCCCGCGCAATCCGGCCAGTTGCCGGTCGTGTAGCCCGGAGAGGCTGACAAGGGCGGCGATGGCCCCCAGCAGGGCCCATAGCATGTCGGACTGGGTATCCCAGATGTAGCCCTGGGTTCCGAGAAATGCCTCGGATGCCGTCCCCGTGAGAACCGCCACCCACCATTCGATCAGCTCGTAGAATGCCGAGAACGCCAGGCAGATACTGACGATAAACAGATTGCGCCAGGTGGCGGAGGCCACCACCGCCCGGCGGATCAGGATCTCCCTCGCGAGGACGGCCGGCACGAAACCCTGCATGAAATGGCCCAGTTTGTCGTAGTTGTTGCGCTCCCAGCCGAACACCGGCTTCAGGTAGTCGAACAGCGGCACCTCGGCATAGGTGTAATGGCCACCCACCATCAGCACGACGCAGTGGGCGAGGATGAGCCAGTACAGCAGGGGCGTCAGGCGAAAGCGCTTGTAGGTGAAGACGATCATGAGCATACCCGCCACCGCCGGAGCGACTTCCAGTGACCAGGTGGGGTAGTCGCGGGGGTGTATTGCCGACCACGCCAGTACCAGGAAAAAGATGCCCAGCCACAAAGCCTTCAGCGGATTGCTCAACGGGAGTGCCCCGGTGCTGTGCCGCTATGCATGTGTGTCATATGCTCAATCCCTGTCCCAGTAGCGAGTCATTTCGAGGTAGAGGAACGAGGCGGTCCAGGTAATCAGCAACAGGCCGGTGAGGGCCTCGAGCCCGGTGAGATATCTCAGTTCGCCGTGGGGCACCACATCGCCGAACCCCAGGGTTGTATAGGTGGTGAAGGAGAAATAAACGCAATCCAGCAGGCTGCCTTCGAAATTGCCATCGAACTCACCCCAGCCGTCCGCGTGGTGCATCCAGAAAAAGGAGAGTGCGAAGATCCAGACCTCCACCGCGTGGGCGCAAAGCGCACCGAACACCCCCACGACAATGCGAAAGCGGTGCCGGACCTTCATTCGCGGCATCAACAGCGTGAATCGGTACATGAATTCGTAGTGAATCATAACCACCGTGGCAATAACCATGATGTTCACAGCGAATACGGTCAGCACTTGGGGCGGGCTCCTGCCTCTGCTTACTGCGGGTACTTTACCGCTTTACAGCAGCTGGCGCATTGTCGAAAAAGGGGGACAGACCCCGTTTTTCCGCAGACAAAATGAACCGGCAGCCGCGCTGGGTCGACACACTTTGGCGGCATGGTTTGATGGGTTAGAGCTAGTTTGAAGTGGTGCCCGGA
>JAZBNW010000306.1:0-5387 GCA_036350855.1 Halieaceae bacterium
TAATGTTGCGGGGTCCGTTTTACACGGTGCAACTATAATGGAACAGCCCCCTTTTTTCCATTTTGCGGGGGGTACTTTCAGCGTGAATAGTACTTGATGCTGCGCCCGGTGACGGTGGTGTAAAGCACCCCGCCGGCCTTGGCCATGCGGTACAGGCTGTGCATGAACGTGCTTTTCGAAAAGATAGTAAAAGGTAATATAACCAATGAGATAAGCATTTTTGCCAGGGCGGTGGACAGCAGCTTCAGCATGCGGTTACCGTCTCCGTGGTAGCGGGCCATATTGACCTGGGAGCAGCCGTTCTTGAAGCCCCGCTTGATCAGTCCGCGGGCCGTGTAGCGCTCGGGTCCGTGGATGCGGTGAATGATGGACTTTTCCGCTGAGGCCAACTGCGCACCCAGATGGTGGGCGCGGATAAAGAAGTCCTTGTCCTCGCCGCCGCTGTTGCAGAAGGCGTGGGAGAACACGGGCCCCGCCTCGCCTACCCGGACCAGGATATTCCTGCTGACCAGCAGGTTGCAGGTGGATGCGCAATCGGGCAGGCCGTAGCGGCCCCCCTTCTTGTCCTGCTTGGTCTTGGTCGGGGAGCGGAAGATGCCCGATTCCCGGGCCCAGTCGGGCATTTGTTCGTCCAGTACCCAGCTGCCGAATACCAGGTCCGCGCCGGTCTCCTGTTGCCGTTCCAGCAATTGCTGCAACCAGTCGGCCTGGGGTACGTCGTCATCGTCTATGAACGCGAGGAATTCGGCTCCCCGCTCCAGCGCCACTGCCACTGCGCGATTGCGGGCGTGCGTGATACCCGGCTCCGGCTCGGTGGTGTAGTGCACATTGATGGGCAGGCTTGAACCGGTCTGCTCGCAGATGTCGCGGGTGGCGGAGTTGGGATTGTTGTCGATGACGATCAGTTCGACGCCAGCCGGGTCGTAGCTGCCCAGCTCGATATCCATCAGCGTCAGCAGCAGCCGCTTGAGTACTTCAGCGCGGTTGTGGGTGCAGATGCAGATGGCTACCCGTTGCCGGGGGGTGGGGGTGATGGTCATGCGTTACTTGAATATACCGCGGCGGTAGAGGCCCCAGAAGAATCCCCACAGGTAGATGAGTGGGGCTCGCCTGACCCTGTCGGGAATCACGATGCTCTCCCCGGAATGCCTCTCCAGTTTCCACGCGATATAATCCAGTCCCCCCTCGAACGTAAACAAGGCTTTCAGCAATCTCATTATTGACAGCAGTTTCCCCTGGCCCCGGCGCAAGGACCACGCGATCCGTGCAAACAGCTGGCTGGGCCCTGCAATTTCACTGCGGTAGCTCATCTGGCCGCCGACATCATACACCGTAAAGCCAAAGCCAAGCGAGGGGGACAATTGCCGGGTGACGGCGGCATAGAAATCGGCGGCGGCCTGCGCCAGTTCGGTGGCCCTGCCCGGGCGCTCGGTGCGCAGCTCGGTCGAGTAGCTCAGGGCCAGGGCCTGTTCCCACAGGTCGGTTACAGTACCCTGGGGCGGCAGCACCGGCAGGCTGTTTTGCAGCAGTGTGCGGGAGGCCTGCAGCAGGCATTGCTCCAGCGTCTGCCGGGTCTGCGCGTCGCGGCTGTAAACGACCCTGGTGGGCTGGGCGAAACGGCCCCAGATATAGGACTCGAACCAGGCCCGGGAACAGCCGCGGCGAAAATCCCGCAGGGAGATCACAGTTACCTTGCTGCGCAGGGTCTTGTCCGCCAGCCTGTGCTCCGCATAGAACACGTTGGGCGGCAGCAACCAGTTGGCTGCCGCCAGCCAGGGCTTGCGGTAGGCCGCGCGGTAACCGTCACAGACCAGGTAGAGATCCAGCAGTCCGTCGTAGATGTCACCGCTGCGCAGGCAGGAGCCATAGAGCAGGATGCCGCAGATGGCGTCGTGATGGCGCGCCCGCAACTGCCCCAGCAGCGCCGCCAGGGCGGGGTCGCTGGCGGCATCGGGCCCGGCCACGTGCGGGTAATCGCTCACAGGGTGAGAAAGTCCAGGGGTATGCTGGCGCTGATATCGACCGGCCCGTTTGCCACCAGTATTTCCCCGTCCAGGTTCAGTTTGCCGTCGAGTTGCAGCCGTATCCGCCCGGCATTGTGACTGATATAGCCTGATGCGGGAACCGCGTTGCGGTTCGGCCGGCCCCTGGCGATCGACGCGAAGGTGCGGGCGAAGCGGCTGCAGCCCTGCTGGAACAGGGTGAGCCGGATCGGGCCGGGACCGGAGCCCCAGAACGGTCGCATGCCGAATGCCAGGCGCTGCAGGGTGCTGATCGCGAGGATCAGGGTGTCGTAGCTGGTGGCCTCGCCGTCGTCCAGCGTCAGTTCAATGCTGACATGGCGGTTGAATGCGGGGTCATTGCGCAGCACGCCCCACACGGTGCGCAGGGTCGTCAGGGCGAGACTGAAATCGTCCCGCAGGCCCCGGGCGTGCACCTCCCGGTGGGCGTACTCCGTGCCCTGGATAATGGCCCCGCCGCCGAGGAACATCCCGTAGCGGGGCGGTTGATCGGTGGCCAGCGTCACCCGCATCAGCGCTCGCCGGGCAATCATGCCGGCGGTGGCGCGCTCGCCCTCGCACCAGTTGCAGAAACGTTCGGTGGCCTTCCACAGGGAGCCGCTGGCACCGATATCGCCGGCGTTCATGTTCGCGGTGCCACCGGGCAGCAGGACGACGATGGGTGGGGTTGCGAACAGGCCGCTTTCCAGCAGTTCCCCCAGGATATTGGAGGCGGTGCCGTCACCGCCGTTGATGGCCAGCACCCCCACCTCGCGTCGGGCCATCTCCGCCAGGGCCGGCGCCACGTCCGCCAGGCTGTGCGTAACGATGTGGTGAATGGAGGGGCAGCGGGCGATGCGCCCGTGTATGCGCTCGAACTGGTCCCGGTTATGGCCGCTGGCCGGGTTGCTGATCAGCCCTACCGGGCCGGCGGCCCCGCTCACTCAGTGGCTTCCCGCAGGGTCGCGGCCTTGAGGTTGATCTCGGCACTGCCGATGCGCGGCGCGGTGCCGCGCAACTGCACCGGCAGGTTGTTGGCCGTGTCAAACAGCACGGTGATGTCACCGATCCCGTCCAGGCCCAGCAGGCTGAAGTCGGGTTTTTCCGCCAGTTCACCCAGCGGACTGACCCGCAGCGTGACGCCCCGTGTCTGGCGCGTGCCGGAAACCGGCGCGGCTGCATCCTGCAGCTGGTAATTCATCGCGATGGCAGGCCCGTCGCTGTGGCTCATCACCACCCGGTAGAAATTGAATTCCGTGTTGACGGCCAGTTCGGTCGAGGTCTCAGGCGAGTCAAGGAAGCGTCCCGCGAGGTCCAGCAGGGCGTAGGCGTCGGTGACCACCAGTCCGCTGGCGGCATCGGGATAGGGTATCTTGCGGCGGCTGCTCACGGGCCACTCGGCGGGCGGCAGGGTCGTTTTTGGCGGCGGGTCATGGCGTACCCGAAGAATGTCCCGGGGGCGGAAAACATAGGTCTTGTAGCGCTGCTGCTTGCCCCTGCTGAAGCGCGACCGGTACAGCGCCCGGCCGTCAGCCGGCGCCAGGTCCAGCACCACCGCCTCGGCGTTGTTGGCCACCGAGCTGTCCGCCTTCAGCTGCCAGCGCCCGCCGTCTTCGCTGTGCGGCCCAAGTTCCACCCGCGAGCGGGCAGTGACAAGGAAGGCCTGCTGTTCATATTCCAGCACCTGCCAGGCCGGCAGTGCCGGCGGTGCGTCCGGAGCATCCCCGGTGGCCCCGCCCGGAAGGCTGGCCAGGGCGGCCGCCGACAGCAGGCAGCAGTGTATGAGCGGGTTGCGGCTTATTCTTTTCATTGGTCATGTCCAGGGTAGCGAGTTGTCGCCGGCAGGTGGCTGACCGGGTAGGTGGCCATGATAAGCGCCACGGGCAGCCAGAAAAACAGCCACAGCTCCTTGGGCTGAACCAGCAGCCGATCGTAATCCATGGCGACAGATGTCATAGCGTATAAGAGTAGCGCCAGGTAGATTCGTTCCCCGCGCTGGCGGTACAGCTGCCAGGCCTGCCAGGCGGCCACCGTGAGCAGGGCCAGCAACAGCGCCAGCCCCACCAGGCCGCCATCGCGCAGCGTGGCCAGGTAACTGTTGTGCGCGTGGTCGAACAGCTTGCCGTAGGCCGGCACCCTGGGGTCGAGCAGGTAGCCGTGGCCAAACCACCAGTAGCCCTGCATGTCCGTCAGTACCTGCTGCCAGATGCCGGGCCGGAAGGAAAAATCGCCAACCCGATGCAACCACAGGCTGGAGTTGGTGGCCATCACCGCCCACATCGTGGCGATACCCGCCGCAGCCACTCCCAGCGCCCGGTAACCGAGCAATACCAGCAGGCCGACGCAGACCGCCGCCATGGCGGTGCGCGACTGGGTAAAAACAATCAGGGACAGGATTGCCAGGGACAGCGAAGCGTAGACCCAGCGCTTCTCCCGGCCTCTTTGCGTAAACACGTAGTGCATGCACAGGACCAGGAAGATGCCGTAGGCAGAGGCGGCCTTGTTCTGGTGGTGCATTACCCCAAGGGGTTCCAGCCGGGACGAGGGAAAGGGGTTGTGCAGGTACCAGGCCACGATAGACACCAGGGCAGCGGCCGCCGCCAGCCAGGTCGCCCGGTGGGCCAGCAGGTCGATCCAGCTGGCCTGGCGGACCCACAGGTAACCGCTGATGAGGCAGAAGCTCAGGACGCACACGGCATAGCCCACTGCCTGTAGTGCCGGCAGCAGTGCAAAGTCCGCCGTCCACAGCAGGCTGCTCATCATGTAGGCGCAGTAAAGTACCAGCAGCAGCGCGAGTGTGTTGGCGCGGTAGAACTGCGCCAGTTCGCGCCAAAGTGCCAGGACGGCGGGCAGCAGCAGGATGTAGTAGACCTTGCGGTGGCCCGAGGCCATGGGCAGCAGAAAGTAACCGGCGATGAATATGGCGTAAAAATACACCATTCCCCGGTCCAACAGGAATCGCTGAAATGCCTTGAAATCCATAAATTTCAGATACTTGCGAGGGCTGATCGAAAGCCGTTAAAAATACCACCTAATCTTGAGAATGCCCCGATCATCCTATAACCTTCGCCACTTCATCTGCCCCGATCAGGGGAATAGGTATTCTTGTCATGCACATGATTATCAAGCGACTGACCAAGTGGCTGGTTCGCGCGATTTCCATATTCCTGCCCGAAGCCAGGGCGCACCAACTTGAACGCTGGCGCCGCGGGCGCGAGGAGTTCTGGAAGTATAACCGCTGCCAATACATCTTTGCATCCTATGGCAAGAGCGGGCGCACCTGGGTGCGGGTGATGATCTCCCGTTACTACCAGCTGGTTTACAAGCTGCCGGACAATATCCTGATGGGTTTCGACAATTACACCCGCCTCAACAAGGATATCCCCA
>JAZBNW010000307.1:0-3209 GCA_036350855.1 Halieaceae bacterium
GAAGGCGATAGACTGGAAGTGGGAGGGCGACCTCATCAGTTCGGTGTCCCTGCTGGAAGCCCCGGGTGGTACAGACAAGTGGCTGGCCCAGACTGACCAGCAAATTGGCACCGGGGATTCGGTTGGCTGCGAGCCTGGCAATATTGCCGGATCGGTTTGCACGGAATTCCTGGGTGACACCAAGGGGTTCGCTACCACAAGCACGCTAAGCCAATTGCGCTGGGTGTTCGAGCTCACGCTCAGCGACAAGTACCACAGGCAAAACAATCGATTCCTGGGTGACGACCTTCGAGCGGCCTTCGTCGACGTCAGCGGCAAGCTGACGGCGCCCATCATGTACTGTTCCGGCCCCCAGAACCCGGGCTGTCCCGACCCACTGCCATCGCCATTGGTCCAGTTACAAACCCTTGCCGAAGAAAATGGCAGCGTACCCATCCCCGGTGTTCCTGCACTGCTGCTTGCCGGGTTCGCGGGACTGGTCCTGAGCCGCCGCAGGGACAACGCGCCCAGGGAATAGCCGTGCCGGCTACAACCCGCTCCACCTCACTGCGCCGGTGACGCCCCGCCGGCAGGGCAAGCCCTCACCCAGAACTCACTCATCCCCCGAAAACTGGGGATAGCATGATAGACAAACCCCCGGTCACTGCGCGTGAGGCCGGGGTAGCGCCGCAACAGACCCAGAATCGCCTCCTGCGCCTCTATCCTGGCAAGGTGCGCCCCCAGGCAGAGGTGACGGCCCCCGCCGAAGGACTGGTGGTGGGTATCGTCACGCTCGATGTCGAACACATCCGGGTCCGGGTAGACCGCTGGATCCCGGTTGGCGGCCGCCAGTGAGGGGGACAGGGACGAGCCCGCCGCCACCGGGCAGCCGCCGATACTGACATCCCGGTTGGGTATGCGACCGGAATTCGTCACCGGGGAGTCGTACCTGAGCATTTCCTCGACCGCGTTGCCGATCAGCTCCGGCTGGTCGCGCAATGTCTGCAGCTGCTGCGGATGCTCCAGCAGCGCTTTCACCCCGTTGCCGATCAGGTCGGTCGTCGTGACGTTGCCGGCGATAAGCAACAGCCGGCACTGGGCGACAATCTCCAGCGGGGTGAGCTTTTCACCCTCTACTTCAGCCCGCAGCATATCCCCCAGCAGATCCTCGCCGGGTGCATCGGCCCGGGCCGCAATCAGTTCCAACAGGTAATTATCCAGGGCCATCCCGGCCGCTTCCCCGACCCGGCTCTGCTCCTCGGTAGGGAAAGGATTGAAGCCGACCTGCACCATCAGGTCGGACCACTGCTTGAACTGTTCGTGCCGGTCGGGATCGACACCGAGCATCTCGGCTATCACGACCGTGGGAACCGGCCCGGCAAACTGCCCGATGAGGTCGAATTCATCCCCTTCTATCCTGTCCAGTGTCGCCTCGACGATGTCACGGATATGCGGGCGCCAGCGTTCTATGGCATGGGGCTTGAAGGGCGCGCTGACCAGGGACCGGAGGCGCCGGTGTTCCGGCTCGTCCATCAGCAGCATCGAGGGGTTATCTCCCGCCCCCCGGGTCTTGCCGATGACCTCCCTGGAAAAGGTCCCGGGATTGGCCTTCCTCGGGTCTGTGAAAAAGGCCTTGTCGTGCAGCAGCGCCTTCACATCATCGTGCCGGGTACAGACGAACCGGCCCAGCTCCCTGTCCTCGAGCACGGGTGCCTGCTCGCGCAGCAGCTTCAGGATGGGATAGGGGTCCTGGCGAAAGGTCTCGTCAATCGCGGTAAGCCGGATGCCCTGGGGCAGCTCACGTGAATCGTCTGTGGATGTCATACGTCATTCTCCTGCCGGGTGGCTGACGCGGGCGGGATGGTATGCCCCGCGGTGTTGTTAAAGTACCCGCACATCTTCCCCACCCGCGTGCAGGCGTATATCGGCATAGTCACAGACCCCCCGGCCGCGCTGGAAGATGCTGTTTGCGATCAACCAGACCCGCACGACCCTGGCGGGGGGCTTGCCCATATAGTGAAGGTAATCGGTGTACAGGTTGCGACGCTCCTGGTGCCACTGGCCGAGGCCACCGTCGCCGCTGCGCACCACCACGTGAAACTCCTTGCCGGCCCAGTTGGGCAGGGGACAGTCGTAGCCGGTACCCACCGGCAGCTTGCTGCTCCAGTAGTAGGTGATATCCCTGCCGTTATCGAACTCCACCGCGATACTCATGTAGTCGTGGCTCGGCAGGGTGTCCTCCCGCAGGGTGGAGGGCAGCTGCTCGACACACCAGGCCCAGCTGATCTGCGTCGAGGCGTCCAGCGGCAGGTCGACATCCTTCTGCAGGATCCCCACATCGCCGCTGGTGCGGCAGCCGATACAGGCATCGCCATTGGCAGTGTGCTGCTCCCGGTAAATCTCCGCGGGTCCAAGATGCCACAGATAGTGCCAGCCCTCGGGGGTGGTGTCGCCCTGGTCGATCCGCTCCAGCTCCTGTCGCAGCAAGCCGGTCGGGTCACCCGCCTCGCCCAGGGCACGCAGGCCGTCCCGGGCTGTGCCGTTCCAGCGGATCACCAGCACCAGCAGTTCACCGCCGACCTGGCCGTAGACCTCATCACTTTCCTTGCGTGTACCCTGCGGATCGGCCCAGTCATTCGGGAAGTAATTGCCAAAGGTCACGGGTCCGGAACAGGGCGCGCGAAAGCTGTGGCTGCTGCGGGTGCCGCGAAAGACCTCGCCCCGATCGCCGATCTTGCACCACAACTGCAGGGCGGGCGTCACGTAGATGTCCAGGGCCGGGCTGACATAAACCCGCCCCTCGGCGAAGTAGCTCAACTCGTCCCCCTCATCCACGGTCATGTTTGCATCGACCCAGGGGGGACGGGTGGCGGGAATGTAGACCCAGCTATAGTCGCGCACCACACTCTCCGGGGCCCCGGCCAGCACCTGTTCCATCGCCCGGGAGAACCTGTCCAGGTCGGGCGGGGGCTCGATTTCCGAGCGGACACGGCGGCCCATGGCCCTCGCCGCGAGCTGGCCTGCGACGAGCAGATCGGTCATTGTTCCTGTCATGTCATCTTCCTTGGCTGTCTGTCAGCCTTCTATCGCATGTCCTGCAGGGGAACACCTGCCCCGCATCAGGCGGTGGCCAGGGGCGGCGGCCGATAGCCGCCGACCAGTTCCGCAATGTGTCCGGCCAGGCGTATGGTGCGGTAATCTGCGCCGTAGGGGCCCACCACCTGGATCCC
>JAZBNW010000308.1:0-6425 GCA_036350855.1 Halieaceae bacterium
GGCGCTCTATCCGATGATCCAGTCGGCCGCGGATAACAATGGTTTGCCGATTCCCTGGGTGGCCTTGTCGGGCCTGGCGGCCGATCCCAAAGACGCCAATACGCTATATGCGGTTAGCGACTCGTTTTTGGCCAAACCCTTTATTTACACTATCGACGTGTCCAGCATGCCGGCCATGATCACCGAGCGGCTTGAGATTTCGGATGACGGAGGTAACCTCGACCTCGATCTGGAAGGTGTCGCCGTCGGCCCCGACGGTAGTTTCTGGCTGGGCAGTGAAGGTGCCGCTCCCGGCGGGATTGAAAACCTGGTCCTGAAAGTGAACTCGGTCACCGGTGCGGTCATCTCTGAAATCGAGTTGCCCGCCGGCCTGGTGGATAGTCGCCGCAGCAACGGCATCGAAGGGATCGCCGTGACCGGAAGTGCCGGGGCGGAAGTGGTCTACATCGCCATTCAGCGCGCATGGCCGAACGAAGGCGATACCGATAAGTTGAACACGAAAATCGGGCGTTACGACGTAGCCAGCGGTGAGTGGAGTTTTGTCCACTATCCACTGCAGCCAGAGGGCAACGGCGGCTGGATCGGCCTGTCGGAGCTGACACTTCTGCCTAATGGCAATTTCGCCGTGATCGAGCGCGACAAGGGCTGGGGCCCCAGCACGGAGCCCAACGCCGAGTTGAAAGCGGTGTTTGAAGTCGACCTGGCGGCTGCAGAATTCCGTGCCTTCGACGATGTCAACGGACTGGTCGAAATCGACAAGACCCTGCTCTGGGATCTGCTGCCGAAGCTCGAGGCCGTTAGTGTGTGGACCGCAGAAAAGCTCGAGGGCATCGCCGTCGCCGCGGACGGCCAGGCTTACGCCGTGACTGACAATGACGGAGTGGACGGTGCTACAGGTGAAACGCTCTTCCTGCGTCTTGGCGACTGGCTGGACGCCGCCGAGGCGGACTAGCCGGTCTCCATCCAGCGCGCCGGCCTCTTGAGGCCGGCGCGCTCTCCTTTCAAACCGGTAACAGCTTATCCCTGCTGACGCGGTACCGGCCAAGCGCCGCTTCTGAACCGCAAAACAACACTCAGTGTATTAAAAGCAATAACTTGCAGCTGATGTTCTGCAAAAATACAGACTGTCCCTGGTTCAAAAACCGATTCAGTAACACAATAGCCCGTCATCTGTACTGTGCAGACGGGGAATTACTCAACGCCCGGTCTTTCTAAAGTATGCAGCTGGCGCAGTGTCGACCTGTAACATTGGCGTAATATGAGTGTGGTGGCATGACAGCCTGATGCGAGTGACTATCCCTTTATGACAGATCCCCAATCGATACGCACTCTGCCGCGGGTTGCCCGCACCACAATCATCTTCTGCATGGTTCTGGCTCTTTCGGCCTGCATTAAACCGGCGGCAGACCCTGAATCAGTGGCCCGACACAGGGCGAAGAACATCATCCTCTTCATTGGCGACGGTATGGGCGTATCAACGGTCACCGCCGCCCGGATTTTCGACGGCCAGTCCCGGGGAATGACCGGCGAAGAGAATTGGCTTGAATTCGAGCGCTTCCCCAACGTCGCCCTGGTGAAGACCTACAACAGCAATCAGCAGGTGCCCGACTCGGCCGGCACCGCCACCGCGATGGTGACGGGCCGAAAAACCCGCGCGGGCGTTATCAACATCGGGCCGGAGGCGCGACGGCGCGACTGCAGTGAGGCGCTGGCCAATCCGTTGCAAAGCATCGGCGAGATAGCGCAGCAACACGGCATGGCCGTTGGCTTCGTCACGACAACGCGGGTCACCCACGCCACGCCCGCCACGCTGTACGCACATTCGCCGGAACGCGACTGGGAGGCGGACTGGCCGATTCCGGCAGCTGACTGGGCGCTGGGCTGCCGGGATATGGCCTACCAGCTTGTTCACATGGACGGCGGGGGACTGGACGTTGCGATGGGCGGCGGGCGCCGCGAGTTTTTCGGCAGCGGCCTGGGCGGTAAACGGCGCGATCCGGAGGATGACCTGGTCAGGCAATGGCTGGCAGGCGGATCGGGGCGAAGTTACATCACTGCAGCCGACCAGTTAACGGGCCTGAAGCCTGGCGATCAGGTGCTTGGCTTGTTCGCCAACTCCCATATGACCTACATCGCCGAACGCGGGAAAGACTCCAGTGAACCGTCGCTGTCACAGATGACGGTCGCGGCTATCGACCTGCTGGCCGGCAACGAGCAGGGCTTTTTCCTGATGGTCGAAGGAGGGCGTATCGATCACGGCCATCACGATGGCAAACCGGGCTATGCCCTGCTCGAGGCACAGGAATTCAATCGCGCTGTCGGCGTGGCGCTGAAGAAGGTTGATCTCAAGGACACCCTGGTTCTCGTCACGGCCGACCATTCCCACGTATTCACAATGAGCGGCTACCCCACGCGAGGTAATCCTATCCTGGGATTGGTAGCCGGCAACGACAAGCGTGGCGAGCCGAATTCCGGGCCGACCATCGCCGCCGATGGCCAACCTTATACGACCCTGGCTTATACCAACGGCCCCGGCGCGGTGACTGCCCTGCCGCGACCGGCGCCGCAAACCGGTATCGGCGCCGTCGCGCAGGCACTGGTGCCGCTGGTCAGTGAGGATATTGAAGGGACTCTGTCCAACAGTGAGACGCATGGCGGCGAAGACGTCGCCCTGTACGGCACCGGCGTCGGCGCGGAACGTGTCCGCGGTGTGATCGAGCAGAACCGCATCTTTGACATCATGATGGCCGCCCTGGGCCTGGAAATGGCCGAGTAATCGCCGGGAGTCCCCGATTCAATCCGCTGACGTGGGCCGCTCATTCCATGTGAACCCCCATCTGGAATTCTTCATCAAGCTGTAACAAGCGGCGAGTAAGTTTGCATGGAGGTCCAGTAACAAATGTCCGGTTGAAACCACTCGAATTAGCCATCGCAGCGAGCAAACGCATATGAAACCCGCAAACTTCGGCATTGTCTCTCTCTCCTTACTCTTGCTGTCCCAGGGCGTCGCCGCGGCGCAGCCCGGCAAGGGAAATCCCGATCCCAGGGGGCAACTCATCGATCTGCAGTTACTCGGCTTCAACGACTATCACGGCCATCTTGAGGCACAGACTCCGGGCACGATTGACGGCAAGGCAGCCGGCGGCGCAGAGTATCTGTCAGCGAAACTCAGCGAGTTACGTCGCGACAAAAAATTCAGCCTTACGGTTGCCGCCGGTGACCTTATCGGTGGCTCACCGGCATTCTCGGGACTCTTCCACGATGAACCGTCGGTGGAGTCTCTGAATGCGATGCGCCTCGACGTATCCAGCGTGGGTAACCACGAATTCGACGAGGGTGTGGCTGAATTGCAGCGTATGCAGAATGGCGGCTGCCACCCGGTTGATGGCTGCTATTTCCCCGACGAGCCCTATGCGGGTGCCCGGTTTCGCTGGCTCGCGGCTAACGTTGTCGATCAGGCTGGGGATACGCCATTGCCACCGTACTGGGTCAAACGCTTCAACAACGTGAAAGTCGGCTTTATCGGTATGACCCTGGAAGCCACGAGCACGCTCGTTGCCGCCGCCGGCATTCAGGGTTGGAGCTTCCGGGATGAAGCCGAGACGGCCAACGCGCTGGTCCCGGTCCTGCAGGCCCAGGGTGTCGAGGCGATTGTCGTGTTGTTACACGAGGGTGGCAGCCAGACGCCCCCTCCGGGTGACGTGAACGCCTGTGTCGGTATCTCCGGGCCAATCGTGGCGATCAATGATGCACTGGACCCCGCCATAGACGTGATCATCACGGGCCACACCCATCTGCCCTATAACTGCCAGCTTCCCGATGCAGCCGGCAACCCGCGAATTGTTACCAGCGCCTACTCCTTCGGGCGAGTAGTGACCGAGGTGAACCTGGTTCTCGACAAGCGAACGCACGATGTGCGCCGCGATCTGAGCAGTTCGCGTAACCATGCGGTGTTCCAGGACGAGCTCACCCCTGACCCCATGCTCAGCGCGATCATCGAGAAATGGCAGCCGCTGTTTGATGTCGCCGGCAACACACCTGTCGGAATGATCACCGAAACCATTTTACGCGGTGGTACCCCGTCGGGTTCGGACCGTGGTGTCGAGTCGGCGGCGGGCAACCTGGTGGCGGATGCACAGCAATGGGCGACCTCCTTCAACGGTGCGGAGATCGCCTTCATGAACCCGGGCGGCGTGCGTAGTGACCTGACCTATCCTGATTCCAGCGGTGAGGGTGATGGTGTCGTTACGTTCGGCGAGGCATTCACTTTCCAGCCCTTTGGCAACACGCTCCTGACAATCCAGATGAGCGGCGCCGAGATTATCGCGGTGCTGGAAGAACAGTGCCAGCCATTGGGGTCCAGCCGTCCCTTCCTCCATTTGGGGGTTTCGGAGGGATTGACCTATACGCTTGATAAAACGATCACTGCCGGCGACTGCACGTCGGTAACCGTAAGCGACGTGATGCTTTGGGGCGAACCCCTCAATGAGACCGGTAGCTATGTCGTCACGGTGAATAATTTCCTCGCCGACGGCGGAGACAATTTCACCACGTTCTCCACGGTGCAGTCTGTTCGACTTGATGGTGGTAACGATCTGCAGGCACTTGTTGACTATCTGGGTACTTTCACCCCGGTTGCACCGCCCAGTACAGACCGCGTCAACGAGAATTGACAGGGGAACCGGGCTGACGCTTCTCTCTGGACCAAACCGGGCGCAACGCCCGGTTTGTCTGATCCCGGGCCGCTGTTACCAGATGGAAGCTTATTGTCCAATTGGCTGAACCAGGCCCGACCGCTTGCAGATTCATCGTTTGGCAACGTTTGGTACCGACATTCCTGATATCGAACTGTGGCCTGACCCTGTCTGCATTCGCGGTTTATCGACGCAGGTTCGACAGGTATTCACGTGGTTGATCTCGATCAATGTAGCTGAGAATCCCGGTGTTCTGGCGATGAGGGAAATATTTTTGTAATCCTTTCCTGTTTCCATGTGGGTCCCGGTCATTGCGACTCTACCCGGTGTACCACGAGGTAAAAATGAAACACGGAATCATGCTCTTCACCTGCCTGATCTCTCTGGCGCCATCATTCAGTGTGTTTGCGCAGGACACGCTGGAGCAGATAGAGCAGGTCGGTATCGAGCGCACGGAAGAGGGGCAGGCGACACAAGCCCGTGTTGATGATATTCACGAGCGCAACAGGGGGCTGGTGGACGAGTACCGTGCCCAGCTGAAACTGGTCGACAATCTCGAGAGCTATATGGGCCTGCTCGATCAGCAGTTAGGCGCGCAGGCGCAGGAAATCGACATACTTACCAGCTCAGTGGCCGACGTGGCCGTAGTCGAGCGGCAGATTCTGCCGCTCATGCTGAAGATGATCGACAGCCTCGGCGAGTTCGTGAAGCTGGATGTGCCGTTTCTGATCGGGGAGCGCACCGAGCGCGTCGGGAAGCTGCGGGATTTGCTCGGCCGCTCTGACGTTACTGTCGCCGAAAAGGCCCGGCGGGTATTCGAGGCCTACCAGATCGAAACGGACTACGGTCGCACCGTCGAAGCCTATACCGCCAAGCTGGAACTGGACGGCGCTACTTTCGATGCCGAATTCCTTCGGGTGGGACGCATCAACCTGCTTTACAAAACCGTGGGCAGCGGTGAAGTGGGCTATTGGGACAGCGTCAACCGCAGGTGGCAGTCGCTTGACGCCACGCCCTGGCGCCGGCTTATCGACCAGGGACTGAAGGTGGCGAAACAGGAAGTAGCCCCCGAACTGCTCTGGATAGCGCTTAATCCGAAGGGGGTTGAAACCATATGAAACCGTTCATGAGGGTTCTCGTTGCAGGCGTGGTGATGCTGCTTTTTGCAGCCGGCTCTGCAGCACAGAAACCGACCACCTCCATGGACCTGCAGGAACTTCTAAAGGGCGTTCAGGAGGGTCGCAGCGCAGACCGGGCGGAAGGCCGTCAGCGCATCGAGCAGTTTTTGGCGCAGCAGCAGGAACAGCAGCGCTTGCTGGGTGAGGTGATCGCACGGCGACAAGGGCTTGAGCAGCGCAGTGCGGACATGGAGAGCCGCTTTGAGCAGAATGAGCTGATGATCGCCGAGCTCGAACAGCGTCTCAAGGAGCGTATGGGTTCCCTCAAGGAGCTGTTCGGCGTGCTGCAGGAAACCTCCAGCGATGCGCAGGGCCAGTTTTACGTCTCCCTGACGCAGCTCGACCATCCTGATCGTAACGAATTTCTGGTTGACTTCGCGGGCCGCATGGGCCAGGCCAACCGTCTTCCTGCCATCAGAGAAATCGAGCGCCTGTGGTTCGAACTGCAGCGGGAAATGACCGAATCAGGCCGTATCGTCACCCGCACCATGAACGTGGTGGATTCCGGCGGGATCGAGTCTCCCCGTGAAGTAACGCGAATCGGGGTTTTTAA
>JAZBNW010000309.1:0-13883 GCA_036350855.1 Halieaceae bacterium
ATCGGCCTGATCGCCATGGCCCATCGCACCACCTATGTACTGCAAAGCGGCATCGCCCACGCCAACCACATGATCGAGGGCTTCATCCAGGGTCTCATGGCCCAGCGGCCGGCGCTGTTCAACCTCTATACCTCCTGCCAGCCCGAACACGGTATCGGTGACGACATGGGGCACCACCAGGCCAAACTGGCGGTGGAGTCCCGGGCCTACCCGCTGTTTCGCTACGACCCGGACCTGGGCAAGACACCACAGGAGTGTTTCGACCTCGAGGGAAACCCGGCCATGTTCGAGGACTGGCCCAGCTACAGCCTCAGCTACCTGGAGGGCAGTCGCGAAAAGACCATGGAGCTGCCGCTGACCTTTGCCGACTTCGCCATGACCGAGGCGCGCTTTCGCAAGCATTTCCGCATGGCACCGCCGGACACCTGGCACGACGACATGGTGCCGCTGGTGGACTTCATGCAGCTGGGTAAGGATGAGCGCGAGGGCAAGTTCCCGTTTATCTGGACCCTGGACAAGCGCCAGCACCTGAGCCGCCTGCTGGTGGATGAGACCATGGTGCTGTCCTGCGAGGAGCGCAGGGATTTCTGGGTGATGCTCAAGGCCATCGCCGGGGTCAGGCCGAAGGCCCCGGACACCGCGGGGGATATCGAGGATAAAACCCGCCGCGATGTCGTGCGCAGGATAGCCAGCGGCCTCATGCGCCTGGCCGAGGGCGACGCGGCGCTGCCGGCGGACCTGCTTGAAAGCGCTCCGGACGAGGTGATCGCCAGCTCCGCCGGCAACGCCCCAGCGGCGGGCTCGGACTATATGGCACCGTGGCTGGATACCGAGGAGTGCACCGCCTGCGACGAGTGCACCAATCTCAACCCGGCCATCTTCGCCTATAACGACGCGAAGAAAGCGTATATCAAGGACCCCCTGGCCGGGCCCTACAGGGACCTGGTGAAGGCGGCGGAAAAATGTACTGCGCAGGTCATTCACCCCGGGCTGCCGGCGGATCGCAGCGAGAAGGATATCGACAAGTGGATCGCGCGAGGGGCGAAATACAACTGATGTTCAGCGCGCTCCGCCAGTACCGCAGCTTCGCTCACGGCATTCACCCGCCCGAGGCCAAGGACGACACCCGGGACCTGCCGATAAAGCAGTTCCCCTTTGCCCCGGTCATGGTCGTCCCGCTGTCGCAGCATATCGGCAAGCCGGCCCTGCCTGCGGTGCGAGAGGGCCAGGAGGTGGAGCGGGGCCAGCTGATCGCGGAGCCGGACGGTTTCGTGTCCGTGGCCATGCACGCGCCGGCCTCGGGGGTGATCCAGCGCATCGCCCTGGCGCCGGGAATCAACGGCAGGATGTCGCCGGCGATTTTCCTCAAGCCTTTTCCCGGCTCCAGCCAGGAAGTCAGCGACGGTGAGCCCTGTGACCTTGCCAGCGCGTCGCCCCGGGATATCCTGCTGGCGATCCAGCGGGCGGGCATCGTCGGCCTCGGCGGCGCCGCTTTTCCCACCCATGTCAAACTGAAAGTCCCCGACGACAAACACATCGATACCCTGATCATCAACGGGGTGGAGTGCGAGCCCTACCTGACCACGGACCACCGGGTGATGCTGGAGCAGCAGCCGGATATTTTTACCGGTATTCGCTACCTGCTGAAGGTGACCGGGGCGGAGCGCGCGATCATCGGGGTGGAGGCCAACAAGCTCGACGTGGCACGGTCGCTGCGGGCGTCACTGCCCGGGGACATTCCCGTCGCGGTGGAAGTGGTGGCGGTGAAGTATCCCCAGGGCGCGGAGAAGATGCTGATCAGCGCCCTGCTGGGGCGCGAGGTGCCCTCCGGCGGTCTGCCCTCGGATGTCGGCGTCGTCAGCGTCAATGTCGCCACCACGGCGGAGATCGGCCGGCTGTTACCCCATGGCCGGGGCATCCAGGAGCGGGTCATCACCATCGGCGGACCCGCCATCGCGAAGAAGGGGAACTACCGGATTCCCATCGGCACGCCCCTGCGCTTCGCCCTGGAGTACGCGGGCATGGCACAGAATGTCAGCCGGGTGTTCCTGGGGGGGCCGATGATGGGCCAGTCCCTGCCCAGCCTGGATATTCCGATCACCAAGGGCACCTCCGGTTTCATCGCCTTCAGCGATGCCCAGACCGCGGCAGCTGTGGAGTATCCCTGTATCCACTGCGCCTACTGTGTTGACGCCTGCCCGCTGTTCCTCAATCCCTCCCAGCTGGGCCTGCTGGCCCGCGCCGGGCAGGTGGAGAGGATGGCGGATGAATTCAATCTGCTGGATTGTTTCGAGTGCGGGTCCTGCTCCTACGTCTGCCCGGCACATATACCATTGGTGCAGCGTTTTCGCGCGGCCAAGGGCCTGCTCAGGAAACGGCGGGCTGCCTCATGACCGGGCACACCCTGCAGATCCACAGCTCGCCGCATATCGCCAGCGGCGCCAGTGTCGATGTGATCATGCGCAACGTCGTGCTGGCGCTGTTGCCGGTCGCGGCATTCGCTGTCTACAGCTTCGGGCTGGCCGCCGCCCTGACGCTGCTGGTGGCGGTGCTGTCCTGCGTTGCTACCGAGCACCTGCTGTGCCGGCTGGCCGCCACCCCGACCACGGTGCGGGACTGGTCCGTTACCATTACCGGGCTGCTCTACGGCCTGACCCTGCCGCCGGCGCTGCCCCTGTGGATGGTGGCCTGCGGTGGGGTGATCGGCGTCGCCATGGCCAAGTTCCTGTTCGGCGGCCTGGGCTATAACGCCTTCAATCCCGCCCTGGTGGGTCGCGCCTTCCTGCAGGCGGCGTTTCCGGTGGCCATGACCAGCTGGACCCCGGCCTTTGCCGCCGACCGCTTTACCCAGCTGCCAGCCAGTACCTTCACCTTTCCCTTCGCGGCACCGGCGTACGACGGCGTCAGTGGGGCGACACCCCTGTCCCTGTTCAAGTTCGACGGGCAACTCACCGCCACCGGCGACCTGCTGCTGGGGCTGACCAATGGCTCCGCAGGGGAGACCTGTGCCCTGCTGATTCTCGCCGGGGGCCTCTACCTCGCCGCCAGGAAGATGCTGAACTGGCGAATACCCGTGGCGATCCTGGCCACCGTCGCCGGCCTGGGCTGGGGCTTTCACCTGCTGTCTCCCGCGGATTACCCGCCGGCGGGCTTCATGTTGTTTTCCGGGGGGCTGATGCTGGGGGCCGTGTTCATGGCCACGGACATGGTGGCCTCGCCGATCACCAACGCGGGCTGCGTCGTCTACGGTGTGCTGATCGGCGCACTGGTCACGGTAATCCGCTTGTGGGGCGGGATGCCCGAAGGCGTGATGTACGCGATCCTGCTGGCCAATGCCGTCTCGCCGCATATCGACGGGCTGATCCAGCCCCGCGTATTCGGCACAGGCAGGGGCTGAACGATGCGCAGCGCCCACGGCCACGCCAATGCCGCCCACCCGCCCATCTGGCCCCTGTACCGGGCGCTGGTGGGGGTGGGGCTGGTATGCGGTTTGCTCATCGTGTCGGTGTTCGTGCTGACCGGCCCCGTGATCGCCCGCAACGAGGCCGCGGCCCTGCAGCAGGCGGTGTTCAAGGTGCTGCCCGGGGCGGTTGCCAGGGCGTCTTTTACGCTGGGGCCGGACGGCAGCTTCCACCCGGCGGGGGAGGGTGATGCCCCGCCCAAAACAGTGCATGCGGGTTACGACGCCGGGGGGCGACTCGTCGGTGTCGCCATCGAGGCCCAGGGTATGGGCTACCAGGACACCATCCGCGTGCTCTACGGCTACGCGCCGCAAAGCCAGGCCATCGTCGGCATGGCGGTGCTCTCGAGCAAGGAAACCCCCGGCCTGGGCGACAAGATCGAAAAGGACCCGGCATTTCTGGCCAATTTCCAGGCCCTGGATGTGAGCCTGGCGGCGGATGGGGAGTCGCTGCAGCGGGCCGTCGAGGCGGTAAAAAGCGGCAGTAAAACCCTGCCGTCCCAGATCGACGGGATCACCGGCGCGACGATTTCATCCCAGGCCATCGCGGCCATCCTGCGCCAGAGCAGCGCGCAGTGGGTGCCGTTGGTGTATCGCCTGCAGGGTGAGCTTGAAAGTGAGCCGGCCGCTGAGCGCAAAGGGGAGGGCGAGACCGATGGCGGGCGCTGACAGGAACGCCGCTGGCGCGATGTCCACGGACGACTTTATCAAGGGCCTGTGGCGGGAGAACCCCGTGTTCGTGCAGGTGCTGGGTATGTGTCCGGTACTGGCGGTGAGCAACTCGGCCGTCAATGCCCTGGCCATGGGGCTCGCCACCACCTTCGTGCTGGTGCTGTCCAACACCCTGGTGTCGGCGCTGCGCCAGTTCATTCCCCGGCAGGTGCGTATCGCCACCTTTATCCTGATCATCGCCACCTTCGTCACCGTGGTCGACTACCTGATCCAGGCCATCAGCCTGGAGCTGCACCGGGCCCTGGGTGCCTTCATTTCCCTGATCGTGGTGAACTGCCTGATCCTGGGCCGGGCGGAAGCCTTTGCCTCGAAGAACACGGTCGCCCGTTCGGTGCTGGACGGGCTGGGCATGGGGGCGGGCTTCACCCTGGGCCTGCTGTGCCTGGGGGGCGCCCGGGAAATCCTGGGCAACGGTTCCCTGTTCGGCCTGGCGCTGTTCCCGGCGGCCTACCAGCCCTGGATCGTGATGATCCTGCCCAGCGGGGGCTTCTTCACCCTCGCCCTGTGGCTGCTGCTGTTCAACCATCTCAAGTTGCGCAGGCAGATGCGGGAGAGCCCGGGGAACAGTCCGGTGCAGGAGGCGACGCCATGAACAATGACTCCCTGTGGACCATCTTCCTCAACGCCAGCCTGGTGAACAATTTCGTGCTGGCCTATTTCCTGGGCATCTGTCCTTTCCTGGGGGTGTCGGGCAAGCTCGCCACCGCTACCCGGATGGGCGGCGCGGTCTGCTTTGTGATGCTGGTCAGCTCGGTTTGCGCCTACGGTATCCACCGGCTGCTGGTCGCCATCGACGCGCCCTACCTGCAGCTGATTTCCTATATCGTGGTGATCGCGTCCACCGTACAACTGGTGGAAATGTTCATCAAGAAAATGAGCCCGGCCCTGTTCCGGGCGCTGGGCATTTTCCTGCCGCTGATCACCACCAACTGCGCCATCCTGGGCCTCGCCCTGTTCCAGACCAACAAGGGTTACGACCTGTTGCAGTCGATCGTCTATGCCCTGGGTGCCGGCGGCGGTTTTACCCTCGCCCTGGTGCTGATGGCCGGGATCCGCGAAAAACTCGAGCTCGCCACGGTGCCGGACATGGTGCAGGGGACGGCCCTCACCCTGATGATCGCCGGCATCCTGTCACTGGCATTCATGGGCTTTGCGGGGGTGGGGGCGTGACGTCATGCTGAACACCTTCCTCACCGCCGCGGCCGGCATGATCCTGATCAGCTGCGGCTGGCTTGCAGTGCAGCGCCTCTGGCTGAGCCACTTTCCCGAGCGGGGTGGCGCCGACGACGATGCCCTGGCCGGACATGGCGGCTGCCAGGGCTGCAATTGCGGGCCGGCAGGCTGCCAGCGCGAGACAGCCGCGACACCAGACAAACACCAGGAGGTTACCCACCATGCGCCTTGAAGATTTTGATACCGGCACCACCTACAACGCCCGCGTGCGCTCCAGCAAGCGGATCACGCCCGAGAGCTCCAGCGAGGAAGTGCGGGAGATCGTGCTGGAGGTGGAGCGGGAACAGTTCGCCTACCAGCCCGGCCAGAGTATCGGCGTGATCGTATCCGGCGACCACCCCCAGGGTCACAAGCACCATTTTCGCCTGTACAGCGTCGCCGACACCGCGCCGGACGCCAACGGCGGCCACCCCCGGGTCACTATCTGCGTGAAGCGCTGCAATTACATCGATGAGTACAGTGGCGAGCGCTACGAGGGGATCTCGTCCAACTACCTGTGCGACCGCCGCGAGGGTGACACCATCACCATCAACGGACCCTTCGGTATTCCCTTCGAGGTACCGCAGGACAGGGAAACCGACCTGCTGCTGATCGGCATGGGTACGGGCATCGCACCCTTTCGCGCCCTGATCAAGCATATCTACCAGGATGTGAAGGACTACAAGGGCAGGGTGCGCCTGTTCTACGGCGCCCAGAGCGGGCTCGAGCTGCTGTACATGAACGAGGAAAAAGACGACTTCAGCCAGTATTACGACCAGGCGACATTCGAGGCGTTCAAGGCCCTCAGCCCCAGGCCGAACTGGGCGGACCCCATCGCCATGGACTACGCCCTGGAGGAGCGCTCGGAGGAAATCCTGTCGATGCTGGAAAGCCCCCATACACGCGTGTACGTGGCTGGCCGCGCCGATATTCTCGACACACTGGACCGGGTTTTCAGCCACATGATCGGCTCCAGTGACCAGTGGGCCCGGCGCAAGGCCGAGCTGAAGGCTGGCGGGCGCTGGGTGGAACTGGTGTACTGAGTACCGCTGGCCATGCCGTAATAGTGGGAGAATTACACCAGTCCGGCCTTTTCTCGTTCATGTCTGATCCAGGTCAAATACAGGAGCAGCGTGGCGTATTACCGTGTATCACTCTTCACTTCTTCGGGTGTGGTGTTTATGGATGAACACAAACAGCACGACAACCACAGTGCCGTCCTGCCATCGGCCCAGGCCTTGCGCCGCCTTGCCATCAGTGAAAGCGGTTTCGTCTTCGACCCCATGAGTGGCCATCATTTCACTGTGAATGAAACCGGCCTTGAGATCCTGCGGCACCTGCAGAAAGACCAGGACCTGGCCGAATTGCTGGCGCTGCTGGGACAGGAGTACAGCGTCGGTACCCGGGAGCTGGAGCGGGACGTGCTGGAATTCGCGGGCATGCTGCGCAAATTCGTCGGCGACTGACCGCCGCCGACGATGAATTCAATAGACCTTACAGTGGCCATAACCGGCATGAATGCCCGGGCGGACAACCCCGGCCCGGGCGTGGCGGTAGCGCGCTGCCTGCGGGACGCGCCCGAGTTCACCGGCCGCATCATCGGGCTGGGTTACGATGCGCTGGACCCGGGCCTGTACCTGCGGGAATACTGCGACTCGGCCTACCTGCTGCCGTATCCCTCGGCGGGGGACGAAGCCTTCATGAGCAGCCTGCGCGCCATTCACGACAGCGAGAAAATCGATATCATCCTGCCCTGCCTGGACGCGGAACTGCCAGGCATGGTGCGCCTGACCCCGCAATTCGACGAGTTGGGGATCCGCTACCTTCTCCCGACGCCCGAACAGCTGCGCCTGCGCAACAAGGATCGCTTGCCCGAGCTGGCCCGGCACGCCGGCATTCACTGTCCGGAAATCAAGTCCGTCACCCACAGCGGTTTTTTCTACCAGTGCCAGGAGGAGGGCTGGAGCTACCCGATGGTGGTGAAGGGGCTGTTCTATGGCGCCCACATCGTGCACAGCGCGGACGAGGCCGCCGACGCCTTCCGCGAAATCGCGGCCGAGTGGGGTTATCCGGTACTGGTGCAGCGCCTGGTGGAGGGCGAGGAATACAATCTCACCGCCGTATGTGACGGCAGCGGCAGCATGTTGGGTGAGGTCATGATGAAAAAAATGGCGGTCACCGACAAGGGCAAGGCCTGGTCCGGCGTCAGCATCTTCGACCAGACCCTGTACGACGCCAGTGCCGCGCTGATCAGGGCGATCAACTGGCGCGGCCCGCTGGAGGTGGAAGTGATGCGGGACAACACGGGCCACTACCAGCTGATCGAGATCAATCCGCGTTTTCCCGCGTGGATTTACCTGTCCGCGGGGGTGGGGCGCAACCTGCCGTTGATGCTGCTGCAGCTCATCCTCGGGCAGGAGATAGCGGCAATACCCGCCGCCCGCCCCGGGGTGTTGTTCATCCGGCACGCTCTCGAGAATATCGTGCAACAGAGCGAATTCGAGGCAGTGATCATGAATGGCGGCCAGCAGTTGAACCCGGTGCCCGGTCCCTCGCCGGCGGCAACCGCCAATGAAGCAAGTAGGCAGGCGACACGGAATAAGCCATGACAGACAGTACTGAAACGAAAACCACTGGCGGCAAGCCCTGGATAAAACCGGCGATGGTGCCCCTGCGCAGCGGCCTGCTGAACAAGTTCGGCAACCGCCAGGACGCCGCCTGGATGGATACCATCGACAACGTGCCGGTGGCGGAGCTGCTGGAGCAGTACGGCGCGCCCCTGTTCGTGGTTTCCGAGCAGCGCCTGCGCCGCAACATCCGCCGGCTGAAGCAGGCCTTCGGCTCGCGCTATCCCAAGGTGCTTTTCGGCTGGTCCTACAAGACCAACTATCTGGGCGCCGTGTGTAATATCTTCCACCAGGAGGGCTCCTGGGCGGAGGTGGTGTCGGAGTTCGAATACGACAAGGCCCGCAGCCTGGGTGTGCCGGGCAACAATATCCTGTTCAACGGCCCGGGCAAGAAGGGGGCCGGGCTGCGGCGGGCGATCGCCGAGGGCGCCCGCATCCACATCGACCATCTGGACGAACTGTATGCGCTGGAGAAAATCACCGAGGAGCTCAAGGCCGATATCGAGGTGACCATCAGGTTGAATTTCGATACCGGCTACACCGAGCCCTGGAGCCGCTTCGGCTTCAATGTTGAGTCCGGGCAGGCCATGGACGCCGCCTGGCGCATTGCAGCCAGCGAGCACCTGAGCCTTACCGGCCTGCACAGTCATATCGGCACGTTCATCCTGGAGCCCAAGGCCTACACCCAGCAAGTGCGCATCATGTGCAATTTCATGAACGAGGTGGAGAGCCGCACCGAGTGCCACATCGACTATCTCGACATCGGTGGCGGCTTTGCCTCGATGAACTCCCTGCAGGGCATCTACCTGCCGGCGGAGCAGGTGGTGCCCAGCGTCGAGCAATATGCCGAGGCCATCTGCGACATTTTGCTGGAACTGACCCACGACCGCGAGGCCCGGGGCCTCAGCCGGCCCACGCTGGTACTGGAGACCGGTCGGGCACTGGTGGACGATGCCGAGTACCTGGTCACCACGGTGGTGGCCAACAAGCGCTTGCCCGACGGCAAGCGAGCGGTGGTGGTCGATGCCGGTGTCAGTCAGCTGTTTACCGCCTTCTGGTATAACCACAGTGTGGTGCCGACCCGGTTACTGCCGGGCAGGCCCGAGGAAACCGTCATCTACGGGCCGCTGTGCATGAATATCGATGTCATGCGCAGCAGTGTGATGTTGCCCCCGCTCAATGTAGGCGACGCACTGGTATTCACTCCGGTGGGCGCCTACAACAACACCCAGTGGATGCAGTTCATCGAGTATCGGCCCAATGTGGTGCTGATCCACGATGACCAGACCGTCTCGCTGATCCGGCAGGCGGAGAACCTCGAGACCGTGACGGCCGGGGAGTGCCTGCCGCCGCACCTGGCCCAGCCCTACCCGCAGGGCCCGCCGGACGGTCTCTGTGGCGGCGATCCTGCCGCCGGTGAAAGCGGGAAGCCATGACACCGGCCGGCGCCATGGCCCCGATCAGGCAGGGCCTGGGCGACATAGCCAGGGCCTACTCGGCCTTTTTTTTCCTCGACAGCCCGCTGGCCGGCGTTTTACTGCTGACGGGCACCTTCGTTTACCCGAACGTCGGAGGCTCCGGCCTGCTGGCGGCCGTGGTGGGTGTTGCGCTGACGCGGCTGTTCAGGTTCCCCGGTGCCCAGAGCAGTATTTATGTCCTCAATAGCCTGCTGGTAGGGCTGTCGCTGGGTGCGTTTTACCAGCTGGGTTGGCATCTCGTGGCCCTGATCGCCGCCGGTGCCGCCCTGGCGGTGTTCGCCAGCGCGGCCCTGGCCGACCTGTTCTGGCGCCAGGAGCGGCTGCCCGTGCTGGTGATACCGTTCCTGCTGGTGGCGGGTGTCACCGCCCTGGCGGCCAGGCAGTTCGACGGGATAAGCCCTTTCCTGGCCTATGGCGATGGCTATGCGACGCCCTGGTTGCCAAGCTGGGCAGGCGGGTTCCTGAGCATGCTCGGGGCGACCTTTTTCAGCGTTCACCCACTGGCGGGCGCCATTGTCCTGGCCGTGCTGGTATGGCGTTCCCGCTACCTGGCGCTGCTGGCGGTGGCGGCGGTGCTGGCGGGCCAGCTGGGTTTCCTGCTGCTGGGTGTCACCCCGCAACCGGTTTTACTGGCCTGGGCCGGATTCAACCTGGTATTGACGGCGATTGCGATCGGTGGGATCTACACGGTACCCGGCCTTGCCAGTTTTCTGACCGCCATGCTGGCGGTGATCCTCACCGCCCTGGTGCTGCTCGCCTGCCAGGACCTGCTGCTGGTGCACGGCCTGCCGCTGATCGCGCTGCCCTATATCGGGGTTACCCTGACTTTCCTGCTCGCCCTGCGCACCCGGCTCAGCGTGGCCCCGCCCTGGCTGGCTGCGCAGCCCGGCATGCCGGAGCAGAACCACGAGCGCGCGCGACTGGCGCGGGTGCGCAACGGGGACGTCAACAGCGTGCCTCTGCTGCTGCCGGTATTCGGGCGCTGGCAGATCTACCAGGGGTTCAACGGTGAGCACACCCACCGGGCGCCCTGGCAACACGCGCTCGATTTCTACATCGCCGAGGAGGGTAAAAGCTTTGCCGGGGATGGCGTTGAACTGGATGAATTCTACTGCTTCGGGCTGCCGGTGCTCTGCCCCGTGCACGGCCAGGTGGTGAGGGTACGCGACCACCTGGCGGACAATGCGCCGGGAGAGGTGGATGTCAAAAACAACTGGGGTAACTTCGTGTTGATCCGGCTGGACAGTGGGCTGCATGTGTTGCTGGCCCACCTCAGGCAGTACAGCGCCAGGGTGAAGGAAAGTGAATGGGTGGTACCGGGCAAGCCGCTGGCCGCCTGTGGTAATTCCGGGCGCTCGCCGCAGCCCCACCTGCACCTGCAGGTGCAACGCGGCGCGCAACTGGGCAGCCCGACCCAGCCGTTTCACCTGTGCAGCCTGTTGCGCCACCAGGGCGACGGCGCCAGCGAGTATCTGGTCAACGCCCGTCCCCTGGTCGGGGACATCCTGGAAGCGGCGGTGGTCGATCCACGCCTGGTCACTCCGCTGCACCTGCCGGTGGGACGACAGTTCACCTACCAGCTTGAAGGCGACGGTGTGCCCCGGGATACGCGGCGCCACCTGCAGGTCGAGCTCACCCTGCTGGGGCAGTTTCGCCTGGTCAGTGATACCGGTGCCAGTGCCGCCTTCGAGGAAAAAAACGGCGTGCTGGCCTTCTACGACCGACAGGGCCCGAAAGATATTCTGCTCGATACCTGGTTACTGGCCTGCGGCCTCACACCCTTGAGTGAGAACGCGCATCAATGGCGCGACTCCCCCTCGGCCCAGCTGTTGCCGCTGGGCCCCTGGCGGCGGGTTTTGCTGAAGGCGATGCGCCCGCTGGGCTGTGGCCTGGACAGCCGCTACCAGCGCGAATTCGTTGCCGAAGAAGGGGTCTGGCGCCAGCGCGGCCAGCATGAGCTTCGGCTCGGCACCAACGTGCTGCGCGCCGAGACCCGGTGCCTGATAGACCCGGACCTGGGCTGTAAAACCCTGACCTGCTATTTCGGTGCGCGCCAGTGGCGCGCACAACTGACCGAGCTGGGCCTTGCCAGCGACGAGGGCGTGCCGGGATGGCAGCTGTCGCGCGAGCAGGGCCAGGCCCAAAACCAGAAACTTTTGGAGGTTTCGCCATGAAAAAAGGACTATTTTCGCAGAAGAATGTGATCACCGGCTGCGTATTGCTCAATGCGGCCCTGGCTCTGCCCGCGGCGCTGGCCCAGACCGTCGACCCCTGGGAAATGCGATTGACGGCGCAGACCGTGTACGGCAGTTACAACGATGCCGACCTGCGCGACAGCCTGTTTGGCGCGGGGTTCTTCCTCGGCGGCGACTACCTGGAAAAGGGCGGGTTCACCGTGGGCTACACCTACACCGAGGTGGATGGCAAGGGCTCCGGCGACGGAACCTTCGACACCCTGGAGGAGAACACCGCGTATCTCAGCGGCAAGATCCACACCTACCCCGACAGCTTTGCGGGCAGACTGACCTGGCGTCTCGACGGTTACCTGATCAAGGACGATGCCAGCGGCAAGGGCAATAATAACAATGGCCAGGGCAACAGCGGCAACACTGCGGGTGCCTACGCCGGGGGCGATGCCGATATCGGGGTGGCGAACCCCATCGTCACGTTCATGAACAATGCCAAAGACCTGTCTTTTGAAATGGGCTACGCCTACTCGAATTACGATTATGACGGCGGCGACGAGTACCAGGCGCACCAGGTGACACCCACCGTGGGTTTTGCCGTCGGCGGACCGGCCAACTGGATACAGCTGCGGGCTTACTACATCCACATCAGTGAGGACGACGTGAACGACGGCAACAACGACACGACTGCCGTGGAAGCGAAGTGGACCCACTGGTTCGGCCCGTCCGGACCTCTTGGCCTGGACAGTGTGGGGCTCAGCGGAATGCTCGGTGAGCGCTTCCTGGCGGTCGATTCCGACGCTGCGGTGGTGTATACGCTGGCCGACGAGCAGCAGGGTAGCGTGGCCCTGAACGGCGTGTGGAAGCTGGGTGAGAACACCAGTGTGATGCTGCAGGGAGGTTATGAGCAATACGAAAACCGGGTGATCGACAATGACTACGACAGCACCTATGTCTACCTGAACCTGTCGCACAAATGGTGAGGTGAGAGTGATGAGAATGAGTAAGGGTTTTCTGCTGGCGCTGTTTATCTTTTCCAGCGCCGGCGGCCGGGCCGACGTCTGGTCGGAAAGCTACAGGCTGGAATCCATGGGTCAGTACAAGGCGGCGGCTGAACTGCTGGACCCGGTGCTGAAAACGGAGCCAGCCAATGAGTTCGCCAGGCTGCGGCGCGCCTGGCTGCATTACCTGGCCGGTAGCTATAACGATTCCCAGGGCGACTACAAGGCGGCCCTGCAAGCGAACCCCCTGTCACTCGATGCCCAGATCGGAATGGCCCTGCCACTGCTGGCCCAGCAGCGCTGGAAGGAGGCCGCGCTGGTAGCGCAGCAGGCGCTGGAGACAGCGCCCTGGAATTACTACGCACACCTGCGGCTGATGGTTGCTGAAGAAGGGCAGCGGCAGTGGCAGACCCTGCTCGATCACACCAAAAAACTGCACCAGCGCTACCCAGGCGATGCCACCGTGCTGGTCTACCGGGCGCGGGCCCAGTACTGGCTGGGCGACAAAAACGCGGCCCGCGACAGCTACCTGCAGGTGTTGCAGAGGGTGCCCGGGCATGTCGAGGCGTTACAGTTTCTGGCGAGGGAGTGAAGCGCGGTATTTGAGTCTCAGTGGGAATGTGGGCCGGCGCTGCCGAGCGCCGGCCCGTGAGGGGCTACTTGCCCGGGGGAGGCATCCGGGTCAGGTAGATCCCGGCCCAGCCGGCTTCCTCGACACCCATGCTCGCGGTGATGGCGAGCCACCCGCCGCGGAAGGCGTCACGCTCCAGCGCCAGCGATGCGATCGGCAGTGGCACATCCGGAGTATTCGGCTGCTCGTCGTCATCCCATACCGCATCCGGGTCGAGAATCGTGCCGTCCATACCGGTCTGTACCAGGGTCGTGATGTCGACTCCCGAGGCGCCCAGTACTTCTCCCAGATAGATACCGTCTACCGTGTCTATATAGACGTTATTGGAATCGAGGTCACCGTTCCTGGCCAGGAAGGCGCTGCGGAATGTGCCCCCGGCCCGCTGGTCGACCGCCTGGAAGGCGGAGGAGCGCCAGCGCGGCGGCTCCGCATCGTCCTCGCCCTCGCCGACACCGGGAGGCTTGCCGGAATAATTCCAGTAGACGAAGTCGTCATAGGACGCGTCTGCTCCGGCCCTGGCCACCAGCCGCAGCTTGCCGTTGCCGGTGGTGTCGTA
>JAZBNW010000310.1:0-28380 GCA_036350855.1 Halieaceae bacterium
CTCCCAGCGGGTTGATCGCGCCAGCCACACGGTGTCCCAGTTGCTCACCCTGGCGCGGCTGGACCCGGATGAATCGCTGGCAGGCAGCACTGTCAGTTTGCACTCACTATTGACGGAGGCCCTTGCAGACACAACTTACCTTGCTAACGAGAGGGGGCTGACGGTAGATCTGGACAGCGACGGCAAGGCCCCTATCAACGGCAGCGAGGACTTGCTGGGAATACTGCTGTGCAATTTGCTGATAAACGCTTTTCGCTATGCCAGTGAGGGGTCCCCTGTTCGTATCCGCCTGCGCACAGGCGAACGTGTGGAGCTGGTGATCAGCAACCACTGCCCGACCTTGTCTGCCCGGGAATTTGGCCGTATTTGCGAGCGCTTTTACCGGGCTCCAGGCGCCGCGGGGCAGGGGGCGGGGCTGGGTTTGTCGATCGTGGCTCGCATCGCCGAACAGCACGGCGCCAGCATGAGGGTGGGGCCGGATGAGTCCGGTCAGGGGTTCTGCGTGCGCCTGGCATTCCCGCCGGCGGACATCGTCACCTGAGTGCTACATCGGCGCGTGGGCTGCCCCGATCAGGCCGGGATAGCCGGTGGTAATGACATGGACCGGTACGTCGTCGAGGGTATCGCGCATGGCGCCCTTCGCGATGAGGCGGGGATGAAAGTCGCTGCTGTCCAGAAAGTCCGTTATCCCGGGAACGATACCGCCGGCCAGGTAGAGGCCGCCGTAGGACCCGTTGGCCAACAGGAAATCGCCGCAGGCGGAGCCCAACAGGGCACAGAAGGTCTCCAGGGCCAGCTCACACAGAGTGTCCACCCCCGCCACCGCCCGGCGTGAGATCTCGGCGGGTTCCAGAGGCTCCGCCCGCTCTGCGCGGATCTCGCCAAGCGCCCCGTGCAGGCGGGCAAGGCCGGGACCCGATACCAGCAATTCGGCGTAGATATTGTTGTGCCGGGGCAGCAGCAGGCGAAAGACATCCAGTTCCAGCTCGTTGCCAGGCGCCAGGCCCATATGCCCCGGCTCACAGGCAAAACTGTGGGGGACACCGTTGAACCAGTCCAGGAATGCGCCCCCCAGGCCGGTACCCGGGCCCACGGTGGCAAGGCGACCGCCCCGGGGATGCCGCCCGCGGTGCAGCACCTGCCGGTCGCCGGGTGCCAGGTGCGGCAGGGCATAGGCGTTGGCCTCGAAGTCATTGAGCCGGCGCAACTGTGCAAAGCCTGCACCGGCGGCAAGTTCCCGGCAGGAAAATGACCAGTCCATGTTGGACATCACCACCCGGTCCCCGGACGGTGGGGCGGCGACCGCAATGCAACAGGTCTCGGGGGCCGGCTCCGCCAGCTGTTTGAGCCAATGGGCAAAGATATCCTCGAGCCGGACGTAGTCGCGGTTGATATAAGTGCTCAGCGCACGTAATTGCGCACCTGCGGGATCGAACAGGGCTATCCGCGTGTTGGTGCCGCCAATATCGGCGACGACGCGCTTTGTGTCTGCAGCAGCGGACACGGCGCTACACCGGCAGTATCTTCATGATGTTGGTAGCCCCTGCCCGGCCCATCACCTCGCCCTTGGTGAGCAGGATGGAGTCGTTCTTCTGCAGGAAGTGGCCATCCAGCAGGAATTCGATAGCCCTGGCCTCGACGCTATCGTGATCAAATGCGGTGGCGTCGAAGAACAGGGGTATCACGCCCCGGCAGAGGCAGAGCTTTTGCAGGGTCTGGCTGTGATGGCTCAGGGCAAATATCGGCAGGCCTGAACTCAGGCGTGACATGAGCAGCGGCGTTATGCCTGATTCGGTCAGGCAGGCGATACCGCGCACATTGCCGTAGTGGTTGGCGGCGTAGATCGCCGACATGGCGATCGCTTCCTGGGCACTGGCAAACTGCCTGTCCAGGCGGTACCGCGAAGTTCTGGTGACCGCCTGGCGCTCCGCACCGAGGGCCGCATCGGCCATGGCATTCACCACCTCGACCGGGTACTTGCCGACCGCGGTCTCCGCCGACAGCATCACCGCGTCGGTGCCATCGAGTACCGCATTGGCAACATCGAACACCTCTGCCCGGGTGGGCATGGAGCTGCTGATCATGGATTCCATCATCTGGGTGGCGGTGATGACAACCCGGTCCATTTTTCTCGCCCGGGCAATGAGTTCTTTCTGGATACCGATGAGTTGTGCGTCACCGACCTCCACGCCGAGATCGCCCCGGGCCACCATAATGCCCGCGGAGGCGGTTATCACACTGTTGAGGATGGCGTCATCGGCGACCACCTCCGCCCGCTCGATCTTGGCAATGATGGACGGCTGCAGCTTGTGCTCGGCCAGCAGTTCCCGGGTCTGGAAGATGTCCGCCGCGCTTGAGACGAAAGACACCGCCACGAAGTCCGGATTGACCTCGGCCAGGCTGTTGATATCGGTGAGGTCCTTGGCGGTGAGGGCGGGGGCGGCCAGGCCTCCGCCCAGCCGGTTGATACCCTTGCGGGAGCCGAGCTTGCCGCCCACGAGTATGGTGCAGTCCACGGCAGATGTGTCGACGTCGTCAACCCGCAGGCGAATGCGACCGTCGTCCAGCAGCAGCGTATCCCCGCGGTAGACACTGCTGCACAGTGCCGGATAGTCCAGTCCCACGCCCCTGGCATCGCCCTCCCCCTCACCAATGGCGAGGTCCAGGCGGAAACGGTCGCCATTACTCAGTTCAACGGAATCCTGGCGGAAGCTGCTGATGCGAATCTTTGGTCCCTGCAGGTCCGCGAGGATTCCCACGTAGCGGTCGGCAATAGCGGCCTGCTTGCGAATTCGCCGGGCGACCGTGGCGTGCTGTGCCGCGGTGCCATGGCTGAAATTCAGGCGGAATACGTTTACCCCCGCGGCAATGAGTCGGGCGATCATGTCCTCGGATTCGCTGGCCGGGCCGATGGTCGCCACGATCTTGGTGCGTCTGTTTACTTTCGGGGTCATGGTGTTTCCGATGGGTTGGCGGGCTACATGATAACCTGATCCAGCGCTACTTCCAGTCTCAGCCCGCCGGATTGAGGTACCCCTCACGCTGCAGGTAGTGGCGCACGGTATCGGGGAAATCGGTAAACACCCCGTCAACGCCAGCGCGGCGGAAGAAAATATCCAGCAACTCGTCGAAGCTCCCTAGCCCCGCGGGCAACTCGTCACGGCGAAAAGTGTAGGGGTGCACCGCCAGGCCGAGTGCCTGGGCCCGGTTTACCAGGTCGCTCAGGATGATCTCCCCGGACGGACTGCGTCCCAGGTAAACCTGGGCCAGCCAGGGACCTATGCCGTCGGCATAGCCTGCGACCTGCGCCAGTCCCTCGGGGCTGCGCATGTAATCGTAATCGGATTCGCTGTCCTCGCCCCAGCTGTTCTCGCCGATCAGCTGTATCAGCGGCAGCGGGGTCTTCATCTCATGGCGCAGACGCTGCAGGGTCGGCCCATCGAAGCATTGCAGGTAAACCTGTTGAGGCCGGTCTGCATACCCTTTCTCAGCCAGTACCTCGAGTACCCGCTCGGCTATGTCCATGCCCCTGCCCAGGTGCAGATTGGGGCCCTTGAGTTCCACATACAGGCCGGTTGTGCGGCCCCTGCTGCGGTCGAGTCCGGCAATGAGGTCGATTTCCTCCGCCAGGGTCGGGATGCCAAACAGGGCCGGCGCCAGGGGGAAGCGGCCCGGGTATACGGCGGACTCCCCGCCGCTCCTGTCGCGGTCGCTGCGTTCGTGCACCCTGAGCTCGCGCAGCTCCTCCAGCAGGAAATCCATTGCATAGAAGCGGCCGTCTGCCCGGGCCCGGCCGGGAAAACGCCGGGCCACGTCGGTGGTGCTTTCAAGGTAGACATCGTGCAGCACCACGGGTATCCCGTCCCTGCTCAATACGACATCCTGCTCGATGTAGTCGGCGTCCATCGCATGCGCCATGGCCTTGGCCGCCAGGGTGTGTTCGGGCAGGTAGCCGCTGGCGCCGCGGTGGGCGATAACGATGGGCCTGGACACCGGGGACTTACTCATAAACGCGTTTACCGGAAAGGAAAAAGGGCGGGATGCCAGCTCTCCGCCCTTTTATTGCGATAGCCTGTATTGCAATAGCCTGGGCCGTTTGTGGCTAGTGGACCACTAGGGCAGCGCAGCGATCCAGGAGCTGTCTTCAAACCACTTCTGGCGAATCTTGGCCAGGACTCCGGTCTTTTCGTAGGCCTCCAGGTAGTTGTCCACCAGATTGAAGAACTGGGGGTCGTCCTTGCTCACGGCGATGCCCACCGGCTCTACTGTCAGGGGCTTCTCAAGGGTGGTCAGGCCCGCCTCGGGAAAGCGTGCCACCGACAGCACGCAGACCGGCATATCTGCCACCATTGCGTCGGCCTTGCCCTCTATCACCATGGCCACGCCTTCATCGTAGCTCGCCACCTCGATCAGCTGGGCGTCGGGTGCCACGGCGCGCACGAAGGAAGCGCTGGTGGAGTTGTTCAGGGCCAGCAGCTTGAGGTCATCGCGGTTGAAATCGTTACTGGCCTCTATCTTGGCCAGTACGGAATTCTTGGTGAGAATTGACTTGCCGGACATCATGTAGGGACCGACGAATGACACCACTTCAGTCCGCTCCGGGGTGATCGACAGCCCGGACATCACCATGTCTATTTTGTTTTCCTCGAGTGCGGTCATCAGTTCGCCAAAGGGCATGGGAACGATCTCCAGCTTGACTTTCATGGCCTCGGCCAGGGCGCGGGCGAGATCGACATCGAAACCCATCATGCCGCCGTCGCGGTTGGTCATGCTCATCGGGGGCTGGTTGCCCGACATGCCTACCCTGAGAACCTTGAAGTCGACGACGCGTTGCAGTGTGTCGCCGGCCAGTGCGTTGAGCGGAAAAGCGGCCGTGAGGGCCAGCAGGCTCCCCAGCATCAGGCCTTTTATTAGTCGTTGCATAAATCGGTCTCCGGTTTTAGCGTGGTTGTCAGTTCGCTGATCCGCGATATGCCCGGCGGGGTGGCCCTGGCAAGGTTACGGGAGAGGCGACAGTGTAAGGCTGATGGCCCGGATAAGCCAAAAGCTTTTATGAGAGACAGGCGCTGGCGGCAGCGCGAGGACAGGGGATGGTCAGCGGCTTTGACAGAATTGTGATCGCGGTGCCCGCACTGGCGGGCGCTACCGCGGACTACCGGCAGTTGCTGGGCATTGAGCCGGTGGAAGTGTCAACTTCAGGAGAGTCACCACGAGTCTGGTTCCTCCTGGCCAATACGGTCGTCGAGCTGGTCGAGGCGCCGCTGGATCGGGCCGCCATCGAGGGTATCGTGTTTGCATCAGCCAGCGCTGGCCCCGGCGAAACCCCCGTTGCCAACCGCCGGGAACTGCACCTTCGCCTTTGCGATGGCCGGCGCACCGCAACGGTACGGCAACAGTGTGGCGACATCGCGAGTGCGCAAATGCAGGTCGATCACCTCGTGTTGCGCACTGGCGACGCCACTGATTGTATAGCCCTGTTCGGACATCAACTGGGCATCCGCCTGGCCCTGGACAAAACCGTGCCCGAGTGGGGCGGGCGCATGCTGTTTTTCCGCGCCGGAAAACTGACCCTGGAAGTTATCGAGCCTTCTGGGGGGCAGGCGGCGGCGGATTATTTCTGGGGTATCGCCTACCAGTGCGCTGACCTGGAGCAGCTGGCCGCGCAGCTGGCAGCCCGCGGGGTCAAGCTGTCGGAGGTACGCGCGGGCCGTAAGCCGGGCAGTCGCGTGGCAACGGTGAAGAGCCACGGCCTTGGCATTCCTACACTGCTCATCGAATCCGCCGCCAGTGCACCCGGCGGCGCCCTGAAGCCGTGAAAGTGCGTGCTTACAGCACGCAATGCTTGGCGTAGGTCGCGGTATCTTCCGCCGTCCACTCCCCCTTTGGGGTGTCTGACATGTCTTTGCACCAGTCCTCGGAGCCCACCGCGGTACCCTCGATCAGGCAGTTTTTGGCATAGGTCGCAAGATCTGACGTGGTCCATTCGGTCTTGGGTTGCGCCTTTTTGGCCGCGCACCACTTTTCGCTGCCGGGCTCATCACTACAGGCAGCCAGCGCGAGGATACCCGCAAGCAGAAAAACTCGTTTCATCATAGACTCCCGTAAATTGGCAACACTGCCGGGCCTGGCATGACACTGCATAATACTAGCTGCCCGTGCTGAGTGAAATATTGTAAATGCCCGCCTCGCGGGAGGAATCGACCACCGCGGCCAGGGCGTCCACCGTGGATTTGTTGTGCGCCTTGATCACCACCGCCGCCTTGGGGTTTTCGGCCTTGAGTCGGCTGATATTGGCTCGCACCGAGCGTTGATCAATGCGCCGGCCCTTGATCCAGATCTCGTCGCTGGCGCTGATCTGTACGATGATGTTTGCTGACGGTTCGCTGGACTGGTTGGTGGTCGTCGGCTTGCGCTCAACCTCGATCACCGCCTCCCGGACAAAGGAGCCGGCCACGATGAAAAATATCAGCATGATCATAACCACGTCCAGCATGGGGGTCAGGTCTATGGCGAGGGCGCCTCCCTCTGCCACCGCCGGCCGCCCCCGCTTTCGGTGGATACCGCGTGCGTCCGCTCCAGTGTGGTCAAACCACATTTCCATTGGATTGCTCCCAAGGGGACGGCGTTTCCATCCAGTTTGCGAAACGCCCTCATGCTGTCACTGGAATCGTAATTCATCCCGGGGGCGAGACAATTCCAGTTTGTGCAATCCTTGATCACAATCAATAAATAAAGCCCGCCCCTGGTGAGCGAGCGCCAGGTCCGACCGGGGGCGCCTTACTTCCTGACCTGCATACGGATGGATTTTTCCGTGGCCTTGCCGTAGGGGGGCAGGATGCCGCTCAATTTACCGATGTTCATCCCGGTCTGGCGATAAATCGATTTCGCATGGCTGAAGGTTCTGAACCCCTCTATCCCGTGGTAGGAACCCATGCCGCTGGGTCCGACACCACCAAAGGGCAGATCTTCCTGACTGATATGCATGATCACGTCATTGATACAGATGCCGCCGGAGGTCGTGCGGGTTTCGACGCTGCGCTGTTCTTCCGTATCGTCACCAAAATAGTAGGCTGCCAGCGGACGGGGTCGGGAGTTGATGTAGTCCACAGTCTCTGAAAATTCCCGATAGGTCCGAATGGGCAGAAGGGGCCCGAATATCTCCTCCTGCAGCAGCTTGAGGTCCTCGGGCGGTTCGGGTATCAGGGTTGGGGGGATTTTATGCGTGCCCTGTTGCTGGCTGAAATCCTCACCCGCAGGGTTGATCTCGATGACTTTTACGCCGCGTTCCCGGGCTTCTTCCAGGTAGCCGTTGAGTCTCTGGAAGTGCCGTTCGTTGATTACCGACGTATATTGGGCGTTGTTCAGCAGGCTGGGGTACATGGTGGCCACCACCCGTTGAGCCGTGGCGATGACATCGTGCAATTTTTCTTCCGGCACCAGCAGGTAATCCGGCGCGAGGCAGATCTGGCCCGCGTTCATGGTTTTGCCGAGCATGATCCGCTGCAGGCTTTTTTCGAGATCGGCGCTGCGCGAAATGATCACCGGCGATTTGCCCCCGAGTTCAAGTGTCACCGGAACCAGGTTGCGCGCAGCCGCCGCCATGATGTGACGCGCCACGGAGGTGGCGCCGGTAAATAACAGGTGGTCCAGTGGAAGATTGGAAAATGCCTGCCCCACCTCGGCCCCCCCCGTGAATATCGCTACTTCCTTCGGGTCATAGGCGCTCTTTATCAGGGTCGCCAGCACCTCGGAGGTCGCGGGGGTGAATTCCGATGGCTTGACCATAACCCGGTTGCCCGCTGCCAGCGCACCTGACATCGGCGCAAACACCATGGATACAGGAAAGTTCCAGGGGGAGATGATGCCGACGACTCCCAGCGGCTGGTACTCGATACGCGAGCGGCCCCCGAGCAGGTTGAGGGGGAAAACGGTCGGGCGCTTTTCCCCTTTCATCCACTGGCGCAGGTGCTTTTTCGCGTGCTTCATCGGAGTGATGGAGGCGCCCACATCCGTCAGCAGTGTCAGTTCGCGGGGCCTGCAGCTGAAGTCCGACTGTACTGCCTCGGCCAGTTTGTCTGCGAAGCGCACCAGGGCATCTATTCCGCGATCGAGGCGATCGAGCCGGGTGGCCGCGCTGACCGGCCCCTCCGCGAGGAAGTCATTGCGCTGGGATTCCAGCACTGCCCGCATTGCTGCTTCGGTATCGGATAAAACGTGGGTGGCTGCAACTGAAGTCATGGAGAGGGTTTCCCGGCCTGTGTTGGTATTATAAGAGCGTGGTCAGGTGAGTATAGTCCTGCAGGAAGGGCTTGGTAAGCCTGTCCTGGACCGCCCCTGTACTGTCCGGCCCGGGGTGATTACCTGGCCCCGGGGGCTTGGCAAGTCCAGCCTCTGCTGCTAATAATTCAGGCATGAACAAAAATGCCGCCTGCAGTGACCCCCGGACGCCGTCACCTCCCTACGGTTATTCCTGTGAGTGCACCCATTCCCGCGAGCAGCAGATCCATATCGTGGCCGAGTTTCATGCACATAAGATCAGGCCCAGCCGGATCGCCTATCGGGTGGGTATCGATATCGCGTTCATCGAGGAGTTGATAGCGGGAGAGACGGAGCCGGACCTGTTCCCGCGCCTGGTGGCACACTATCGCAGGCAGCGCTACCAGCAGCGCATGCGCGAATCAAGCGTGCGCCGGGGGGTGGCTCGCTATGAACTCGAGCAGCGCATAGAGCGCGAGTTTACCCAGGAAGTCGACCTCTAGGAGCCTGTCGGACTCAGGATGATTCTACTGCGGCGGCGGGAAATCGGCCAAATTTCCCCCGATTTCTCGTTGCGTAGCCTCACTATGCGCCTCGAAACCGGGAAAAATCTGACTCGATTTCCCACTCGCCTCGCTACGAACCCCTGAGTCCGACAGGCTCCTAGGAGCCCGGGGCTTTTTCGCCACTTTCCTGTTTTTCAATCATCTGCAGGCACCATTTCTCGTGCCGCTGCAGAGCCGCGATCAGGGAGTCTAGCTCCTCCTTCTTCTCCCCCTGCGCCTCCTTCAGGGCGATCTGGGCTGCCTCCAGCTGCTCCCGCGTACCCTGCAGGTCCAGCCTCAGCTCCTCGAGACCGGCGGCCTCCACGGCCTTGTCGAAGATTTTCTCCTCGGGGGCCAGTCTGGCGCTCTCGGGCTTGCGGCGGTCGTGTAACACCGGTTTTTCGGGGATAATCTTGCGGCCCGGCTCCAGCTGGCGCTGGTTCATGAATTGTGGCGAAACAATCTCGACGCCGTTACCGTGCATCTGCTCCAGTATGGTCTTGCGCAGGTTGGAACGGGCGCTGAGCAGGTTCTTGATCGAGGGCAGAAAGCCGCACACCCGGTATGACACCGCGTGGTCCAGCAGTTCGTGCACCAGCACAAAGGGTTCCTCCAGCCCCGCGTCCGCGGCCGCCACCAGCATCAACTCTTCCACGCGGGTGTAGGGCACATCGTAACCAATTGAAATTTCGGAATAAATAATGGTTCCTTCCCGGTACAGCACGGTGACCGGGCTATTGATCAGCAGCAGGTTGGGAAGGGTGGTCAGGTCGCGCCACTCGGTCTGTATCTGGGTGTTCACCAGCGTACGCTTGATCACCCTGCCAAACTCCTGGTTGACCCGGATGTAGTCCCCGGGGCGAAAAGGCTGGGTTGCCTGCAGCATCACTCCCGCCATGGCGTTTGCAACGAAGGTGGTGGAGGACAGTGCGATCACCGCCGTCAGTACCAGCCCCAGCAGACTCAGCACCTGCCCCCGGGTCTCCTCGCTGATCGGCAGCATGATGATCAGGGCGATGATAACGACCGAGACATTGATCCAGTTGAGCAGGGGGTAGAGCAGCCCCGATGCGCCATCCTGGCTACGCTTCACGAACCAGTTGATCAGCCAGGCCAGGGCCAGTCCGATGCCGATGATGGAGGCCATGGGCCATAGCGAGACGAGACTGTGCCGTAGGAATTCCATTTGCGCACGGATCTCCGGGTGGTGAATTGGATTGCAGAATACCAGTTCCAGGGGCTGCCGATAACACCGGGATGTTCCGGCTGGTTTGGTTTTGCCGCCACTTCGGGTTACCTTACCGCCTCCGGGAGTCGGCCCGGAAAATCGCCGGGGCCGACCCATGCTGCTGGAGCGACAATCATGAATACTCTCGAACGCTGGCACGAAATCATCAAACATGGCAGGCCAGAGCTGCTGGATGACATCCTGGCGGAGGATTGTGTCTTCTTCTCGCCGGTCGTACACACGCCGCAGCAGGGCAGGGAGCTGACCCGCCTCTACCTCACCGGTGCCATGCACGTGCTTAACCGGGACTTTCACTACGTGAAGGAAGTGGTGAGTCAGGAACATGCCGTGCTGGAATTTGTCTGTGAGATCGACGGCATCAGCGTAAACGGGGTCGATATCATGAGCTTTGATAAAGACGGTAAAATCAGCGAGTTCAAGGTGATGGTGCGACCGCTCAAGGCGATCAACATGTTGCATGCCAAAATGCGGGAGATGCTGGAACAATTGTCGGCAGGTACTGGCGCGGGCATCGGCTAGGGCCGCAGCCGAATCGAAAATGGAGAGAGCGTCTTATGAATGCATTGACGAGGATGGCGCCCGGGCTGTTTTTCCTGATAACGGCGCTGGGGTTGGCGGCCTGCGGCGAGCGCGAGCCTGACATGGGCGACGATGCGACAAGCGTGGCGCGAATCGAGGGCAGTGTAATATACCGGGAGCGTATCATGCTGCCCCCGGGTGTCGAGGTGGAGGTGCAGCTGCAGGATATATCCCGGGCTGATGCCGGCGCCACGGTGCTGTCCTCCGTGCTGCTCACGCCGCAGGGTGGGCCACCCTATGACTTCGTTATTGAATACGACCCCTCGACCATCGATCCGCGCATGCGCTACGCATTGCGTGCAACCATCAGCAGTGATGAACGACTGCTGTTTACGTCCACCGACTACATCGATCCCTTCAAGGGCAACCCGGTGGAGATTATGGTGCAAAGGGTACCGGAGGCGGTGCGGCAGGCACGATGATGGCCTGCCCGGACGGCGCCGAACTGGAGCGTAGCTACCTGCAGGCACTGGGCAGGGTGACCGGGTTCCGGCTGGAAGGCGACACCCTGTCGCTGCCGGTGGGCCCCGAGGTCCAGGCCACCTTCAAGGCCTCGTGAGGGCGGGCAGAGCGGCCGGACAGGGACCTCGTTTCCCTGTATAATCCGCGCTCGCGCTCGCGCCCGCGTTGGGCGCCCCGCATCTCTTTCAAGGTAATTACATGTCCACTCCAGATGGGATCACCAGCTTTGCAGAGCTGGACTTGCCCGCGACCCTGCAAAAAGCGCTGGTAGACGTTGGCTACGAAACGCCCTCTGCCATTCAGGCCCGAATCATTCCCCATATGCTCGAGGGTGTCGATGTGCTCGGGCAGGCCCAGACCGGCACGGGAAAAACCGCCGCCTTCGCCCTGCCCGTCCTGGCCCGCCTCGACCTCAAGCAGAAGCTGCCCCAGGTGCTGGTACTGGCGCCTACCCGTGAACTGGCGATACAGGTCGCCGAGGCGTTCCAGAAGTACGCGCGCCACATGCCGGGGTTTCACGTGCTGCCGATTTACGGGGGCTCGGACATGCGTGGCCAGTTGCGCCAGCTTGAGCGCGGTGTCCACGTGGTGGTGGGCACGCCCGGACGGGTGATGGATCACATGCGTCGCGGTTCCCTCAACCTGTCCCGCCTGCAGACCCTGGTGCTCGACGAAGCGGACGAAATGCTGCGCATGGGCTTCATCGACGATGTTGAATGGATCCTGGAAAAGACCCCGGAAAAACGCCAGATCGCGCTGTTCTCGGCCACCATGCCCGACGCGATTCGCCGCATCGCCAAACGCCATCTCAGCGAGCCGCGGGAAATCTCCATCGAGGTGAAGAGCGTGATCAGCGCGGCGATCCGCCAGCGGGTATGGATGATGGCCGGTGTGCACAAGCTCGATGCATTGACCCGTATCCTCGAGGTAGAGGATTTTGACGGCATGATCATTTTCGTGCGCACGCGAATCCTGACCACTGAGCTGGCGGACAAGTTGGCGGCGCGTGGCTATTCCGCCACCGCGCTCAATGGCGATATCCCCCAGAAGCAGCGGGAGCAGACCATCGAGCGGTTGAAAAGCGGCGACCTGGACATCCTGGTCGCCACCGACGTGGCCGCCCGCGGCCTGGACGTGGGTCGCATCAGCCACGTGATCAATTATGATATTCCCTACGATGTGGAGGCCTATGTGCATCGCATTGGCCGCACCGGTCGCGCCGGCCGGACCGGCGAGACCATTCTGTTTGCCGCCAATCGCGAGCGGCGGCTGCTGCGGGCGATTGAAAAGGCCACCGGCCAGACTATCGAGCAAATGGCCCTGCCCACGGCTGAAGAGGTAACCGGCAAGCGTATCGGCAAGTTCAAGCAGCGTATCACCGAGACCCTCGATACCGCCGATCTTGAACTCTTCAGGAAAATGGTAGAGGACTACCAGCACGAATACGGTGTACCAGTGATCGAGATCGCGGCGGCACTGGCTGCACTGGCCCAGGGCGGGAAACCGCTGGCGGCAAAAGCGCAGGCCGGCGCTCCCCGGGAGAAGCGGGAGCGCCCCGCGATGACCGCCGAGACGGCCCCCCAGCGCAAACCGGGGAAAAAGCCGGATCGGGAGAAAGCCGTTCGCCCGGAGCGGGACGCGCCGCGCCAGGGCAAACCCGCAGCGGTGGCGGCCCCGCGCGAGCCCGGCAAACCCGACCTGGCCGCGCCGCTGCGGGCAGAGCGCTCGCGTGAGCGGGAGGCAGCGGATGCCGGCATGGAGCGCTACCGCATCGAAGTCGGTCTTGCCCACGGTGTAAAGCCGGGCAATATCGTCGGGGCGATCGCCAACGAGGCGGAGATCGAAAGCGAATATATCGGTCGTATCGAGATATTTGACGATCACAGCACGGTGCAGTTACCCGAGGGCATGCCGAAGGAAATCTTCAAGCACCTGAAAAATGTCTGGGTCAGTGGCCAGCGCCTGCAGATATCCCGCCTCGACAAAGGAACGAAAGGCGCCGCCCCGCGCCGCCCCGGGCCCCAGGCTGCCGGCTCCGAGGGCGGCAAGCCACCGGGCAAAAAGGCAGCGAAGCGCCACAAGCACAGTTGATCGTCCGGGCGCTATTCATGGCCTGGCACCCTGTATTGATGCCCGTTAACCGGGCCGGTCACTAGTGCCGATTCTGTTCGGGGTGGTATTGCTGGATCTGATCGGTTTCGGCATCGTCATTCCTATCCTGCCCTTTTTGTCACCCCAGCTGGGGGCCGACAAACTGGATATCGCCTGGATCATCGTGGCCTACGCGGTCGGGGCAGGTCTGTTTGCCCCGCTGTGGGGGCGACTGTCCGACCGTATCGGGCGCAAGCCGGTTATCATGATCTGCCTCGCCGGCGCCGCCGCGTCCTACGTCATGCTGGGTCTGGCTTCCCAGTTGTGGATGGTCTACGTCGCCCGTGCCTTTGCCGGTGCAATGGCGGGTAACGTGGGAGTGGCCTCCGCCATGATGGCGGATATCACAGGCCCGGAGAATCGCGCCAGGGGGATGGGCCTCATCGGCGCCGCCTTCGGGCTCGGCCTGGTGCTCGGCCCGATGCTGGGTGGCCTGCTGTCCGGCGACCAGCCCGGGTTTGTCCTTCCCTGCCTCGTGGCCGGGGTCATGTCGGTTCTGGCCATGGTGGCGGCAGCCGCGTTTCTGCCGGAATCCCTCAGCCCGGAGAAGCGGGCCGCCGCGAGGGTGCAACAGCGCAGCGCGCAAGCGGGCTCCAGTTACCGCATCCTGCGCGATGGTGGCAACGCACTGCTGGTCCTGCAGTTTTGCCTGCACAATGTCTGCGTCAGCTCGCTGACCTACCTCTTCCCCCTGTGGGCGGGGGATACCCTGGCCTGGGGGCCGCGCCAGGTTGGCATCGTCTTCGGTATCCAGGGTGCCATCATGGCGGTGATCCAGGGGGGGCTGATGGGGCCGTTGGTGCGCAACCTGGGTGAGCTCCAGCTGCTGCGGATATCTGTCACCGCGATGGTCGTCGGGCTTGGCATGGGTGTGTTTGCGGACACCATGTTGCTCAAGGTCGGCTCGATTTTCGTCGCGATGACCGGCGCAACCCTTTGCATGCCGCTGCTGAACGCCATTCTAAGCCACCGTTCGCCACTGGTGATCCGCGGCCAGATGCTCGGCATAGCCGGTGCCGCCGCCTCCTGGGGCCGTGTCGCGGGGCCCCTGCTCGCGGGGTTCAACCTGGCCCTGTTTGGCTACCACGGCGCCTGGTTCGGCTCGGTGTTCGTGTCGCTGTTCTATATGGCCTGGTGCTATCGGGAGTACGCCCGTCGCGGGGCGCCACCAGCGCAAGCCTGAGTGCCCGGCGCATGGCATTTCGGTGGCAGAGGCGTTAGCCTGTGCGGCCCGAATTCGACTAACGGAAGATACCCCATGACCACGACACTATTCGACCTGACCGGGAAAATCGCGCTTGTCAGCGGCGCCAGCCGCGGTATCGGTGAGGAGATCGCCCGGCTGCTGGCACAGCAGGGCGCGCACGTCATCGTCTCCAGCCGCAAGATCGATGACTGCACTGCCGTTGCGGAGGGTATTCGCTCAGCGGGTGGCAACGCGGAGCCCTTTGCCTGCAATGTGGGCAGCATGGACGATATAGCGGCGCTGTTCGCCCACATACACGAGACCTACGGCAGGCTGGATATATGCGTCAACAACGCGGCGACCAATCCCTACTTCGGCCACGTCCTGGACACGGACCTCGGCGCCTTCAACAAAACCGTTGAGGTGAACATCCGCGGCTACTTCTTCATGTCGGTGGAGGCGGGTAAGCTGATGCGCGACCATGGCGGTGGCGCCATCGTCAACACCGCGTCCATCAACGCACTGCAGCCCGGGCCGATGCAGGCGATTTACTCCATCACCAAGGCGGCGGTGGTCAACATGACCAGGGCCTTTGCCAAGGAGTGCGGTCCCCTGGGTATCCGCTGTAACGCCCTGCTGCCGGGACTGACCCGCACGAAGTTTGCCGGGGCGCTGTTTGCCAACGAGGATATTTACCAGCAGGCGATCAGCAGTATTCCGCTGGGTCGCCACGCCGAGCCCAGTGAGATGGCGGGTACCGTGCTGTACCTCGTCTCGGATGCCAGCAGCTACACCACTGGCGAGTGCATCGTGGTGGACGGTGGCATGACCATCTAGGCCTGTTGCAGATAGGTGAAGCCGCCTTCCTTGACATAGAGCTCACAGGGCCCGGTGCCCCTGGGCCGGAGGCTGCCTCCGGCCGGGATGCGCAGCCAGCTGTGCCTGTCGTAACGCCCGTATTCATCGCTGAAGCCGCCGCTGAGCAGGAACAGCTCCGCGCCCCGGACAAAGTCGATTTGCCCCACCTCTCCGGCCGCTTCCCAGCGTTCCAGCCGGGTCTGATCGGTGTAGGGAGCTTGCTGGTAAAGTGACTTGATGCCCGTGCCGGGACGATCTCCAGGGGTCCAGGGCAGGTCACCGCTCTGGATGGCCACGTGCCGACGGTCGCTGCCGGGAAACTGTCGCAGCTTTACGAAAAGCGTACAGCCCGCAAGGGAGAACGGGCCGTGGCGAAAGCCCTCGGGATTCAGCAGGTAGGTGCCGGCGGGCCAGTCCCCGTGTTCGTCCGAGAAGATGCCCTCCAGTACCAGGATCTCCTCGCCCCCGGGGTGGTCGTGGGTGGGGAAGCGTGCACCGGGCGGATAGCGTACGATCGACGTTACCTGGCCGGCTTCTGCGGGGCCCGCAAGGTGCATCCGCTTGCGTAGCACATGCCCGCCGGGGCTGGGCGTCCATTCCATCGCCTGGCTGTCCACCGCGACCCGCACGCGAAGGTCCGCGTTTACTGCCTGAACATCATTACTCATGTCTGCCACTTCCGTCGTTCTCAGTGTCGATAGCAACAGGGCCCGCGCCGAACGCTCACCCGCCCCTCATTCTCGAGTGTCCGCGCAGCTATTGCCAGTGGCGGTCCCGGGCATTTCCGCTGCGGGGCGGCCGCGCCATGCATCGGTCAGCCGGGAGTTTTGGGTTTTGGATTGCCAATTGCAAGGGCGCGAGGCTACAGTGCCCTTTCAAGGGAGGGAGCGTTATGGAGCGGAGCCAGATACACCCGCAGCTACTTGCGGATTGCCATTATCTTGGCAGCCTCAGCGCGTCGGCAGTGCTGCTCAATCGCAATGCTGCCCTGCCGTGGTTCATTCTTGTGCCGGACACCCGGATGGCCGACCTGCTGGACCTGCCGGAACACCATCGCGACAGGGTGATAGCCGATTGCGCGGCCGTCTCGGGCTTTATCAAGCAGGTGCTGGGCTATGCCAAGGTGAATTTTGCCGGCCTCGGCAATGTGGTGCCGCAGATGCACCTGCACATTATCGGTCGCGCAGAGGGAGATCCCTGCTGGCCACAGCCGGTGTGGGGCAACCTGCCCCCCGGCAGGCAGTATGAATCCCCGGAATTACTGGGTTGGCAGGCCGATCTGCAGAAGATGGTCGACCTCGTGCCGGTGGATTTGTAGGGCTGCGGGGGCGGAGATGGCGAACAAGGTACTTGTCACGCACCAGTTACCCGGTGAGCGTATCCGGGAGCTGGCCCAGCTCAGTGACATCAATGTCTGGATGGGGCCGGGCCTGCTGCCGGCCGCCGGCCTGCGCGCGGAACTCGCGGGCTGCCAGGGGCTGGTATGCCTCCTGACTGACCGGATCGACCGGCAGCTCCTCGATGCGGCGCCCCAGCTCCGCTTCGTATCCAGTATGTCAGTCGGTGTCGACCATATCGATGTCGCTGCCCTCACGGAGCGGGGGATTCCGGTCGGACACACCCCGGGGGTGCTGGTGGACACTACCGCTGACACGGCCTTTGCCCTGCTGCTGGCAGCTGCGAGACGTGTCGTCGAGGCCGATCGCTTTGTCCGCAGGGGGGAATGGGGCCCGGACAACGCCTGGGCGCCGGAGTTTTTTACCGGGGTGGATGTCGGGGGCGCCACCCTCGGCATCATCGGCCTGGGTGACATCGGCCAGGCGGTGGCCCGGCGGGGGGCAGGGTTCGGCATGGAGGTACTGGCCTGGAACCGGTCTCCCCGGCAGCTGCCGGGGGTAGCGATGGTCGCACTGGACGAGCTCCTGCAGCGCAGTGATTTTGTCAGTGTCCACCTTGCCCTGACCCCCGACACCCGCGACCTGCTCGACGCCGATAAAATCGCCCTGATGAAGCCCACGGCCGTGCTGGTGAATACCGCGCGCGGCGGGATAGTCAATGAACACGCCCTGGCCGACGCCCTGGCCGACGGCCGCTTGTTCGCCGCCGGTGTGGATGTCTTCGAGCGGGAGCCCGTCCCCGCGGACAATGCCTTGCTGGGCCTGCCCAATGTGGTGGTCACGCCGCATATCGGCAGCGCAACCCTGCGGACCCGGGCGAGGATGGCCGACATTGCCGTGGGGAACGCTCTCGCGGCGCTGCGCGGGCAGGCGATGCCCTGCTGCGTCAACCCTCAGGTTTACGCATAACGAGCCCCGTCGGCAGCCCGCGCCGCTGCCATGCAGGGTCGCATTGATTCGCCCCGTTTTAATGTGCCCGCGGTGTTCACCTCGCCGGCGGCAGTGTGCTCAGTGCCTCCTGCACGCCTTTTTCCACGCCGCGTCGAATTTCCTTTTTATCAACGTTGTTCACGTTTTCGACGATCTTGGTGATGATGACATGCCACACCTCTTTTTTGCTGGAGGCGTCATTGAACTGCAGGGCGATATTGCTGGTTTCCTTCACGCCCCCCAGGGCGTAGGCGTTGTCGACCACGGCCTGGTTGATCTGGCGATTGGGGTTAACCGACGGGTAGGGGGTGATGTTGTAGGCCTCTGAGCTGCGCTCGCCCATGCGCAGGCCGCTGGCATAGAAGTAATCGACACTGAACTGGGCCCGCTCCCTGTCGAGGACATAGCCTTTTTTACCCAGGTCGGCGTCCACCGCGCTGCGCAGGATGGGGTCGATGATATACATCGGGTCCTGGGAACTGGCGTCGTTGGGCAGGGGGTCGCTGCGCCATGAGTAGTACTTGTAGCCACCCGCCGCAAAGGTGTCGATGGGGGCCGGCCGGGTTTCGATCCCGCTGCACGCGCTCACCAGGGTGAGCATCAGCGTGGCCAGAAGTGTGATGAGGCGCATGGTAATCCTTTTCGGCAGTGGGGTGTGTTGTGGCGCAAGCCGACGAGGCGGGTTCCACGCATAGCATGTTAGCAGTGTCCGTCTGGGCCAGCCAGCCGCGGCAGCGGGAACTGCTGAGCTTTGTCTGCTGCCGACTCACGTGGCCGTTATATCGGTGGAATACCTCCGTCACTTTGGTAGGATAAGCCGCATAACCAAAAGTTATTTCTGGGGTGACGATGCTTTCTCGCAAATTGATACGTACCGACCTGAACCTGCTGGTGGCGCTGCAGATTCTGCTGGAGGAGCGCAACGTGACCAGGGCGGCAGAACGCCTGTCGGTTTCCCAGCCGGCCCTGAGCAAGACCCTGCAGAAGTTGCGCGACTCGTTCGAGGACGAACTGTTCACCCGCACCGCCCACGGCCTGGTGCCTACCCCCAGGGCGGAAGCCCTGGCAAGGGAGTTGCCGGCCCTGCTGGAAAAGGTCGAGCAGGTGCTGGGTGACGAGGCCTTCGACCCCGAGACATTCGTCGGTTGCTTCAAGCTGCTGTTGCCCCCGATACTCAGCGAGGCGCTGCTGCCGGGACTGATGGCGGAATTGAGCGAGACGGCGCCCGGGGTGCAGGTCATCACCGCGGAAGTGGCGCCAAATTTCCAGGAGCAGTTGAAAAAGGGCGAGGCGGATTTCGCCGCTTTCGTCGCCCTGGATACGGAGCGTGACATTCTCGCCGAGCCCATCGCCACTCTCGCGCCCCGCTGCTACATGCGCACCGATCACCCGCTGGCCGACAAAGAGATGAGTCTGTCCGATTTCCTGGCTTTCCCGCACCTGCGGTTGTACCTGCCCGGGCTCGCCCGGGAAAACACCAGTATGGTGGACGATGTGCTGGGGCAGTACGGGGTGCATCGCCGGATTTCCCTGGAAACCACCCAGTTTGCAGCCGCCGTGGGCGTACTGTGCCGCACAGATGCCCTGCTGGTGGCAAATGCGGGCTTTGAGGCGGGCGGCCTTTACCGGGACCGCATCACCGGGCACGAAATGCCGGCGGAACTGCAGCGAATGATTCACAACACCCACAGCGGCCACCGGGGCAAGATGTCGCTGATGCGTCACACGCGGTCCTCCCGCAGCACGCCGCACCAGTGGATGCGCTCCCTGCTGATGAAGCACCTGACCAACCCGGCGGTAACTGTCGACCAGGCTGCGCCTTCCCAGCCGGGACTGACGGCTATTTCCTGACCGAACTGCGATAGGCCCGGGGCGACATCCCGATCGTCTTGTTGAACAGGCGCGAGAAATACAGCGGATCGTCGTAACCCAGAGCGTTGGCGACGCCCTTGATGCTAAGGTCGCCGCTATCGAGCAGCTGGCAGGCGTGCTCCATTTTCATATTGAGGAAATGCTTGATCGGCGAGTAGCCGGTCAGCGCCTTGTACTTGCCCGAGAAGTGAAATTTGGACAGATTGGCGGCGGCTGCGAGGGTGTCAAGGTCCAGTGGTTGCGACAGGTTCTGCAGCATGAAGTCCTGAACCGCCGCGAGGTTGAAGCTGCGCTGGCTGGTGGCCTGGGCGCGGCGCATCTCCAGCGCGAGGCGGGTGAGCAGGTGGCGCAGCTGGTTGGCGGCATTGATGAAGGCCCGCGTATTGTAGCCGGTGCGATGCACTTCCATGAGTTCCCGAAAGTGGGCGATCAGTCCCGGCGATGTGCCTGCCCGGGACACGGGGCTGCCCCCTTCCCGGTAACCGAGGTACTGGTTGAAGATCGCTGTGCTGCCCCCCTGGAAATGGATCCAGTAGATCGTCCAGGGCTCGTCCGGGTCGGCATGATACCGGTGTGCCACACCCTGGGGCAGTAACAGCAGGTCGCCGGGACGGACCTGGCCGGACCATTCAAGGGTGCTGGCATGACCGCGGCCATCCACGCAATAAATCAACAGGTTGTCGTCGTGACGCTGGCGTTCCATGCGGTGGGACCAGGCGGCGGGATAATAACCCATGGCGGCGGGGTAGCATTCACGGGTCAGGGGGTGTCTTGCCAGTTTGTTGAGCATGAATGCGGGTGTGAGAAAACGAATGCCGTCTGCCGGCAGCGGCCATTTGGAAGGTGCGCTCATATCGGGGGCCTGTCTGTCACCGTGTCTGAACCGCAATATAATCCATATATTGCGCAATTTCCTCTCTTTGAACTCCCCGGCGGCCGGGGTAAGCTGGCGCACAGATTTTGATCAGCTAACCTATGCATGCCGAGGCACAGCGTGCACCGGGCGATACCACAGGAGCAGATGAGCATGGAACAGAGCCAGGAAGTAATGGAAGCGCGGGACGAGATCAAAGCGATGATGGCGCGCGCTCGCGCGGCCCAGGCCCAGATCGAGAACTACACCCAGGAGCAGGTGGATGAACTGATCACCGCCATGGTCTGGGCGGTGGCGCGGGAAGACGTGTCGGAAAAAATAGCCCAGTTCACGGTGGAGGAAACCCAGCTGGGTAATTACGCCGGCAAGTACCTGAAGATCCACCGCAAGACCCGGGCCACCCTGATGGACATTCTCCCGGACAAGTCCGTCGGGGTCATCGAGGAGGATCCGGTCCGCAATATCGTCAAGATCGCCAAACCGGTGGGTGTCATCGGTGCCCTGTCGCCCTCCACCAACCCGGAGGCGACCCCGGTTATCAAGGCGATTTCCGCGGTGAAGGGACGCAATGCGATCATTATCGCCCCGCACCCCCGGGCCAAGCTCACCAACAAGATGATCTGCGACTATATGCGGGAGGCTATCGTCGCCATGGGTGCCCCGGCGGATCTGGTGCAGAGCATCGATGTGCCGTCCCTGGACAAGACCAATGAACTGATGCGCCAGTGCGACAGAATCCTGGCCACCGGCGGCGAGGCGATGGTGGGTGCCGCCTATTCCTCCGGCACCCCCGCCCTGGGCGTGGGTGTGGGCAATGCGGTGATTACCGTGGACGACACTGCGAACCTGGATGAGGCGGCGGAGAAGATCCGCACCTCCAAGGTGCTGGACCTGGCCGCATCCTGTTCCTCGGATAACTCGGTGCTGGTATTCGAGTCCGTCTACGACGAGATGCTGGAGAAGCTCAAGCGTGAAGGTGGCTTTGTCATTGAGGGCGAGAACAAGAAGAAATTACAGGCCGTGCTGTGGGAAGACGGGCACCTCAACCCGAAAGTCGTTGCCCAGCACGCACTGACCATCACCGGCAAGGCCGGTATCGACCTGCCCGAGGGCAAGCAGTTCCTGATCGTGCCGGAAACCGGCGCCGGCCCGGATTATCCCTTTTCCGGGGAGAAGCTGACAGTCACCATGGCGCTGTACAAGGTGAAGGATATCGACGAGGCGATCGAGCTGACCAACCGCATCCAGGCCTACCAGGGCCAGGGTCACAGTTGCGGAATCTACTCCTACAACGACGAGAACATCATGAAGCTGGCCCTGGGTACCCGGACTTCCCGGGTGATGGTCAACCAGCCCCAGGCGGCGTCCAACAGCGGCAACCTGTGGAACGGCATGCGCCAGACGTTTTCGCTGGGTTGCGGGTCCTGGGGCGGCAACAGCATCAACCACAACATCACCTGGCGCGATCTTGTCAACGAAACCTGGGTCTCCAAGCCGTTGGCGGTTACCAAGGAAATACCGCCGGACGAGGAGCTGTTCGGCAAGGTCATGGGCAGATTCTAGGACAAGCGGCAAGCCAGGAGCAGGCATGGATTTCTCCCTCAACGACGACCAAAGAGCATTTGTAGAAAGCGCCAGGGCCTTTGCCGAGGGCGCCATGGCGCCCAATGCGGCGCGCTGGGACGAGGAGTCGATCTTCCCCCGGGAGGTTCTGCAGCAGGCCGGTGAACTGGGTTTCATGGGTATGTACACCCCTGAGTCCGCCGGCGGCCTGGGCATGGGCCGGCTCGACGCCAGCCTGATTGTGGAGGAGCTGGCGAAGGGCTGCACCACCACCGCCGCCTTTCTTACCATTCACAATATGGCGACCAGCATGGTCGGCAAGTACTGCAGCAGTGCTGTTATCGAGCAGTGGTGCCCGGGGCTGGTTGCCGGCAGCAAACTGGCATCCTACTGCCTGACCGAACCCGGTGCCGGCTCCGACGCTGCCTCCCTGCGCACCACCGCTGTGCGCGACGGTGACGATTACGTGGTCAACGGCAGCAAGGTGTTCATATCCGGTGCGGGCGCCACCGATGTCCTGATCGTCATGCTGCGCACCGGCGGACCGGGTCCCGGGGGTATCTCGGCCCTGCTGATTCCCGCCGATGCCGAGGGCATTTCCTACGGCAAGAAAGAGGAAAAAATGGGCTGGAATGCCCAGCCGACCCGAATGATCAGCTTCGACAACGTGCGCGTACCCGTCGCCCAGCGACTGGGCGAGGAGGGTCAGGGCTTCGCCATTGCCATGGAGGGGCTGGATGGCGGCAGGATCAATATTGCCACCTGTAGCGTGGGGACGGCCCAGCAGGCCCTGGAAGAGGCCACCGCCTATGTGCAGGAGCGCAGGCAGTTTGATACCGCGATTGCCGATTTCCAGGCTACCCGGTTCAAGCTGGCAGACATGCTGACCGAGCTGGTAGCGGCGCGCCAGATGGTGCGCCTGGCCGCCAGCAAGCTGGACAACTGCGATTCCCAGGCGTCGACCTACTGCGCCATGGCCAAGCGCTTCGCCACCGATGTGGGCTTCAATGTCTGCAATGATGCCCTGCAGCTCTACGGCGGCTACGGCTATATAAAGGAATACCCGATGGAGCGGCATGTGCGCGACACCCGGGTCCACCAGATTCTTGAAGGCACCAACGAGATCATGCGGGTGATCGTGTCCCGCAAAATGTTAATGGAAGGCGCATTGGAGGTTATCAAGTGAGTTTGAGTATTTCGGAAAAGCTGAAAGTGGAACTGCGTGGCCATACCGCCCTGGTGACCATAGACAATCCCGGTGCCAATACCTGGGACACCGAGAGCCTGCCGGCGCTCAAGGACCTGGTGGAGAAGCTCAACAAGGAAAAATCGGTCTATGCGCTGGTGATCACCGGCGCCGGGGAAAAGTTCTTTTCCGCCGGCGCCGACCTGAAACTGTTTGCCGATGGCGACCCCGCCACCGCCCGCCGCATGGCGGAGTATTTTGGCGAAGCCTTCGAGGCCCTGGCGGACTTCCGCGGCGTATCCATAGCGGCCGTCAACGGCTTTGCCATGGGTGGTGGACTCGAAGTCGCCCTGGCCTGCGATATTCGCATCGCCGAGGAGCAGGCCCAGATGGCGCTGCCCGAGGCCAGGGTCGGGCTGTTGCCCTGCGCCGGCGGCACCCAGCGCCTGTCCTGGCTGGTGGGCGAGGGCTGGGCCAAGCGTATTATTCTCTGTGGCGAGCGCGTCAATGCGGCCACCGCCGAGCGCATCGGCCTGGTGGAGGAAGTGGTCGGCAAGGGCGCCGCGCTGGAGCGCGCCCTGGCGCTGGCCGAGCAGGTGGGCGAGCAGAGCCCGACCTCGGTGGCCTTCTGCAAGCGCCTGCTGCACAGCGGCCGGGATACCGTGATCGCCCGTGGTCTCGAGAGCGAGCGCGATCTGTTTGTCGAACTGTTTTCCACCCAGGACCAGCGCGAGGGGGTTAACGCCTTCCTGGAAAAGCGCAAGCCCGAGTGGAAAAACAGCTGAGGAGTGCGTCGATGTCCGCCGCCCCGATTGTTTTTGAGGAGCTCGATGCCGGTTCGGGCAAGCTGGTTCGCGTCACCCTCAACGTCGCCGCCACACTCAACTCCCTCACCCTCGATATGGTTGACCAGTTACAGGCCAGACTGGAGCTGTGGCGCGATGACCCGTCGATCGCTGCCATTTTCCTCGAGGGCGCGGGCGAGAAGGCATTCTGCGCCGGTGGTGATGTCCAGGCCCTGTACGACAGCGTGCTGGCGACGCCCGGCGGCCCCTGCGAGTACGCGGAGAACTTCTTTTTGCGGGAGTACCGCCTCGACTACAGCCTGCACACCTACCCCAAGCCGATAATCTGCTGGGGTCACGGCATCGTCATGGGCGGTGGGCTCGGGGTCATGGCCGGCTGTTCCCACCGGGTCGTCACGGAAAAGACCCGTATCGCCATGCCCGAGGTCACGATCGCCCTGTTCCCCGATGTGGGTGGCAGCTGGTTCCTCAACCATATGCCGGGCAAGACCGGGCAGTTCCTCGCCCTGACCGGGGCCTCCATCAATGCCGCCGACGCGATCTACACCGGCCTTGCCGACCGCTTTATTTCCAGTGAGCGCAGGGAGGAGGTGTTTGCCGCCCTGTTGCGCCAGAAATGGCGACCTGACCCGGCCGCCAATCACGCCCTGGTCAGGCACACCCTCAGGGCATTTGCCGAACTGAGTGTGAGCCAGTGCCCGGGGGGGCAGGTCGAACCCCACCTGGGCTCCATTGCCACACTGTGCGATGGGGACGATGTACACGAGATCATCGACAATATTCTCTCCCAGCAAACCCAGGATCCCTGGCTTTCGGCCGCGCGCAAAGGGATGGCCCAGGGCTCGCCCCTGGCCGCCCTGGTCGCCTACCGCCAGCTGGTGGAAACGAGGCACGCGTCGCTGCGGGAGGTGTTTCTGGCTGAGCTGGTGCTGGCTACCAATATCATGCGCTACCCCGAATTCGCCGAGGGTGTGCGCGCCCTGTTGATCGACAAGGATCGCAATCCCGCCTGGCGTTACAAATCGACCCGCGAAGTGCCTGCCGAGGTTCTGGATTCATTTTTCACAGCGCCGTGGGAACACCATCCCCTGGCAGACTTGTAACACGACAGTAGAGGGAGCTCGAGCATGGCGACGGTTGGTTTTATAGGGCTGGGAAACATGGGTGGGCCGATGGCCACCAACCTGGTCAAAGCGGGGCACGAGGTCACCGTATTTGACCTGTCCGAGGCCGCCTGCCAGCAACTGCGGGTTGCCGGGGCCCGGGTCGCCGGCTCCGCCGCCGCGGCGGCAGTGGGAATGGACTATGTGCTGTCCATGTTGCCCGCGGGTAAGCATGTGGCCGCGACCTACCTGGGTGAGAACGGTTTGCTGGCGCAGCTTGATCAAACGACCACGGTGCTGGACTGCAGCACTATCGATGCCGCCACTGCCCGCCAGGTGGGGGAGGCCGCCGCGGCTCTCGGCATTGGCTTCCTGGACAGCCCGGTGTCCGGCGGGGTAGCCGCCGCTGCTGCCGGCACCCTGGCGTTCATGTGCGGGGGCAGCGCCGACACCTTCGAGAAAGGCCGGCAGATCCTCAGGGATATGGGCAAGAATATTTTCCACGCCGGGCCCGCCGGCGCCGGCCAGGTCGCCAAGGGATGTAACAACATGTTGCTGGCCATTCATATGATAGGCACCTGCGAGGCGCTGGAGATGGGCGCTCGCAACGGCCTCGACCCGAAGGTGCTGTCCGAAATCATGCTCGCCAGTTCCGGGCGCAACTGGTCCCTGGAGGTCTACAACCCCTACCCGGGTGTAATGGAAAAAGCCCCCGCCAGCAACAACTACAAGCCCGGCTTCATGGTCGACCTGATGGTCAAGGACCTCGGCCTGGCGATGGAGATTGCGCGGCAAAGTGACTTTGACAATCCCATGGGGCAGCTGGCCCGGGAGCTCTACAGCCAGCACCAGCAGGCGGGTAACGGCCAGATGGATTTCTCCAGTATCCTGAAGAAGCTGCAGGCGTAAACGGGGCGGGCGACCACCCCTGCTGGCATTTCGCCCCCGGGTAAGCCGGGGTCAGCGTTCGCCTTCGTCGATCGTCCCGGCCCGCTCCTGCAGGGCATCCTCCAGTTTTCCCTCGACGCTTTCCGCTTTATCCACGGCGTCCGTGTAACCGGCCGGGATTACCCCTTCGGGCTCCTCCTGCCGGGCACAGGCGCTGGATATCAGCGTCAACACAAGGGCTGTCGAAATCAGTTTCAGCGTATTCACGGTGTGCTCCATGGCGAGTTTGCAACAGGTTCATTGTCGCTGGAGCCAGCTGCCGTGGCCACTCCAAACATGGTGTTTCCCGCCGCGGCTTATTACAGTGGTGGGACCACCGCGAAAAAAAGGAAATCACCGTGTCCTTCGTCACTGTCGAGAAACCGCGTCCCCATGTCACCCTGATCACCCTCAACCGGCCCGAGCGCATGAACGCGATGGCGTTCGATGTGATGGTGCCGTTCAAGGATGCGCTGGAGGAAGTGAGCTTCGACAACGATACCCGGGTAGTGATAGTGACCGGTGCGGGCCAGGGTTTCTGCGCCGGGGCGGACCTGGAGGACCCCGGGTGGCTGGATATCTTCAACGGCCTGACCGTGCCGGGTATCGCCCGCCGGGCCATGAAGATACTCGACGATGTGATAAAGGCGATCCAGGACATGCATCAGCCGGTGATCGGGGCTATTAACGGTCCGGCTATAGGAGGGGGTTTCTGCCTTGCCATGGCGACCGATATTCGCCTGGCCTCCGACACTGCATATTTTCGCCCCGCGGGCATCAATAACGGGCTAACCTCCGCGGAGCTGGGGCTCAGTTATCTGCTGCCCAGGGCGATAGGCAGCAGCCGGGCCTTTGAGATCATGCTTACCGGAAGGGACGTACGGGCCCAGGAGGCGGAGGCGATCGGCATGGTCTCGAAGGTGGTGGCGCAGCAGGAACTGCTCGAGGCCTGTTACGGCGTGGCCGAACGCATCACCGGCTTCAGTCAGTTGGGTGTGGAGCTCAGCAAACAGATGCTGTGGGCCGGGATGGACGCCGGCAGCCTCCACAGCCATATGAACCACGAGGGGCACGCCCAGTTATTCGTGCGGATGACCACGCGCAACTTCGAGGAAGCGATCAGCGCGCGCAAGGAGGGACGGGCGCCGGACTTCAGGGATTAACTGCCCCGGGCAGCGCCTGTCGCCTGCAGGCCGCGCAACAGGGCGGTGTCCCTGTTCTGCCAGGCCCAGACCATGACGGGCAGCAGGGTGGGCACGATCAACACACTCAACTGGTATGCGATGCCTATGGTATCCGCGCCCGGCACTGCCACACCTGGCTGTTCCAGGAACCGGGGCCCGAAGTTGACCATCAGGTCTTTCAGGCAGATGCTCACCAGGCCCAGCAGGATGAAGGGGTACAGCAGCAGCAGTCCCCAGCAGAAGCTGGCGAGGTAGCCCGTTCGGGCGGTAGCAAAGTGCAGGCTTGCATAAAACGGAATCGAATAGGAAACGATGCGGGTGTTGATACTGAAACCCAGTCCGGCATCGGCGCTATCGATTGCCACAAGCTGGCCGTTGACCTGGTCGAACCGGGTCATCAGCAGTGCATCCGCCCCCTGCTGGTAGACCGCGGTGACGATATCCGGAAACCAGTTCGACAGGATCAGGTGAGCCAGGCCGATCACCGGGGTAATGAGCGTGGCACCGAGGAAACTCCACAGCGCGAAGCACGGAACCAACAGTGCGAATACGAACAGCAGGAATTGTCGCAGTTCAGCTTTTGGCATCGGGCCCCGCCTCTGCTCGCCTGCCCAGGTAGCGCAGGTAGACAATGAAAACGATCAATACATCCAGCATTATCAGCGCAGGCCACAGGTACAGATGCACCCAGGTGAAAACGTCGAGGTTCCAGTTACCGAGGTAAAAAAGGCTGATGATGCGCAATATATTCATCGCCTGCACCGCGAGGAAGCCAAGCGCGATGGCGATCAGCCGGGCGCGCCAGGGCGCGGGGAATGCCAGCACGGCTGCGATGAGTACGATGGTTGCTTCCACGCCGTTGCAGCCGGCCTCGATTGAGACCGCGAAACCGCCCGGGCCAAATTGCAGGATTTTGCCGTAGGCGATGACCGAGTCATCAAAAGGAAGAATGAGACTCGCACTGATTGACGCCAGCACTCCGGTGAAAGGTTCGATAAGCGCCTGCTGCACCGAGGTCTGCATTTCCAGGGTGAACAGGCCTACGAGCACAGCCAGGAATACCAGCATGAAACGGGTCAAGGGTGCGCATCCCCGAAAGACAAGTGTCTGTTAACGCATATTACCATGGGCAAGTCCTCAGTCATTCTGCATACCGGAAATCAGCCGCTCATCGATGCCAGCCAGGCGATCGAAGTCATAGGCGCTGAGTGAAAAAAACAGCGGGTACTCGCTGCTGTGGATGAAGTGGCGA
>JAZBNW010000311.1:0-4412 GCA_036350855.1 Halieaceae bacterium
AGGCTGTGCTCCGCCCGGTGGGCCTCGTCGGACACGCATACGCCCGGCATGGTCGCGATCCGCTCGATACAGGCCCGGTCCAGCGGTACCTGCCCGAGCGGCGTTGCGAATGCGTCCACCGATGGTACTGCCATACCCTGCAGGTGGACCCGGTGGGCCGGCCCCAGCAGCACGACCTGCTGGATCGTATCCCGGCAGGGCTGCAGGCGGCTGTAGGCACGGGCAGCGGTTTGTCCCGAGTAAATGTATCCCGCGTGAGGCACGATCAGGCCCCTGGGCGCGTTTCCGGCCTCCCCGTTGACGGCGCCTATCAGGGCCCTGAGCTGTCGTCCAAGGCGATCGGGATCGCCCTCGTAGAACAGGCCTGCCACCGCGGGATTTCGAACAGTCATCGACGTTTTGACCCCCCTTGCCATACCCATACTTGTAATATGGGTATATTGCCCTCAAATACAAGAATATGGACGAAACAATAGTATCAACCCGTTACTGGCACCAGCTGTCCAATGGCCGGATCCAGTGCGACCTGTGCCCGCGCCACTGCCATTTGCAGGAAGGGCAGCGGGGCCTGTGTTATGTCCGCCAGCGCCTGGATGACGAGGTCAAGCTGGTCAGCTATGGCCGTTCCAGCGGCTTCTGTGTCGATCCTGTCGAGAAAAAGCCGCTGAACCATTTCTACCCCGGCAGCGCCGTCTTGTCCTTCGGCACGGCGGGTTGCAACCTGGCCTGCAAGTTTTGCCAGAACTGGGACATGAGCAAATCCCGGGAGATGGACACCCTGGCGGATAAAGCCAGCCCCCGGGAGCTGGCCCGGGCGGCGCAGGAACTGGGTTGCCGCAGTGTCGCCTTCACCTACAATGACCCGATTATTTTTCTCGAGTACGCGCTGGATGTCGCCGCCGCCTGTCGCGAGCATGATATCCGGAGCGTTGCCGTCACCGCGGGCTATATCGACCCGGAACCGAGGGTGGAGTTTTTCCGGGGGATCGACGCGGCGAATGTCGACCTCAAGGCGTTTACCGACCGTTTCTACTACAGGGTCTGCGGCGGGCACCTCGCGCCCGTGCTGGAGACGCTGGAGTACATAAAGCACGAGACCAACTGCTGGCTGGAACTGACCACCCTGCTCATTCCCGGGGAAAACGACTCCAGGAGTGAGCTCGATGCGATGACCCGCTGGGTGGTTGAGCACCTGGGGCCTGAGGTGCCCATGCATTTCACCGCCTTCCACCCCGACTGGAAAATGCGCGACATCGAGCGCACACCTGCGGCCACGCTGGGCATGGCCCGCGATATCGCCCGGGCCAACGGCGTCAGGTATGCCTACACCGGCAACGTGCACGACCCGGCCGGTGGCAGCACCTGGTGCCACAACTGCGGCGAGTTGCTGATCGAGCGGGACTGGCACCGGCTCGGGCGCTGGGGGCTCGACTCAAAGAGTTGCTGCAATGCCTGTGGCTGTGCGCTCCCCGGCCACTTTGAGGGTAAACCCGAGCAACTGGAACTGCGGCCAATGCGAGTACGCTTGCGCCAGGTCAGTTAACTTTTTTCGCACTGGTCTATCCTAGACTTACAAACCGAGACCTGTGTGATCGAACATGCTGGAAATACTGCTGGAAGTCCTGGTGATGTTGCTGGCAACCAACGGCGCACCGGTGCTCGCCGCCCGTTTATTTCAATCCCATGGAGATAAACCCCTGGACCTGGGAAAGCGGCTGGCGGATGGTTATCCACTGTTCGGTTCTTCCAAGACCTGGCGGGGACTGCTGGCTGCTCTTGCCGGCGCCTGTGCGCTATCCATGCTGTTCGGCTATGGCCTGTGGTTCGGTCTGGCATTCGGGCTGCTGGTGATGGCGGGCGACCTCGGCTCAAGCTTTGTCAAGCGCAGGAAATCTCTCGAACCCGGCGCTCGCTGCATCGGCTGGGATCAGGTCCCGGAGTCGCTTGCCCCGTCCATTTTTGCGACTGTGGTTCTGGGGGGGCAGTGGTGGTGGCCGATACTTCTGAGCCTGACGTTCACGCTGATCCAGATGCTCGTCTCCAGACCGCTCTATGTCCTGCACATCCGCAAAAAACCATACTAGCGCTATGGCTGCCCCGTGCGCATCACGCTCCGGCCAGGTGGTGCAGGGTAATTTCCGGCAGACAGTTGAAGCGCGCCGGAACCACCGAGCTGCCGGTGCCCACCGAGGTATAGCCCTGCATCAGGTCGTATGACCAGGCGCCGGCGCCGGTGTACCGGGGAGCGGCGGAGTTGTAGGCAAGCGCCACGCCTCCGGGCAGGCAGATCTGGCCGCCATGGGTATGGCCACACATCATGAAGTCGAAGCCGACATAGGCGGCGTGGCGATAGATCTCCGGTGAGTGGGCAAGCAACAGGGATACGGCGTCATCCGGGATTCCGTCGTAGGCCTTCTCCAGGTTGTCGGCGGAGAAATAGTGTGGATCATCTATCCCTGCCAGGAAAATCGAATCGCCTTCGCGGTCGATCCTGGTATTTTCATTCAATAGCAGACGGATCCCCAGGGACTCGATCGGCCTGGTCATGAGGATGCTGTCATGGTTGCCAAGGACTGCGTAAATATCCCTGTCGATGTCCCTGCACAGGCGCTCCAGCCCCTTCATCGCCGCGTCGTGAGTCCCGTGGGTGCGAAAAAGGTAGTCTCCGGTAAGCACACAGAGGTCGTAGTCGAGATCGCGAATCCTTTGCCCGAGGCGATCGGGGAACACCTCCACCGAGTCCAGGTGCAAGTCGCTCAAGTGGAGTATCGTCAGGCCGGCAAACGGTTTTGGCAGATGGGGTATTTGCACCTGGTTATGACGCACCTGGAAATTCAGCATGTTGGCCAGACCGCGCCCGGACATGTTGCTTATCTTCAACAGGAACCGGATAACGGCGGCCGCAGCTTTCCAGTTTTCAATGTGGATAAACGTTCTGCCCTGGCCAAAGCGATCCGCAGCGTGCTCTGTTTCAACGCCGATACGCTGCCGCAGGTGCGCCTTCCCGACCCGCTGAACCAGATAGTCATGCAGCTCGGGGTTTTCTTTCAGCGTGTCGACCGCAGGGGTTTCAACTTTCCTGGTCATAAACCGGCTTGAATGTTTGCACCCTGGCAGTCTACCGCGTGCGGTTTGCCCCCGGCTCGGGTATGCCCCCGGTGACGCCTTTATTTGCCAGGGAATTGATTTTGGTCAAGTGAGGGCGGCAGCAGACCCGGTCTTTGGCGGTCGTACCCTCGGGTATGCGAGCGGAACTGGCTGGTCTGACTGTACAGCCTCGGGCAAAGTGGTTATTTTCAGCGCAACGGTGAGCGTCGGGATAGTTTGTGATGGGCGGTTTTTTGATTGGGCTATCCTGTGGTTGAAGCCGTCGGCTTGTCCCGTGAGCAACTGCTGCAGGCGCTCGACAGCAGTGAGCAGGGTCTGGGGCGGTCCGAGGCGGTGCGCAGGCAGGGACAGTATGGCCTGAACCAGATACGCTTCCATCGCAGCCGCTCGCCCTGGCGGATGTTGCTGCAGGAATTTCTCGCACTGTTCCCCCTGCTGCTCCTCGCGGCGGCGGGCCTTGCGTTTTTTGCCGATCACCTGAGTCCCGGTGAGGGCTATGATCTTATTGGCGCCGCCCTGCTCGGGGTGGTAGTGCTCAATGCCCTGGTGTCGTTCCTGCAGAACTACAAGGTGGAGAAGCTGATGCTCTCCTTTCTCGACTACATCCCGCGGGAGGTCGTGGTGCTGCGGGATGGGACGGAGCAGGCGCTGGATGCGAAGGAGGTGGTTCCGGGCGATATCCTGTTTGTACAGGAGGGCGATAAAATTCCGGTGGACGGGGTGTTGTTGCAGGGCGATCAGCTGGTGCTGGATGAGTCCATCCTCACGGGCGAGTCGGAGCCTGTGATCAAGACCGTGCTGCAGAGCGAGGCGGTGCCGGACAACCTGGTCAGCTCGGGCGCCACAGTGCTCAAAGGCAGTGGACGCATCGTCACCACCCGCACCGGCCGCTCCACCACCATCGGCTCGATCTCGGAGCTGTCCCGGGGGGTGAGCCAGGACCTCACGCCGATGCAGCGCGAGTTGGGCTACTTCGTACGCCGCATTACCTGGCTGGCGCTGGGCATTGGCCTGTCATTTTTTGCCATTGGCTTTTTTATCGGCAACCCCTTCTGGACCAACCTGATCTTCGCCATCGGCATTATAGTGGCCAACGTGCCCGAGGGCTTGTTGCCCACGGTGACACTGGCGCTTACCCAGTCTTCGGTGCGCATGGGCCGGCGCAACGCGCTGGTCAAGCATATCCTTTCGGTGGAGACCCTGGGATCCACAACAGTGATCTGCACCGACAAGACCGGCACACTCACCTGCAACAGGCTGCATGTGGAAACCCTGTACCTGGACTTCAGTGAAGTGGGGAGTGA
>JAZBNW010000312.1:0-3113 GCA_036350855.1 Halieaceae bacterium
CGATTTTCACAATTGGCATCAATTGGGGACAGACCACGATTTTTGCCGTCAGGAAGATAGTGTTTGCACCGTGGCAGGCGGCTCATCAAAATAAAGGTGGTCTGTCCCTATTTTTTGAGCTGGGATCAGCCAAATTTTAGGGAGATTCACTGCATGATTATTGTCTGGGGGAGCATCGAAGCGCGGGCGGAGAGCTTCGCGGAGGCCAGGCGTTTGAGCCTGGAACACGTACACCGGTCCCGCGGTGAACCCGGGTGTATCAGCCACAGCGTGCAGATTGATGTCGAAAATCCGAACCGGTTGGTCTTCTTTGAAGAGTGGGAAGACGAGTCAGCCCTGCAGGCGCACTTCGTCCTTGTTGAATCCAGGGATTTTGTCTCGAAGGTGAGTCGACTTGCTGTGACGCCACCGGAGATACGAATATATGAATCCAACCTTGTGCGCTGAGCACAAAAAAGCGGGACAGACCCCCATTACCTCGAAAGGGCAGGACGCCCGGCCTTACCGCGTTTTACCCTGCGCCCCAATGAAAGCGCCAATTCTTTCTGAAAGCCACCATCCCCAAGCACATAGTTGCCCCGCGTGGCCTGTCGAATTTGTTGAACGGAGTCTTCATCTATCCGACTGACAACACGATTGAAATACGTATGGCGCCTCTCGCCTGACGAGGCTCCCAGGCCGGTGTAGTCGGGGTGGGGAGTAATCATAGGGTTGCTCTCGCCCAATGCATTACAGCCAAAACTGGACCATTGGTAATCCGCTGGACTCGACGCGATACCGGCCCTCACCGGATTTAATTCGATATAGCCGTAACAGGTCAGCACATAGCGATCATCCTGGGCAAGGCAGGACTTGAAGCGCCCCTCCCAGAGAGTACCGGTTCGCTCATACGTTCGATTGATGTATTGCACGTAGTATTGACCGAGATGTTTCATCATGAGCGAGGGACTGTTGGCATGCTCAGGTGTAAGCAACAAATGTACATGATTCGTCATCAGACAATATGCGTGTATCGCACATCCAAACCTTTCAGCCTGCCGTCGCAATTGGTTCAGGTAAACAAGGTAATCGTCTTCAGTATAGAAGCAAGCAGAGCGGTTGTTCCCGCGCTGGATAATATGCCAGGGAATTCCGGCGCAGGCCAGGCGAGCTCTCCTGGGCATGATGACATCCTTTTCCGCGTAAGGGCTCTGGAAGCTTTCTCTGCCGAGCATCAGTAATAACGGACAATCTAAAACTAACGGGGCATTGTGTGAACATCAAAAATGGTTGTCCATCCCTCCTTATTTTCAGAAACCGTGGTCTGTCCCCCTTTTTTTTCCCTTTTTTACGATAGGAGCTGGCCGACCCTGGCCAGCAGGTCTTCTCCGCTGCCCGGCGCAAAACGGTAGCTGACCTGCACTACCGGCAGGGTCAGTTCGAGGACGGCGCCGACGTTGGCGGGGCTCGCATTCAGGACCAGGTCCGCTCCGGCGTTTTCTATAGTGGCCTTGAGTTCCCGCCGCTGCTGCTGCGAATACCCCATCGCGGGCAGTACCGACAGCAGTTGGGGGTATGCTGCAAAGGTCTCGGCCAGGCTGCCGACGGCGCAGGGACGCGGATCCACCACTTCTCCCACCCCGTACTTGTGGGCTGCGACCCAGCCGGCGCCGTAGCCCATGCCGCCGTGGGTGACGGTGGGACCGTCCTCGACGATCAGAACGCGTTTGCCGCGGATGCGTTCGGGCTCGTCCACGCTCACCTCGAGATCCGCCGTGAGCAGCCCGGCCGCCGGGTTGATCCTGGCCTTGAGTTGCACGATCCGGTCGATGTCGGCCGCCGAGGCCTGGCCCGTCTTGTTGATCACCACGATGTCCGCCGCCCGGAAATTGGTCTCACCGGGGTAGTAATCCAGGCCGTGGCCGGCCCGCAATGCATCGCATACGACGATGTTCAGGTCGGGCCTGACAAAGGAGAAGTCGTTGTTGCCGCCGTCCCACAGGATGAGGTCCGCCTCGGCTTCCGCCGCCTGCAGAATCGCCGCGTAATCCACACCGGCAAAGATCACCAGCCCCTGGCGCACATAGGGTTCGTATTCCTCGCGCTCCTCGATCGTGCAGTCCTGCAGGTCCAGGTCAGCGAGGGTGGCGAAGCGCTGCACGGCCTGGGCCCGCAGATTGCCGTAGGGCATGGGGTGGCGCATGGTCGCCACCCGCACCCCGCTATCCACCAGAGACCTGGCCAGCCACTGGGTGAGGGGGCTCTTGCCGGTACCGGTCCGGGTAGCGGTTACCGCCACGACCTTGCAGCGGCTGGTGAGCGACGTCTGCATCGGTCCGAGCAGGATGAAACCGGCGCCGGCTGCCTGGACGATGGAGGCCCGGTGCATGACCTCGGTATGGGCCACGTCGCTGTAGGAGAAAAACACGAAGTCGATGGCCAGGGTTTTGATCAGGCCCGGCAGTTCGCTTTCATCGTGGATCGGGATATCGCTGTCGTAGCCCTGGGGCGCGAGCTCCCGGGGAAAGCGTCGTTGCGCGATAAAGGGGATCTGCGCCGCGGTAAAGGCGCAGACCCGAAACTCGGGATGCGCGGCGAAAAACGTGCGGAAATTATGGAAGTCGCGGCCCGCGGCGCCCATGATAATGCAGTTAAACGGCACCGGCTTGCTCCACCAGCGTGCCCGCCTCGCCCACCAGCGCCGCGGCGAGATCGCCCGGCTGGCAGATCACCGCCCGCCCGCCCGTTTCCCGCACGAAGCGGATGGCGGCCTCGACTTTCGGCCCCATGCTGCCCGCGGGAAAGTGCCCCTGCGCCTGCCAGGCGGCCAGCTGCTGCGGATCGGTGCGGCTGATCAGGCGCGCCGCCGGGGTGCCGAAATCGGTGTAGGCGCCGGCCACCCCGGTGACCATGACCAGTTGCTCCGCCCCGACCCCGATGGCCAGCAGTGCGGAAGCCAGGTCCTTGTCCACCACCGCCTCCACACCCTTCATCAAGCCCGTCATAACGTCCCCCTTGCCGCTGTCGATCACAGGTATACCCCCGCCACCGGCTGCGATGACGATCACACCCAGGGCCAGCAGTTGCCGGATAATCGGCAGTTCCACGATGGCGAGCGGTGCGGGTGACGGCAC
>JAZBNW010000313.1:0-2029 GCA_036350855.1 Halieaceae bacterium
CGGCTTTTGATTCAGCCGTCCCGGGAGCCTGTCGGAACCTGGATGATGCTACTGCGGCGGCTTCACATCGAACTCAATAGCGTCCAACTGCCGCCGGGACAGCCCCGCCCTGGTGGCGAAGCCTTCCCAGCGCGGGTCCTTGCGCAGGCTCTCTGCAAAGGGCTCGATGCTTATCTCGGGCAGGCCCGAGTCATTGTGCTCCAGCGCCTTCTCCAGCCAATCGAAAGCCAGGTCCATCTCGCCACGCCAGGCCAGTAGCAAGGCGATATTGTAGGCCCCTCCAAGCTGGTGATCAGCAATCAGCTCCGCCAGGGCGTTATCCGCCTCTGCCTTCCTGCCCATCCTGAAATAGATGAGGGCGTGACCCAACAGGCGATAAAACACATTCTGTTCCAGGTCGGCGGACGCCAGCGCCGCCCCGGTCTCACCCTTGAGCAGCAGCGCAATGGCGATGGTCATGCGCGTACCAATTTGCTCGGGAGACAAGCGCAGCGCGGTTTGCCACTGTTCAAGCGCCGCGTCGGGGTCGCCGTTGCAGTGGTGCAGGTAGCCCAGGTCAAAGCGTATCGCCGGATTCACCGGGTCGCGCTCGACGAGGTAGTCATACAGTTTCCGCGCGGTATCCAGGCGCCCCATATTCGTCGCCATTTTTGCCGCCCTGGAAAACAGGTCCGGGTCATCCGGATCGATGGCCAGCGCCGTGAGCAGGTGATGGGCGGCGGCAGCGAAATCACGGTCCCTGGATATCGCCGCATAGCCGATTTCCGCGTGCGCCAGGGCGCACCGGGGATCGATGGCCAGCGCTCGCGCCGCGGCCTCCCGGGCCCGGCCGGCACCGATATCGCAGGGCGCGAGTCCGTAGGAGGCCTGCCGGTTGAATACCACCGCCCGCTCAGCCCAGGCCGGGGCGTAGTCCGGCGCGATGGCCAGTACCTGCTCCAGCAGCGCCAGCGCCTGCTCATAGGCCGCGGCAGTCTGCATCCGGGCCAGGTGCCTGGCCTGCAGGTACAGGGCATAGGCCTCAGGGTTGGTTTCCACGACTGTCGGCGATGTATTCAACAGAGTCAGCTTCAGCTGTTGCACCACCTCGGCGGCGATCTCATCCTGCACCGCAAAAATATCGTCAAGGGTGCGATCCCAGGTTTTTGACCACAGGTGGTAACCGTTCTCCGCCCTGATCAACTGGGCAGTGATCCGGATTCTGTTTCCCGCCTTGCGTACCGAACCCTCCAGCACATGGACTACCTGCAGTCGCCGGGCAATCTCGGGGATCTCCACATCCTTGCCCTTGAAGGAAAAGGCCGAAGTGCGCGCCGATACCCGGAGTTCGGGAATTCTCGCCAGCAGGTTGAGCAACTCTTCGGATATGCCGTCGGAGAAGTATTCCTGCTCCGGATCGGAACTCATATTGACGAAGGGCAACACCGCGATGGATTCGTGCTCCACGACTTTTTCCAGGGCGCCGGTAGCCGGCGCCTGGCCATCGACCGCGACCGACTCACTCTCCTTGTGCAGGCCGTCCGCGCGCAGATCACAGATCCACGCCAGCACCAGGGCGACAGGAACGCCCAGGCCCAGGGTGACCAGGATCGCCTGCATCACCCAGCCGGGCGTATCGAAGGTGTCCAGCACCAGCTCCGCAACCTGGGCGGCGCCCCAGGCCACGACCAAATAGGCGATGCCAACCTGCACCACATGACGCCGTTTCAGTTCGGAGAAAAACCCCATCGGCTCTCTTATTGTCTACTCCGGTGCCACATCATCCACCATGGACGACAGCTTGGAAAGCCGCCGGGCAGTCATTCAGCATGGCCCCGGCCTCATTTTGCCGACAGGCATCCGAAACGTAACGCGCCATACGGGTTCCGATGGACCCGCCGGGCAGAGCGTACAACCGGGACCCGGTCGGACATACGCCGCGCAAAAAGCCGTAAAAGTGCGCTATTTCGCCAAGTTCAGTGGCTTTTCAGCGAACTCTTCCAGCAAGATAGCCCCATGGAAACAGACCCTTACTGCATACCGTGCCGCC
>JAZBNW010000314.1:0-3971 GCA_036350855.1 Halieaceae bacterium
GCATCGACTATGCCGGAGTGGGCGTCGTGGTTGAAATCACAGGAGGCCAGCAGCTCCTCAGTATAGCCCAGCACCCCGTTGAAACGGCTTTGAGCTGCATCATGCAATATGCGATTTATGGCCGCCACGTCAGTGTCGGCCCGGGTGTAGACGGTCAGGTCCAGGGCCGAGACGTTGAGAGTGGGCACCCGCAATGCCTGGGCGGTGAAACGTCCCGCCATCTGCGGCAATATCCGCTCAACCCCCCGGGCCAGCCCCGTATCCACCGGAATAATCGACTGGGACGCCGCCCGGGTCTTGCGCAGGTCCGTGTGGTGGTAGGCATCCAGCACCGGCTGGTCGTTCATCGCGGAGTGGATGGTGGTGATAGTGCCGCTTTCGATTCCCAGTGCCTCGTCCAGGGCGGCGATCACCGGCACTATGGCATTGGTGGTGCAGGAGGCATTGGAGGCGATACGGTGTGCCGCCAGCAGCTCGCCGTGGTTGACCCCGTAGACCACGGTGGCATCGACGTCGGCCTCCGCGGGCTGGGAAAACAATACCCTGGCAGCCCCCTGTCGCAGGTGCAGCTCGGCGGTGGGCCGGTCGGAGAATGCGCCGGTACATTCAAGCACCATATCGACCCCGAGCTCAGCCCAGGGCAGGTCACTGATGTCCGGGCGCCGCAACAGGGTGATCGGGTCACCGTTAACCCACAGCCGGGTTTCATCACCTGCCAGGGTGCCTTTGAAGCGGCCGTGGGTGGAGTCGTAGCGGGTGAGGTGCAGGACGGTGCGCGCATCCGCCAGCTCGTTCACCGCCACTACCTCCAGCTCGGTACGCAGGGGGCTCTCGTAGAGTGCCCGAAGCACGCTCCGGCCTATCCTGCCGTAGCCGTTTATCGCCAGTCGCAACAACATCGGATACCCCTGGTGTTCGCCCGGCTACAGAACCTCGTCCACCACGGCAATCACATTCTCCACGGTGAAGCCAAAGTAGGTCATCAGCTCTGCGGCGGGCGCGGACTCGCCAAAGCCGGTCATGCCGACGACGCGACCGTCCAGGCCCACGTACTTGTACCAGTAATCCGCGTGCAGGGCTTCCACCGCCACCCGGGCGAGTATATCGCTGGGCAGTACCGACTCCCGGTAGGCCGCATCCTGTTGCTCGAACACCTCGGCACAGGGCATGGAAACCACCCGGGCCCGGGTGCCGCGCGCCGCCAGCTGCTCCGCTGCCGCGGTTGCCAGCGCCACTTCCGATCCGGTGGCGATCAGGATCACCTCCGGCGCGCCCTGGCACTCGCGCAGGATATAGGCGCCGCGGGCGATGGCGGCGAGCTGGTCGGCATCGCGTGGCTGGTGCGGCAGGTTCTGGCGGGAGAACACCAGGGACGAGGGGCCGTCCCTGCGCTCGATCGCCGATTTCCAGGCCACCGCGGACTCCACCGCATCGCAGGGGCGCCAGGTGTGCATATTCGGGGTCGACCGCAGGGTGACAAGCTGCTCTACCGGCTGGTGCGTGGGCCCGTCTTCACCCAGGCCGATGGAGTCGTGGGTGAACACGAAAATGGATTGCTGCTTCATCAAGGCGGCCATACGCACCGCGTTGCGGGCGTATTCCATGAAGATGAGGAAGGTCGCGCCGTAGTTGATAAAGCCGCCGTGCAGGGCGAGCCCGTTCATGATGGCCGCCATACCGAACTCGCGCACGCCGTAGTAGATATAGTTGCCGCTGGCGTCCTCCCGGGTGATCCCCTTCGAACCACCCCAGATCGTAAGGTTGGAGCCGGCCAGGTCCGCGGACCCCCCGAGCAGTTCCGGCAACAGCGGGCCAAAGGCGTTCAGGCAGTTCTGGGAGGCCTTGCGGGAGGCGATGGTCGGCCCCTCCTGCTGTGTCTTCTCTATATAGGCGGCCGCCTGCGCGGTGAAATCCGCCGGCAGCTCACCCGCCAGGCGGCGCCGCAGTTCGGCGGCCAGCTCGGGGTAATGGTCGGCATAGGCCATCATCGACTCTTCCCAGGCCTGCTCGAGCGCGGCGCCCCTGGCCCTGGCGTCCCAGCCGGCGTAGACACTGTCCGGGATCTCGAAGGGTTCGTACTCCCAGCCGATGGCAATGCGCGTGGCGGCCACTTCATCGGCGCCCAGCGGGGCACCGTGTGTGGACTCCGTCCCCTGTTTGTTGGGGGCGCCCTTGCCAATCACCGTCTTGCAGCAGATCAGGGTCGGCTTGCCGGTCTCGTGACGCGCTGCCTCTATGGCTGCCTTTACCTCCGAGGGGCTGTGGCCGTTGACATCATTGATCACCTGCCAGCCGTAGGCCTTGAAGCGGGCCGGGGTGTCGTCGGTAAACCAGCCTTCCACCTCGCCATCGATAGAGATGCCGTTGTCGTCGTAAAACACGATCAGCTTGCCCAGGCCCCAGGTGCCCGCGAGGGAGCTCACCTCGTGGGATATGCCCTCCATCATGCAGCCATCCCCCACGAATGTGTAGGTGTGGTGGTCTACGACGGTATGGCCCTCGCGGTTGAACTGGGCCGCCAGCACCCGCTCCGCCAGCGCCATGCCGACCGCATTGGCCAGGCCCTGGCCCAGGGGACCCGTAGTGGTCTCGATACCCGGTGTATAGCCGTACTCGGGATGGCCGGGGGTCTTGCTGTGCAACTGGCGAAAATTCTTCAGCTCCTCCATGGGCAGGTCGTAACCGCTCAGGTGCAGCAGGGAGTACAACAGCATGGAGCCGTGGCCGTTGGACAGGATGAAGCGGTCGCGGTTGGGCCAGTGGGCGTTGGCGGGGTTGTGCTGCAGGTAATCATTCCACAGCACCTCGGCAATGTCGGCCATCCCCATGGGCGCACCGGGATGGCCACTATTGGCTTTCTGTACGGCATCCATGCTCAGGGCGCGAATGGCATTGGCAAGTTCAGTGCGGGGGGACGACATCGATTTCTCCAGGGAGGGTTGGCGGGGGGCGCTCAAAATGGGTCGGTATTTTCGCGTAAGCGGAGGCGAACGGCAAACAAAGTGGACAAAATTTCCATTTTGCACGCCCGACCCCCGCTGTGCGCACCGGCTCACATCTATATCAAAATATTTTGATATAGACCGCCGGGCTTGCTAGACTCCCACCCCATGCTCGAATCCCGGACATCCACAGGCCTGCCAGCTGCCGCCCCGGCGAACGGACAGCTCAGCGAACTGGCCAATCTGTGCAAGGCCAGTGCGGACCCACTGCGCCTGCAGGTGCTGCGCGTGCTGCGGGAGGAGTCCTTTGGCGTGTCGGAACTGTGCGCGATATTCGAGATCCGCCAGCCGGCCCTGAGCCACCACCTCAAGGTGCTGGCCGGCGCCGGGCTGGTGGCGACGCGGCGGGAGGGCAACTCCATTTTCTACCGGCGCAGCAGCCTCGGCCAGCGAACCGCTGTAGAGCCCCTGCTGAGCAGTATCTTCGAGTGCGTCGACCGGATCGAGCTCCCGCCGGCAACGGCTCGCAGACTGGCGCAGCTGTATCGCCAGCGGGAGGAGAACTCGCGCAACTTCTTCCGGGACAACGCCCACAAGTTTCGCCAGCAGCAGGACCTGATCGCAAGTTACGAACAGTACGCCGATACGGTGGCGCAGATGTTGCGCGACGCGCCGCTGGTGCGCCGCGATACCGCGCTGGAAGTGGGTCCCGGTGACGGCGCGTTCCTGCTCGAGCTGGCGCCGCTGTTCCGGCGCGTGGTGGCACTGGACAACGCCGAGCTGATGCTGGCCCAGGCCAGGAGCAGGGCCGCCACAGCCGGCCTCGACAATATCGAATTTGTCCACGGCGATACCGGCAGCCGCGAACTGGATGGTCTCGGCGCCGACTGTGCCGTGCTCAACATGGTGCTGCATCACACCCCGGAACCAGGGCAGATCCTGGACGATGTGGCCTCCAGCCTCGCGCCCGGTGGCGTGGTGCTGGTCACCGACCTTTGCCGCCACGACCAGGGCTGGGCCCGGGAAAAC
>JAZBNW010000315.1:0-2294 GCA_036350855.1 Halieaceae bacterium
CGTCGCCACTGGCGATCCACCGGGTACGGCATGCAAGCTGTAACCAGAAATCCCAGGTCGCCATCCTGTCGTCGAATTGGGTATCGAAGCGGCAACCGCCCTCAAAGAGCGAGCGTGCGAACAAGACGGCAGCGAGGGGTACCGACTCGAAGGACATGGGTGTCCTGGGTTCGGGAGCCAGGCGCCAATCGGCGATCTCCGGTTGCCCTCCTGACTGCCTCAAACATTCCACCCGCGCCATGGCGCAGGCACAGCGGGCTGGAGCGGATGCCCCGAGGCTAGCCAGCAGCGTCGCGACATGGCTTGGCGCCAGCATGTCGCCATCGCCAAGAAGTAAAAGCCACTCCCCGCGGGCATTAGCCATCGCCAAGTTAGCTCGCTCGGCCCGCGACAAGGAGCCATCGGTGTCGATGACCCGCAGGGGGAAGCGGCCCTCGCGCCAGGGGACCAAATCATCCGCGAGGTCCCGTTCATCCCGACACCGATCCAACACAACGATGATCTCGAGATGGGCATGGGTTTGGAGCATCACCGAATCCAGGGCATCGGCGAGGGCCGCTCGGCCACCGATGAAAAGGGCCGATACAAGTGGCAACCCCAGCTCGGACATTGGGCGACTCAGGGCGTAATAGAGTCCTGGTCGGATCGCTGCTAGCGGGTCCTTATGCAAATCTTCTCGATTCAAAAGCCGGAACGCCTCGGCGGCATTCACACTGTCCGACAATGTATAGGTGCGGAATTGGTTTAATGCCGACAGGTGGCGATCATAGCGCTGCATCCTTAGTTGGCTCTCGTAACAGGCCATGGCAGCCTGCTTGCGCGCCGCCAGATCGGTGATATCGAGCAGGAGATTCGGATGCAGCGGCACCCCGACCTCGTACATGGCCAGGGTGACCGGGCGCGGACAACGTCGCGCCGCCTCGACCGCCGCCAAGGCCAGCACACAATGATCCGGGTGTATCTCCCACCAGGAGGGCGCGTAGAGTATCGTTGCCTCGGTCTTTTCCAGCACATCCAGCACCAGGCCAATCAAGCCCTCGTCGTAAGTCAGCCCCCGATCAGGCAGGCCCCAGAAGCATGGGGTGCCATAGCCCAGCACCTTGGCCGCGGCCACCGCCTCCCGTCGCCGGACGGAACGGCCATCCTCTCCCGACTGGAATCGTCCATAATCACTATCCGTGGCGATGACGACGCTCACCGCGTCGCCGGCGGCAAGATGAACTAGAATGGCCCCCCCACAGCCGAAGACCTCGTCGTCCGGGTGCGGCGCCAGCACCACCACGGGTCCGGGCGGACAGGTCGCGGACGCCTGATAGGGCAAAAAATTTGACTCTAGCCAAGGTGTCTGTTCAATCATTGGCCCATCTGCTAAATTGAACCTCAGAAAAAATCCGTGTCGCCAATGGTTAGCCACCAGCGGTCATGGAGTTGCGCCGGTCCGAAAGGCTGGGAGACCCAGGCGTTGGTGGGTATGCTAACCTCGATATCGCGGACTTCGGTATCGCTGGTCGTGAAACGACAGACATGTTGCCGCGGGATCCAGCCATAGAGTGAGTTACGTCCCCATAGCCCGGTCAGACGCCGTGCCTGGCTCAGCAGCAGCGGAATGCGTCGCAGCGGCGCGACCAGGTCGATCAAAACCACATCTTTCTCGTCCTGGCGCAACACCAGCAAGCCGAGCGTGGTACCGGTGAATCGCGACCTGACCAGCACCAGTGCGTAATGACGTTCCGGATGCTCGAAGTAACGGTGTCGCAGGTAGCTCCAGTCACGGACACCGACCAATCCATCCCTCAAATCCTGGGCCATTTCCGCCCATAGCCGCTCGACGGAACGGCGGTCGGCGGCGGCATCGGGGTTGAGATAGCGCAGCCGTGTGTTCAGCCTGGGCCTTTTGCCTAGGGCCGACCAGCGTAACTCACGGAGGGCGCCAACCTCGGTGTAGAGACCGAGCCGCTCGCCCAGCCGCATGGCGCGCCGATTTGGGAAGCCGAAGGCAAGGGGTATGCCGGCTAGTCCCTGATAAAACTCCAAGAAGGCCGCCGTAACCTGGAACATGGCGCCAGTCTTGGTCATGACGGCGCGCTCGCGCGGATCGACCATGGCGTCACAGACTTGCAATGCCTGTAATGGCCGCCCAAACGCCAGCACCTTACGCAGGCTACCGCCATAGTGGGCGACCAAACGATCCCCTCGCCAGGCGGCCACGGAACAACCGCGTCCCCCGGCGTATTTCCAACGCCACAGGGCTAAGCTCATGGGGTGCCCAAAGACGGTCTCGAAGAGCACCGAGA